>NZ_JBHUZJ010000001.1:0-355678 GCF_042667685.1 Streptomyces sp. NPDC057302 | reverse complement strand
CACCAGCCACCGCCGACAACGCATCCGCACCACCCGCCACCACCACAGCCCGATGATCGAACACCGACCGTGACAGCAAGGCATCGGCTGCGTCGGCCGGTGCCAGCGCCTCTGCCGCGGGGGCGAGTTGGGCGGCGTGGGCGCGCAGGGCGTCCGCCGTGCGCGCGGACAGCACCAAGGGGGCGGGCCCGGACGTCGGCTGCGGGTCGGTGGGGGTGTCGTCGGGTGCCTGTTCCAGCACCGCGTGGGCGTTGGTGCCGCTGATGCCGAACGAGGACACACCGGCCCGCCTGGGCCGCTCGACCTCGGGCCACGGCATGGTCTCGGTGACGAGCGACACGGCGCCCGACGTCCAGTCCACGTGCGGGGTGGGCTCGGTGATGTGCAGGCTCTGGGGCAGTACGCCGTGCCGCAGCGCGAGGACCATCTTGATCAGACCCGCGACGCCTGAAGCCGCCTGGGTGTGGCCGATGTTGGACTTCACCGAGCCGAGGAGCAGCGGCCGGTCGGCGGGGTGCTCGCGGCCGTAGGTGGCAAGGAGGGCGTCGGCCTCGATCGGGTCGCCGAGCCGGGTACCGGTGCCGTGTGCCTCGACGGCGTCGACCTCGGCGGCCGGGACGCCGGCGTCGGCAAGCGCCTGCCGGATGACCCTGCGCTGTGCGGGGCCGCTGGGGGCGGTGAGTCCGTTGGACGCGCCGTCCTGGTTGATCGCGGTGCCCTTGATCAGCGCGAGTACGGGGTGGCCGTTGCGGCGCGCGTCGGACAGCCGCTCCAGGAGCACCATGGTGGCGCCCTCGGCGAGGCCGAACCCGTCGGCGCTCGCAGAGAACGCCTTGCACCGGCCGTCGGGGGCGAGTGCGCGCTGCCTGCTGAACTCCATGAACATGCCCGGCGACGGCATGACCGTGACGCCGCCCGCCAGGGCGACGGGGCACTCGCCCCGCCGCAGCGACTGCACGGCCAGGTGCAGGGCGGCCAGGGACGAGGAGCACGCCGTGTCGAGGGTGACGGCGGGTCCGTTGAACCCGAACGAGTAGGAGAGCCTGCCGGAGGCGACGCTCGCGGTGTTGCCGGTGAGCAGATAGCCCTCGAGGTCCGCAGGGGCCTCGTGCAGCCGCGGCCCGTAGTCCATGGTCATCGCGCCCACGAACACGCCCGCCTGGCTGCCCCTCAGCGTCGCCGGTGCGATGCCGGCGCGCTCGATCGCCTCCCAGCCGATCTCCAGGAGCAGCCGCTGCTGCGGGTCCATCGCCACTGCCTCGCGCGGCGATATCCCGAAGAACTCGGGGTCGAACTGCGGGGCGTCGTGCAGGAATCCGGCCTCGCGCTGGTAGTAGCCGCCCGCCCGCTCGGCGTCCTCGTCGTAGCGTCCGTCCAGGTCCCAGCCCCGGTCGGTGGGGAACGCGGTGATGCCGTCGCCGCCGGTGGACAGCAGCTCCCAGAGGTCCTCGGGGCTGCGTACGCCGCCGGGCAGGCGGCAGCTCATCGCCACGATCGCGATCGGCTCGTCGTCGCCGACGGCCGTCGGGGTGAGCGGCTCGTCGTCGTCATCCGGGGTGCCGAGCAGCACGCGGTCGATGTGCCGGGCCAGGCCGCGGCACGTCGGGTTGTCGAACACCGTCGACACCCGCAGGTTCAGTCCGGTGGCCGCGTTCAGCAGGTTGCGCAGGGCCACCGCGCCCGCCGAGTCGACGCCCAGTTCGAGGAGCGGCGCGTCCGCGTCGGCGGGCTCGGCCTCCCGGGCGGCATCTCCGACGGTGGCGGCCACCTGCGCGCGGACCAGGTCGAGGAGGAACGCGGCGCGGTCGGGGGCGGCGGCGACGCGGTCGGCGAAGGACGGGGCGGGGGCGGCAGCGGGCGCCGCGTGCAGCGGGTAGGCGGGCAGCGGCACCGCGCGCGCGTCCCGGCCCTCGAACACCGCGTGCCAGTCGGGGAGCACGCCGTGCGCGTGCAGTTCGGCGAGCGCGGCGGTCATCTGGTCGGCGCCGCCCCGCTCCCTGCGCAGCGTGCCGACGACGGCGGCCTCCACGCCTGCTTCCTCGGCGGTTTCCTGGACGGACCTGGTGAGAACCGGGTGCGGGCTCGATTCGAGGAACAGGTGGTGCCCGGCGGCCAGGACGGCGCGCGTGGCGCGCTCGAAGTCCGCGGTGCCGCGCAGGTTGCGGCACCAGTGGTCCGCGGTGAGCGTGAGCGGGTCGATCCTGGCGCCCGTGGTGGCCGTGTAGATCGGCACGTCCGTCGGGCGGGGGGTGATCGGGGCGAGGTCGGCGCGCAGCATGTCGAGCACGGAGTCGACCTGACGGCCGTGCGCGGCGAGACGGATCGCGATGCTCCTGGCCCTGACGCCGTCGGCGGCCAGTTCGGCGAGGAGTTCGGTGGCCGCCTCCTCGGTGCCGGAGACCAGGACCGAGGTGGGGGCGTGTACGGCGGCCAGGTCGAGATCCTCGTACCGGGTGAGCCGCTCACGTACGTCGTCGGCCGACGCGAGGACGGAGAGCATCACGCCGCGTTCGAGCAGGTGTACCTGCGCTTGGCTGAACAGGGCCACGGCCCGTGCGCCGTCCTCGACGGACAGCGCGCCCGCGACCGTCGCGGCCGGGATCTCGCCGACGCTGGAGCCGATCACGGCGCCGGGCCGCACGCCCCAGGAGCGCCACAGCGCGGACAGGGACACCATCATCGCCCAGAGCGCGGGCTGTCCCACGTCCGGTCGGTCGAGGGAGGGCGTGTCCGCCCTGCCGCGCAGCACGTCGAGGACGGGCCAGTCGACGTACGGCGTCAACGCCTCGGCGCATGCGTGCAGTTGCTCGGCGAACACCGGCGACGTGGCGAGGAGTTCGTCGGCCATGCCCAGCCACTGCGGGCCGTGGCCCGGGAACACCAGGGCGATGTCGTCCGCCGCGGCCCGCACCGGCCTCCCGGCCGCGAGCCCCGGCGCGGGTATTCGTCCCTCGCTGAAGGCGAGCAGCTCATCGGCGAGTCGCGTGCGGTCCCCGCCGACCAGCGCGGTGCGCCGGGCGAGAGCGGGCCGGGTGGTGGCGAGGGAGAAGGCGATGTCGACGAGCGGCAGGGCCGGTTCGGCTTCGATCAGCGCGTGCAGGTCGGCGGCTCGCGCCCGCAGCGCGTCGTCGCTGTGCGCCGACAAGGTGATCGGGACGGCGGGGCCGTCCGCCGCGTCGCGGCCGGGCCGGGGCCGGCCCGATCCCAGCGCGGCCTCGACCAAAGCGGGCACGCCGTCGGACCATGCGTGGTCGGCGTCGAGCAGGTAGGCGAAGGTCGCGGTCCGTGTGCTGTCCGAGCGCGTGAGCACGGCGAAGGTGCCGTCGGCCCCGACCAGCGCCACGTCGCACTCGCCGGAACGTACGGCGGCGACGGCTTCGGTCAGCGGGTCGTGTCCGGTCCGGCAGGGGCCGTGGAAGCCGAGCGCGCGTGCCAACTCGCCCGCCGGGGCCGTGTCGGCGGTGTCGGAGGTGTCGGCGGTGTCGGAGGCCATGTAGACGCCGACGCCTGCCCGGTCGTCCGCGCCGATGCCCGCGTCCTCACAGGCCGCCCACGCCGACTCCAGTTCCACCGTCCGGTCCGCGGGCAGCGTCATACCGGTCAGCTCGGCCAGTACACCGTGGTCGCGCTCCGCCCGCATCGGTGCCGCGGGCGCGGCCCCGATGACGGCGACAGTGCCGGTGTACACCCCTTCTGATAAGCGCATGGCAGCCTCTGCCTTCGTCAGTAATCCACTGGAACGGGATACACGCATGGTTGGCCTGAATCGGCTCGATGCTTTCTCGGCCACATCGCCGCGACAACGAGCGCAAGTCAAAGCCAGCTATCCAGAAATTGTCAACTGCGGTCTATTTTCGGTCTGTCGTCGGCGGAAAACACTCGTAGGCCATGTGAAGGCGCGGGTCAGAGGCGCGTCATCGCGCGGGCTTTACCGTACGGACTTCCAAAATTTACCCGGCTATAGACGTGCCCCGGAGAGGAGCGAACCCGCCCGTTGCCCTGCTGCCAAGCAGCTCATGCCCTATCGCGCAGCACCTTCTGCCCCATCGCGCAGGGGCGGCTTCGCGCCCGCAGGGATGGAATTGCGGCGTCACCCGTGCATCAACAACACGCCATTCCTTCGTCACGATCCGGCCATACGGATCCCGTCAAGATTCGGCCCTCGCGCAGACCACTTTGAAACACTGAATTAATAGTGGGCGGGAACCAGCTCGCCGACCGCACACGCCGAGGCCGGTCGAAGCGGGTAGAGACCAGCAAGGAAGGGCCGGCACAGGCCGGGAGACACGGGAGCGACCCGGCCGAGCACCCTCGCACCGTGGCGACGTTGCCCCGGAGCAGCACGCCCTGCCGCGGAGCCGGAGCCGGAGCCTGGGCGCGGAGGTGGCCGGGACCAAGAAAGAGGACCGGCGCGGAAATGGCCGTGAGGGTGCAGGGAAGAGTGCCGTACAAACCCCCGGCCGTCTCCACGAGACGTCGGCCGGGATCTAATTTCGCGACGGTCGGAGTTCACGACCCATCAGCTGATAGCTGGAGAACGACATAAGCCGTTCATGAGAACAGCGACTTGAGTTCGGGCACAGGAACAGCCCTCGTGTTCTTCACACGGCAGCCAAGGCGGTATGCCCGCAAGCGCCGGCCCCACGTCGCGGCCAGCTGATTCTTATCCCCCTTTTATACGGGCCCCGTGCAGTCGCAGGGATCGATACGGAGGACCGAGGGAGTGGTACTCCGAGAAGACCGAATCAGCCTGCGGATGGGTGGCACATGGTCGGTTCGAACGCGATACCCGTGGCCTCGCGCCTGGCCCGACAGTAGCCGAGCGAGTGCAGCCCGCACCAGACTCTCCTTATGTGGCAATCGGAGGCAGAACAACACTTCTCCACTGGCGCATAGGGCACGTTGCCGGACACGGTGAACGCGCCCGCGTATATGCCACCGCGAATGCCCGACCCCTTCACCACCTGGCATCAACCACGGCAGTTCGCGTCCGCGACACCTGACTCGTGAGTATTCGAAGCACCACACTCCGTGTCCGAAAGCGGATCACCCCCAGAACCGCCGTGCCCGTTTCGCCTCGCCCGTGCTCCGTCTTCTGACCGTTTCGGGCCCGCGGGCGGAATCTGTGGTTCACCTCACACGCCCTGAACGCCGTTCGGAGACGACCGGAACGGCTCAGGGCCTGAGCAGTGTCTTGATCGATCCGTGACAGCACGGATCCGCACACGCGCGGCCTCGTGCGGGCCGCACTCGGATCTCGTGCGGGCCGCGCCCGGATCTCGTGCGGGCCGCGCCCGGATGCGGCAACCCCTCCGCCGGGGTGCCATGGGTGGAGACAGAAAGGGGCCGGCAGCCATGGCGCGACCAGTGTGGAGCGGAACGCTGACCTTCGGTCTCGTGTCCCTGCCCGTCCAGATGTTCACGGCCACGGACAGCCACACCGTCCGCTTCCACCAGCTCCAGCGCGGCACGTCGGACCGGGTCCGCAACAAGCGGGTGAATGAACGCACCGGCGAGGAAGTGCCGCTCGACGAGATCGTCAAGGCCTTCGACGCGGGTGACGAGTACGTCCTGGTCGAGCCCGACGAGTTGGACGACATCGCCCCGGGGCGCTCCAAGACACTGGAGATCACGGGGTTCGTCGACCTCGAAGACGTCGAGCCGATCTTCTTCGACAAGACGTACTACCTGGGCCCGAAGGGCAAGGAGTACACGAAGGTCTACGCCCTCCTGGAGAAGGCGCTCACCGACGCGGACAGGGCAGGGATCGCCACCTTCGTGATGCGCAACCACCAGTACCTGGTCGCGCTGAAGGCCGAGAGCGGTCTCCTGACGCTGCACACCCTCCACTGGGCGGACGAGATCCGTGACCCGCGCGACGAGATCGACGATCTGCCGGGCAGGACGAAGGTCACCGACCGCGAGCTGAAGATGGCACGCCAGCTCGTCGACACGCTCCGCATCGAGTGGAAGCCCGAAGACTTCCACGACACCTACCAGGAGCAGGTCAAGGCTCTCATCGAGGCCAAGCGCACGGGCGAGTCGGTCGAGAAGGCGGAGCCCCCGGCCGAGTCCACCAACGTCGTCGACCTGATGGACGCGCTACGGGCGAGCGTCGACCGGGCGAAGAAGCCCTCGGGACGCGGCGGCAGCGGCAAGAAGCGGGCCGACGGCAGCGCTTCGCCGCCGACCCAGATCCGCGACGCCGCCGCCAAGCGCCGCCGGTCCGCCGGTTCCGGAAAGCCGACGACCGGTGGCGGAAAGTCGAAGAAGGGTGCGCCGCTCGACTCCCTGACCAAGGCGGAGCTGTACCGACGAGCCACTGACGCCGAGGTCGCGGGCCGCTCCTCCATGAACCGCGAGGAGCTCGTCGAAGCCCTGCGCGGCACACGGCGGCACAGAGCCACCTCCTGAGCGGCCGTCACCGCGCACGGGCCGCGTCCCGCGCCAGGCCGCGCAGCCGCCGGGCCATCGCCGTCACGCCGCGCCCCCGTCGCGCGAGTCCCGCCCAGGGGTCCTTCTCCAGGCGGTCGCCGAGGTCCTTCACCGTCCAGCGGCGGGCGGTCAGATCGGGCGCGTCCAGTTCACCCCAGTCCAACGGCACGGCCACGGGCGCGCCCGGCCTGGACCGGACGGCGAACGGAGCGACCACGGTCTGCGCGTAGCCGTTGCGCGCGACATCCAGATACAGGCGCCCCTTGCGGGCGTCCTTGCGGGGCTCGACCGTCAGCTCCTGCTCGTACCGGGCCGCCAGAGTCTGCGCGGCAGTGCGGGCGAACGCGAGCACGTCGTCGGCGTCATCGCGCCGGTTCAGCGGTACGACGACGTGCAGCCCCCGTGAGCCCGTGGTCATCAGGCCGGAGGGGAGGTCGAGCTCGTCGAGCAGTTCGCGCAGGCGGTGAGCCGCGCGGCGCACGGGCTCGAAGTCGTCGGCGGGCGGGTCGAGGTCGAAGACAAGACGGTCGGGGCGGCGCGGCCGGTCGGCGCGGCTCAGCCAGCGATGCGGGGTGATGCACGCCTGCCCGGCGAGATACACCAGGGTCGCTGTGTCGTCGCAGACCACATGCGTCACTTCGCCGCCCTCCTTGGCCACCGAGGCGCGACGGATCCAGTCGGGGAAGTAGTCCGAGGCTTCCTTCTGGTAGAAGCGGCCCCCGTCGATCCCGTCCGGCATCCTTTCGAGCATCAGAGGCCTGCCGCGCAACTCGGGCAACATGCGCGGTGCCACCCGCCGATAGTGCTCGACGAGATCGGCCTTGGTGATGCCGTCCTGCGGGAACAGTTCCTTCTCGGCCCGCTTCACCTCGACCTTGCGCCGTCCGACCCGTAGCTCCACGGTGGGGCTCACGTCACCGCCTCCTTCGCCCGCTGCTTCCTTCCGCTGCCTTCCCACTCTCCCGGGCACTCCCCCGGTCCGGTCACGGGAGCGGCGTGCCTCCGGTGGCGTTCATGATCTCCGCGGTGATGAAACTGGCGTGCTCCGAAGCCAGGAACACATACGCGGGCGCCATCTCCGCGGGCTGGGCAGGGCGGCCCATCGGTGCCTGCTTCCCGAACTCCTTGGTGTCCGGCAGCGTGGCCGGGATCAGCGGCGTCCACACCGGCCCCGGAGCGACGGCGTTGACGCGGATTCCCTTGTCGACCAGCATCTGCGCGAGGCCTTGGGTGAAGGTGACGATCGCCCCCTTGGTCATGGCGTAGTCGAGCAGGTGAGGGCTCGGCTTGTAGGCCTGCACCGAGGTGGTGTTGATGATGGAACCGCCGGAAGGAATGTGCGGCACGGCCATCTTGCAGAGCCAGAACATCCCGTACAGGTTCGTGTGTACGACACGGTCGAACTGCTCCGTGGTGATGTCCTCGATGCCTCCCGGCCGGGACATCTGGTAAGCCGCGTTGTTGACCAGTACGTCGATGCGGCCGAACTCCGCCACGGCCCGCTCGACGAGGCGACGGCACTGTTCCTCTTCCCGGATGTCGCACGGCACGGCCAGACCGCGGCGCCCTGCCTTCTCGACGAGGCGGGCCGTCTCCCGGGCGTCCTTCGCCTCCTCCGGCAGATGGGTGAACAGCACATCCGCACCCTCACGGGCATAGGCGAGTGCGACGGCCCGGCCGATACCGGAGTCACCGCCGGTCACCACCGCCGTCCGGTCCCGCAGCAGTCCGCTTCCCCGGTAGGACTCCTCACCGTGATCGGGCGCGGGGTCCATCGGTCCGGTCCAGCCCGGCGGCTCCTGGTCCTGCTGAGCGAAGTCCGGTCGCGGATGCTTCGTCGTGGGGTCCTGCGGGGTGTCACCCATCGGGGTCTTCCTTCCTCCGGTTCGCCTTCTCCACCATGCTCCGCGCACCTCTGAGCCGCGAGCGCCCAACCATCGGGCACCGGGTGTCCTGCGGACCGCGGTCCCACACATGTCGGCCGCCGGGGGCGCTCGCCGTGCGGATGAAATCGGGGGTGCATAGCGTCGTGTCATCGCTGGCGTCCGGCCGACGGCCCGGCTGAAGGGAGTCGAGGTGGGCGAGAAGAGCGAGCTGCGGACCTACCGCGCCAAGCGGCACTTCGCGAGGACGAGCGAGCCGAGCGGCGAGCGCTCGAAGCGGAAAGAACCCGAGGCCGATCCGGCTTCGGCTTCGGCTCCGGCTTCGGCTTCCGCCGAGCCCAGCTTCGTGGTGCAGATCCACGACGCGAGCACGATGCACTTCGACTTCCGCCTCGAGGTGGACGGCGTACTCAAGTCGTGGTCGGTCCCCAAGGGCCCCTCCACCGATCCGCGCGACAAGCGGCTCGCCATCCCCACCGAGGATCACCCCTTGGAGTACCGGGAGTTCGAGGGGGTGATCGCCCGGGGCGAGTACGGCGGCGGCACCGTCATGGTCTGGGACCGGGGCACGTACCGGCCGACCAGTCACGACAAACGGCACCGGCCGGTGCCGTTCGGGCAGGCCCTCGAGAACGGTCACGTCACCTTCGATCTGCACGGCGAGAAGCTGCGCGGGCAGTACGCGCTCACCCGCTTCCACGGCCGGGAGGAGCAGAGCGGCGGGTCCGCCGGGAAGCCGACGTGGCTGCTCGCACGGACCGGTTCCGGGCACCGCGCGGGCGGCGGCACCCCGGACCCGCGACGCGCCCGCTCAGCACGCAGCGGCCGTACGCTGCGCCAGATCGCCGAAGGCCTCGACCCGTCGGCGGGGGCTTCGCACGGCGGTGGGAAAGGATGAGCGGGCTGCTGGACTCGCTGCCACCCGGGCTGGACGGCCACGCCCGCAAAGCCGCGCCGGGCGTCGATCTCGCGGCCTCCCCGATGCTGGCGACCCTCACCGACCGGCGCGATTTCCCCCCGGGCTGGATCTTCGAGCGGAAGCTGGACGGGATCCGGGTCCTTGCCGTACTCGAGAACGGCCGGGTGACGCTCCGGTCCCGTTCCGGGCGGAAGCTGGACGCCACGTATCCCGAGATCGTGGACGCCCTCGCCGCGCAGGAGTGCGCGGACTTCACCCTCGACGGCGAAATCGTGGCCTACTCACACGGGCGAACGGACTTCGCGCGCCTCCAGCAGCGCATGGGACTCACCCGACCGGCGGATGTCGCCGCGAGCACCGTCGCGGTGACGTATTACGCCTTCGATCTGCTGCGCCTGGACGGCTTCGACGTGCGGCGCCTGCCGCTGCGTACCCGCAAGTCGCTGCTCCGCCGCTCCATCACGTTCGCAGCGCCCTTGCGCTTCAGTACCCACCGCAACGAAGGCGGCCCCGAGCTCCTGGCCGACGCATGCCGGCGCGGCTGGGAGGGGCTCATCGCCAAACGGGCCGACAGCGCCTACCAGAGCCGCCGCTCGGGCGACTGGCTCAAGCTGAAGTGCTCCCAGGGCCAGGAGTTCGTGGTGGGCGGCTTCACCGAGCCCGCCGGCAGCCGGGTGGGGATCGGCGCGCTGCTGCTCGGGTACTACGACGAGGGGCGGCTGCGCTACGCGGGCAAGGTCGGCACCGGTTTCGACCGGCGCACCCTGCTCGCCCTGCGCCATGCACTGGACGAACTCCGGGCGACCGCCTCGCCGTTCGCGGACCGGGTCGCCGAACGGACCGCCCATTGGGCGCGCCCCCGGCTCGTGGCGCAGATCGCCTTCACCGAGTGGACGCGCGAGGGCATGCTGCGCCACCCCCGCTATCAGGGGCTGCGGGACGACAAGGACCCGGCCGATGTCGGCAAGGAGCGCCCGGCTCCGGGCGCTCCCCGCTGATCCGACCGTTCGGCTACGGCACGGGCTGCTGCTGGGTGACGCAGTGGATGCCGCCGCCCCCTGTGCCGAGGCGGTCGATGTTCAGCTGCTCGACGGACCGGTCGGGATAGAGGCGGGCCAGGGTGGCCTTGGCTGCGGCGTCCGCGCCCTCGTCGCCGAAGTGGGCGCAGATGACGGCGTCGTTGCAGAGGTAGAAGTTCGCGTAGGAGGCCAGGAAGTCCGGGTTGGTGGAACGGATCCTCTCGTAGTCGGGGCCCTGGAGCTTCAGTACGTCCATCGGCGTGCCGGTGGCGGTCGTCGACGCGGTCAGGGTGCGGTGCTGTTGGCGGGCGTCCTTGGCGTAGGCGTCGTTGTCCGTCGCGAGCGGCAGCTGGACCAGGGCCTCGCCCGGGGCGAGGAAGCGTGACGTGGCGTCGACGTGGTCGTCGGTGATGTCCTGTCCGTACACGCCGTCGAACCAGATGACCTTGGACGCGCCGTAGGCGTCGCGCATCGCCGTCTCCAGTGTGCGCTGCGCCATTCCGGGGTTGCGGTTGCGGTTGAGCAGGCTGCTGCGGGTCGCCATCAGGGTTCCCGCGCCGTCCTGTTCGATGGCGCCGCCCTCCCCCACGAATCCTGCCCGGGTGAACGGCACACCGGCGTTGGCGGCGATCCGTTCGGCGACGCGCGCGTCCTTGCCGTGGGTCTGTTTGTTGCCCCAGCCGTTGAAGCCGAGGCCGACCGCGTCGAGGCCGCCCGCTCCGTCGGTGCGGAAGACGGGGCCGGTGTCGCGCGCCCAGCAGTCGTCGACGGGGATGGAGCTGATGACGGTGACCGAGGATCCGCACATCGAGCGCGCCCTGGCCGCGCTCGCGGAGTTGGCACACATGACGACCGGTTCGTACTTGGCGACCGTGCGGGCTATCAGCGCGATGTCGCTCTGGATGCCGTTCAGTCGTCCTCCGCCCCAGATGGCGGTGCTGTCGGGCCAGGCCATCCAGGTGCGGGTGTGGCGGGCGTCCTCGACGGGGACGCGGTAGGTGCCTGCGGCGGGGCGTCGGCTCGGCTCGGCGCCCGCCCTTCCCTGGGCGATGGCCAGGGTCGCCCCGGCCGCGGTCAGTCCGGCGGCCGCCAGGAATCCGCGCCTGTTCGGGCCGTGCCCCCTGTTCGGGACCGGCCCTGCGGCTGCGCCCATTGGGCTTTCGCTCACTTGGTGCCTCCTGTGTGCTCGAGGTTCAGATGTGACTGAAGGAGTCCGGTGACGAGGCGTCACAGGGCCCGTCGCGCTGCGGCGATCCGTTCCGGGTCCCAGCCGGGGCGCGGCACGGACTCCATGAGCAGCCGCGTGTAGGGGTGGCGGGGCTCGTCGAGCACTTCGGCGGTGGCGCCCGCCTCGACGACACGGCCGTGGCGCATGACGATGACGTCGTCGGTGACGCACCGGACCACGCCGAGGTCGTGGGTGATGAAGAGGTAGCCGATCGCGGTCTGTTCGCGGATGTCGGCGAGCAGATTGAGGATCTGCGCCTGGACGGACACGTCGAGGGCGGCCACCGCCTCGTCCAGGACCAGGACGGCGGGCTCCACGGCGAGGGCGCGCGCGATCGCGACCCGCTGGCGCTGGCCACCGGAGAGTTGCCCCGGCCGCGCGTCGGCGGCCCGTGCGCCCAGGCCCACCTGGTCGAGGAGTTCGCGCACCCGGGGCGTGTGGTCCCGGTCGGGGAAGTGCAGGCGCAGGGTCTCGCGCACCACCGACTCGACGCTCGTTCTCGGGTCGAGGGAGAGGTAGGGGTCCTGGAACACCATCTGCACCTCGCGGGCGCGGGCCAGGCGCCGCGCCCGCCCACGAACGCCTGCCGGCCTGCGTGTTCCGTCCACCATGACCTCGCCCGCGTCGGCCCGTTCGAGGCCCACGACGATGCGCGCGGTGGTGGTCTTCCCGGAACCGGACTCCCCGACGATGCCCAGGGCGCCGCCCTTCGGCAGGACGAAGGACACGTCGTCCACGGCTCGTACGGCCCCGAAGGTGCGGGTGAGTCCGATGGCCTGGAGGGCGTACTCAGACATCGGCGGGGCTCCTTTCGAGCTGGTCGGTGTGGTGGCAGGCGGCCTGATGCTCCGGCCGTCCCGGGGCCGGCCGGAGTTCGGGCGGCCGCTGGTCGCACACTTCCGTGGCCATCGGGCAGCGCTCCGCGAACGGGCAGCCGCTCAACGCTGTCCGCAGATCGGGAGGTTGACCGTCGATGGCGGCAAGGCGTCCGGCGGGAGCGTCCAGTCGGGGCGTGGAGGCGAGCAGGGCGGCCGTGTAGGGGTGGCGGGGGCCAGCGAACAGCAGGTCGGCGGGGCCGCTCTCGGCGATGCGTCCGGCGTACATGACGTACACGCGGTCGCTGATCGTCGCGGCCAGGTCGAGGTCGTGGGTGACGAAGAGCATGCCGGTGCCGAAGCGCTTCTGGAGGCGGGCCAGGAGGGCGACGACCTCGGCCTGGGTGGTGACGTCGAGAGCGGTGGTCGGCTCGTCGGCGAGCAGCAGGGAGGGGTCGCCCATGAGCGCCGCCGCGATCATGACGCGTTGGAGCATCCCGCCGGACACCTGGCCGGGGTGCTTCCGGAACACGGACGCGTCGACCCCGACCTCCTGGAGGAGTTCGGTCGCGCGGGCGGTCGCGTCCGCGTGGTTCATCGCTCCGGTCAGGACGACGCTTTCGCAGAGGAAGTCGCCGATGCGGCGCAGTGGATTGATCGCCGCCCGCGGGTCCTGGAAGATCATGGCGGCGGTTCCCGTACGCAGGGCCCGCAGCCGTTCCGCGCTCACGGCGAGGACGTCGTCGCCCGCGACGAGGACGTGGCCCGAGGTGAGCGCGCCGGGCGGCAACAGGTTCAGGGCGCTGCGTGAGGTGAGGGTCTTCCCGGAGCCCGACTCGCCCACGAGGGCGACGGTCTCCCCCGGGGCGACGGTCAGGTCGATGCCGTCGAGCACGGGCCGTGCGGTGCCGGGGAGCGTGATCCGCAGCCCTTGGACGTCGAGTGCGTACGGAGATTTCATCAGGCCCTCCTGGCGACGCGGTCGGCCCAGCGCTCGCCGACCACGTTGAACGCGACGACCGTCAGCACGATGAGGACGCACGGCATGACCGCGGACAGCGGATAGCCGTGCTGGACGGCCGTCTGCCCGTCGAGGACCATGCGGCCCCAGTCGGGGGTGAGCGGGGGCACGCCGAGCCCGAGGAACGAGAGGCCCGCGAGGTCCATGAGGGCGTAGCCGAAGTTGATGGTGGCCTGGGCGAGGACGACGGGGGCGATGTTGGGCAGGACGTGGCGCAGGCAGATCTGGAGCGCCGAGTGACCTTGGATCAAGTAGGCGCTGACGTAGGGGCGTTCTCGTTCGGCGAGGACCAGGGAGCGGGTGAGGCGGCTGACGTAGGGGAGGTAGGCGACGGCGAGTGCGACGACCGGGGCGAGCAGTCCTTCGCCGTACACCGAGATGATGAGGATCGCGAGGAGCAGTCCGGGGAAGGCGAAGACGAGTTCGGTGCTGCGGGAGAGCAGGGAGTCGAGCCAGCCGCCCCGCCAGGCCGCGGCCGTGCCGACGGCCACCCCGGCGAGCGTGGAGAAGACGACGACGCCCAGGGGGCCGAACAAGGAGGTGCGGGCGCCCAGGAGCAGACGGGAGAGGGTGTCGCGGCCCGCCGCGTCCACGCCGAGCGGATGGCCGGCGGACGGCCCGGCGAGCGCGCCTCCGAGGTCGACGGCGTTGGGGTCGTGGGGCGCCAGCCAGGGGGCGAGGAGGGCGGCGGTGACGATCAGGCCGACAAGGCCGAGGCACACCAGGTGGAGCGGCGATCTGGCGGCGCGCATCCTGGACAGGCCGGGGCGGCGGGTGAGGACGGCGGTCATGTGGAGGACCCCCTTGAGCCGAGCGTGAGCCGCGGGTCGACCAGCGGCAGGAGCAGGTCGACGACCAGGTTCACGGCCATGAACAGGGCCACGATGATGAGCGAGATGGCCTGGACGGTCGGGAAGTCCTTGGTGGTGGTGGACAGTTCGAGGAGCTGGCCGATGCCGCCGACGCTGAAGGCGGTCTCCACGAGGATCGTGCAGACCAGGAGTGTGGAGACGACCAGGCCGCCGGTGGTCAGGACGGTGCTCAGTGAGTTGCGAAAGACGTGGCGGCGGATGACCTGGCGTTCGGGGACGCCCCGGCTGCGGGCCACGGTGACGTGTTCGCTGCCGAGTGCTTCGAGCATGGCCGAGCGGGTGACCCGGGCGAGCATGCCGATCAGATAGAGGGCGAGCGCGACCGCGGGGAGGGTCAGATGCCAGATCATGTCGCCGAGCCCTTCGCCCGCGCCGCCGCTGGGGAACCAGCCGAGTCGTACGGCGAACAGACCCTGCAGCAGCACGGCCGCGACGAAGGAAGGGGTGCCGACGGCGAACGTCGTGGTGATCAGGACGGCTGAGTCGGTGAGCCCGCCGCGCACGGCGGCCACTCTGCCGAGGAACAGGCCGACGATGACGACCACGGTGAGCGCCATCGTGATCAGCAGCAGGGTGGTGGGCAGCCGGTCGGCCAGCAGGCGGGACACGTCGGTGCGGTAGGTGATGGACCGCCCGAAGTCGCCCTGGAGGATGTCTCCGAGCCAGGCGAAGTACCGTACGGCGAACGGATCGTCGAGATGGAACTGGGCGTTGATCGCCGCGACGGCTTCCGGTGAGGCCGAGCGGCCCGAGAGCAGGAAGCTCGCGGGGCTGCCAGGCGCCAGATACATCGCGCCGAAGACCACGAACGACGCAGCGAGCAGGGTGGCGGCCATTTCGGCCACCCGCCGTGCCGCGAATCTCATGAAGGTCACTTCGCGGCCCCCACGTCGGCGGCCCACGGGTAGTACATGTACGAGATGGTCGTCGGGGCGCCCGTGATCCTCTTGTTGAGGAACACGGCGGTGGGCCACTCGGCGACGGGGATCCACAGCAGGTTCCGCGTGGCGCGCCGGTGCAGTGCCGCCTCGATCTCCAGGCGGCGCTTCGGGTCGTCGACGGCGGTGGCGCGGTCGACGAGGCCGTCGTACTTCTTGTCGCTGTGGCCCGCGAAGTTCAGGTAGGCGCCGGTCTTGAAGTTCGCGAGGAGGTCAAGCGGGTCGGTGATCGAGTCGTAGTACGTGAGCGGGAACATGTCGATTCCCTTGCGCGCGCCGGGGTCGGTGAACAGCGCGGTGAACGCGTTGGGCGCGATGGACTTGAGGCGGATGTCGAGGCCGATCCGGGTGCCCGCGGCCTGCACGGCGGTCGCGAGGAGCGAGACGTCCTGGCCGATGGGGCTGGTGGCGATGGTCAGGGTCTTGCCTTCGGCACCCGCCTTCTTGACCAGTGCTTTTGCCCGCGCGATGTCGGGGGCGCCGGGCCGCAGGCCCTCGAAGGCCCGCTTCCTGGTCCGCTCCGACGCACCGGCCCAGGCGGCGCGGGTGGTGAGCGATCCGGTCGGGGTGCCCGCTCCCCCGAGGCCGACCTGGACGAAGCCGGAGCGGTCGAGCGCCAGGGACAGTGCCCGCCGGACCCGGAGGTCGCCGAGCGCTCCCCGCGTATTGGTGATGCTGACGTTGACGGTGCTCAGGCCCTCGCCGAAGTACAGCTTCCCGGCGTCGCCGCCGCGCAGCCTGGCGTAGCTCTCGGTCGGGATCAGATAGCTGCCGTCGGCCTCCCCGCTCAGCAGGGCGTTGGTCCGTGCCGAGGCGTCGGGCAGGAACCGGAAGATCACTTTGCCGGACTTCGCCCTCCTCCCCCAGTAGCCGTCGAAGCGGTCGAGCTCGATGGACTGGCCCTTGTGCCAGGTGCCGAGCGAGAAGGGGCCGGTGCAGGAGAGGCCGCCGGAGGTGCCGTAGTCCTTGCCCGCCGCCTCGACACCGGCCTTGGACGCGACCACTCCGGCCGCGCTCGCCATGTACTGGGGGAACTGGGAGTCGGGCTTCTTGAGCTTGACGGTGACCTGGAGTGCGCCGGTCTTGCGTACGGAGGTGACGTTCTGGAACACCTGCGCCCACGCGGCGGCGTTGTCCGGGTCCCGCTGCCGGTCCAGGCTGAACACCACGTCGTCGGCGGTCATCGTCCCGCCGCCGTGGAAGCGCACGCCCTCGCGCAGGTCGTAGACCCAGGTGGTGGGGTCGGGGTGCGACGCCCTGCGGGCAAGGCCGGGCTCGGTGGTGAGCTGTGGCGTCCAGCGCAGCAGGCTCTCGCACACATTGGAGAGGACCATGTTCTGCGGGTAGTCGAACGCCACCGTGTAGTCGAGCGTGGGCGGTTCGGCGTAGAGGGCCCAGGTGAAGGAGTCGATGTCGCCCTTGGCCCGTGGGGTGGAGGCCGACAGGGCGAACGGAATGCCGGAGGCGTTCCTGGGTGGCCCGGCGCACGCCGCGAGCACGGCGAGCGAGGCCAGGGCGGCGGTCACGGCGGCGAACCGCCTGTGCCGGCCGCCACTGCGGCCGCGTCTCGGGGAGCGGCACGCGTCTGAGGTGGTGAGGGGGGCGCTCACGGCGGAGTCACGCGGTGGGACGGGCGGCGGGAACCTGCTGGGTGATGCAGTGGACGCCCCCGCCGCCGTACGCGACGGCCGCCGCCCGTACGCCGACGACCTTGCGCCCCGGGTAGGCGGACGCGATCACCGCGAGGGCGTCCTCGTCCTCGGGGAGTCCGGCCACGGGGACGACGACACCGCCGTTGGCGACGTAGTAGTTGAGGTAGGACACCTCGACCTCGCCTCCCGCCACATCGGTGAACACGGTCTGCGGGACGTCGACGATCTCCAGCGGGCGGCCCTGGGCGTCGGCCGTGGCTTCGAGCACCGCGCGGTTGGCGCGCATCCGTGCGTGGTCGGGGTGCGCCGGGTCGTCGGGAAGGGAGACGACGACCTTGCCGGGAGCGGCGAACGCGCAGACGCCGTCGACGTGTCCGTCCGTCTCGGTGTCGAGCAGTCCGCCGTACGGAAGCCAGATGACCTTGGTGACACCGAGCCGTACCTTCAGCTCGGCCTCGATCTCGTCGCGGCTCATGCCCGGGTTGCGGTTGGGGTGGAGCAGACACTGCTCGGTGGTGATCAGTGTGCCCTCGCCGTCGACCGTGATCGACCCGCCCTCCAGGATCATGTCGGAGGGGATGCGCTCGACGCCGAGACGCTCGAGCAGCAGGCCGCTGATCCGGTCGTCCGCGTCGTACGGGTGATGCTTGCCGCCCCAGGCGTTGAAGCGGAAGTCGACCCCGGCGCGGCGGCCGTCGCCGTCGAGGACGAAGAGCGGGGCGCTGTCGCGGAACCACGAGTCGTCCAGCGGCAGTTCGACCACGGTGACACCTTCGCCGCACCGCGTGCGGGCCTCGTCGCCGTGTCCGGGCGGCGCGACCATCGTGACCGGCTCGAACTCCGCTATGGAGCGGGCGACTTGCGCGTACTCGCCCTTCACCTGAGCGAGTACGCCGCCCCACAGGTCGACGCGGGTGGGCCAGGCCATCAGGCAGCTCTCGTGCTCGGACCATTCGGCGGGCATACGGAATGCGGTCATGAGGGTGTCTCTTTTCTGCCGAAGCGGTGGAGGCGGGAGGGGGCAAGGGGAAGCTTTGCGGTAGGCGACTGAGTCTTCAGTCAGGCAAGGTCACAAGAAGTGGGGGTCACAAGAAGTACAGGCGGCTCAGGGAGACTTCCTGCGCGGGCTCGGAGCGCAGGGGCGCCCCGTCGAGCGTCACCAGGCCGGTGTCCGCGTCCACCTGAACGTCCCCGAGGCGGGTGTTGCCGACCATGTCGGCCGGGCCGATGCCGCGGGTGCCGCGCACGGCGACGCGGCGACGCCGGGTGGCCATCGCGTCGTAGGGCCTGCCGAAGGAAGCCGATTCGGCCGCGGCCCTGCTGACGAAGGCCACGGAGAGGTCGGCGGGCGTCGCGCCGTGGGCCCCGAACAGTGGGCCGAGGACGAGCGGTTCGCAGCTGTCGGTGGCGGCGTTGGGGTCGCCGGTGACGCCGTAGGCGGGGAAGCCGGACTTGAGGACCATCTGTGGTTTCGCCCCGAAGAACGGCGGCCGCCACAGCACGATGTCGGCCATCTTGCCGACTTCGATGGAGCCGACCTCGTGGGCCAGGCCGTGGGCGATGGCGGGGTTGATGGTCAGCTTGGCCATGTAGCGAAGGACGCGCGCGTTGTCGTCCCCGTCGCCGTCGCCCTCCATCGGACCCAGCTCGGCCTTCATCTTCCCGGCCATCGCGAAGGTCCTGCGTACGGTCTCGCCCGCACGCCCCATGCCCTGCGCGTCCGAGGAGGTGATCCCGATGGCGCCCAGGTCGTGCAGCACGTCCTCGGCACCCATCGTCCCGGCCCGGATCCGGTCACGGGCCATCGCCGCGTCACCGGGCAGATCCGTCTTCAGATCGTGGACGGAGACGATCATCCCGTAGTGCTCGGCCACCGCGTCCCGACCGAAGGGCAACGTCGGATTGGTGGAAGAGCCGATGACGTTCGGCACCCCCGCCATCTTCAGCACATTGGGCACATGCCCGCCGCCACACCCCTCGATGTGGAAGGCATGAATGGTCCGCCCCTCCAACACCTTCAACGTGTCCTCGACCGAAAGACACTCATTCAACCCATCACTGTGCAGCGCGACTTGAACGTCATGCTCCTCGGCCACCCGCAGCGCCGTGTCCAACGCCCGTGCATGCGCCCCGAGATCCTCGTGCACCTTGAAGCCGCAGGCGCCGCCCTCGGCGAGCGCCTCGACGAGGGGCGCGGAGTCCGACGACGAACCGCGGGCGAGGAAGCCGATGTTCACGGGCCAGGCGTCGAAGGCGTTGAACGCGTGCCGCAGGGCCCAGGGCGAGTTGACGCCGACACCCCACATCGGCCCGAACTCCTGGCCGATGATCGTGGTCACCCCGGAGGCGAGCGACGCCTCCATGATGCGCGGCGAGAGCAGATGGACGTGCGTGTCGATGGCGCCCGCGGTCGCGATCATTCCCTCGCCGGAGATGATCGTGGTGCCGGTGCCGACGACGACGTCGACCCCGTCGAGGGTGTCGGGGTTACCCGCCCGCCCTATCGCATGAATCCGCCCTTCCCGGATCCCGATGGACACCTTGCGGATGCCCTGCACGGCATCGATCACGAGCACATTGCTGATCACGACGTCACAGGTGTCACGGACCGCGGCGGCCTTCAGATGCAGCCCGTCACGGGCCGTCTTGCCGAACCCGGCAAGGAACTCCTCGCCGTACCGCTGCGCGTCGGACTCCACCCGGACCACCAGGCCCGAGTCGCCGAGCCGGACACGGTCACCGGCCCGCGGGCCGTGCACCGTGGCGTACTCGTGCGCGTCGATGTGCCGGCTTCCCGGTGCGCAGTGGTCGCTGTGCCTGCTGGGTCTGCTCATGCTCGTGCTCCCTGGGGATCTGCGACGGAAGCGGCACCCAAGTAGCCGCAGGACGCCGCCTTGTGCAGTGCCGCCTGCCGTGCGCCCGGGGCGTCGAGCGGTCCGTCCACGAGTCCCGCGAAGCCGAGGGCGACCCGCTCACCGCCGATCGGCACGAGCCCGACCTCGACGCTCTCGCCGGGGCCGAAGCGCACGGAGGACCCGGCAGGCACCGCGAGCCGCATGCCGTAGGCGGCACAGCGGTCGAAGTCGAGCCGGGGGTTGACCTCGAAGAAGTGGAAGTGGGACGTGACACTGACCGGCACCGTCGCGGTGTTGCGCACGGACAGCTCCACGACAGCCTCGGGAGCGGCCACGTCCGGCGACACCGGCAGTACGGCGCCGGGGGCGTCGTCGTGCCGCGGCCACGCGCCGAAGGGATCGCCGACCACGGCAAGACGCGTGCCGTCGTCGAAGACGGCCTCGACCTGGATCTCGGTGACCACGTCACCGACGCCCGGCAGGATGTCGTCGGGCCCCAGGACGGTGCGTCCGCGTTCGACGGCCGCGGCCAGGCGCAGACCGTCCCGGGCCGCCTCGCAGACGGTGTCGGCGATGACCGCGGTCGCCTCCGGGACGTTGAGCCGCAGACCACGCGCGTGCCGGGACCGCGCAAGCTCGGCGGCGGTGAACAGCAGCAGCCGGTCACGTTCGGTGGGGGTCAGCGGCATGGGCTCATTCCTCGCTCCGGAAGTTCGGCGGCGCCTCGACGCGGGGAAAGCGGAGGCGGGCGGCGCCACCACTGTGGCACTGACTGAATTTTCAGTCAAGAGTCGAGGCGTAAGGAAACGACCGACAGGAAAGGCAGGCAAGAAACGGATTGGCAGGCGGCCGGAAGCCCTGAGGGCCGGCCCGGTTGGAGCTACTTCTCCCGCAGGAGCGCCAGCTCGGCGTCGATGGCACCGCGCATCAGGTCACGCGCGTGCTCGATCCGCAGTCCACCGCTGAGCCAGCGCATGCTGAGCCCTTCGAGCAGGGCGGTGAGTCGCTCGCCGGCCGCGGCCAGGGCGGGCGCCGGGGTCATCGGCTGCACCTGCCCGAGCAGAGCCGCCACCTCCTGCACCCACACCAGGGTCGCCCTGGCCAGGTCCTCCCGCAGCACCTCGTCGAAGACGGCGCTGGCGCGCAACTCGCCCCAGGCGGAGCTGTTCTCCCTGACCACCGGGGTGTCCTGGAGCTCCAGGAGCAGGATCGCCTCCAGCTCCTCGCGCGCGGGGAGCGGCTCGGCGTCCGAAGCCGCACCGGTCGTGTAGCGCTCGGCACGGTCGTTGATGAACTCCAGCGTCTGGCGCAGGATCCCCGTGCGGTCCTTGAAGTGGTAGTAGATCAGCCCCGTCGAGACGCCCGCCTCGGCGGCGAGCTCCTCGACGCGCAGGCCGCGGACCCCGCGACGGGCGATCAGCCGTGCGGCCGCTTCAAGGATCTGAGTAGAGCGAGGCGCCATGAATCGAAACCCTACCGGGCCGTACCCGCCCCGTTGATCTCGGTCGGCCGACAGCCGGACCGCGCGGCAGGCCACCGGGCATCCGCATCCGCACGCGGTGACGCGACGGCCGGGGGTCGCCCGGAGGATGATCGTGTCGCTAACTAAAGTTTCAGTCAATGTAGGCCATACGTGACGGCGCGCGGCCGTCGTACGAGGAGGGAACGACGTGAGGGCTGACCGCAGGACATCCATCCTGAAGGCGGCTGCCAGGGTGATCGCCCGGCGCGGGGTCCGTGGGCTTCGCGTATCGGAGATCGCCACCGAGGCGGGCGTTTCCACGGCGCTCGTCTACTACCACTTCAAGGATCGCGCGGGCATCCTGCGCCTGACCATGGAGTTCATCAGCGATCGCGCGGAGCGCTACACCGCCGGTCCCGGCGGTTCCGGTTCCGGCGGTTCAAGCCCCGACCCCGGCCCCGATCCCGGCCTCGCTGCCCGACAGGAGCTGGAGCGCTCCCTCCTGCTGGAGTTCCAGGACCGCCCCGAGGTCCGCGAGAACAGCACGGCATGGGGCGAGTTGCGCGCCACCGCCGTCTTCGACCCGGAGCTCCGGGAAGCACTGGCCGAAGCCCGCCTCGTCTGGATCGGCGAGCTCACGGACACCCTCGGCCGCATTCACCGGACGGCGCCCGGCACCGCCCTGACCGCCTCCGCCGAGCGGCTCACCGCCGCGTTGGAGGGCCTGAGCATGCGATGGCTCAGCGAGGTCCTGTCCCTGGCCCACGCCCGTGAGCTCATGAGTGAGGCCATCGCGGTGGAGCTGGCATACCTGCGGAGCGCCGCACCCACCTTTGACTGAATTTTCAGTTCGTGTCAGAGTCGGGGCAGCGAGCGGCTCCGTCCGCTTCGCGCCCTTCACGTGTCATGCCCGTCCGCCGCGCTCGTCGAGCGTCCCTCCGTGCCGACGGATAGCTTGATCCCCATCACGATGATCGGAGTTCACCGTGTCTCTTTCCCTCCCCTCCCTGCCCTCCCGCCGCTCCGCGCTCCGCGCGTTCGCCGGGATCGGCGCCGTGGTTCTCGGCGCGTCGGCGTGCGGCCCCGGCGACGAACTGACGGGTGCCGCGAGCACGGCCGGTGAGAACGACACGGCCGCCAAGGGGCTGCGCATGGGCGCCGAGTGGGAGAGCCACGCACGCACCTTCATGTCGTGGCCCGCCCTGGAGTCGGTGTGGGCGGAGGACCTGCCCTACGTGCGCAAGGACATCGCGCGCATCGCCCGCTCCATCGCGGAGTACGAGTACGTCGTGATGATGGCGAGGCCCGACCAGCAGGCCGCCGCCCAGAAGGCCTGCGGGCGCGACGTCGAGGTCATCCCGCTGGCGGTCGACGACCTGTGGGCGCGTGACACCGTGCCGGTGTTCGTGGAACAGGACGGCGACGTCGTCGGCGTCGACTTCAACTTCAACGGCTGGGGCAACAAGCAGGAGCACCCGAACGACGCCCGGGTGGGCCGCACCCTCCTGTCGAAGTACGACATCCCCCGCAGGAAGGCCCCCCTGGTCGCCGAGGGCGGCTCCTTCGAGACCGACGGCGAGGGCACCCTGCTCATCACCGAGAGCTCGATCGTCAACGACAACCGCAACCGCGGGAAGAGCCAGGACCAGATCGAGGACGAGCTCAAGCGGACCCTGGGCATCAAGAAGGTGATCTGGCTGGCCGGTGTCCGCGGCCAGGACATCACCGACGCCCACGTGGACAGCCTCGTGCGCTTCACCGAGCCCGGTGTGGTGCTCCTGGACAGGGCGCACCCCGACACCCCCGCCGACTCCTGGTCACGCGCCGCCGACCAGGCGAAGTCCGTACTCAGCAAGGCGACCGACGCCAAGGGCCGGTCCTTCGAGATCATCGATCTGCCGCAGCCCGATCTGTACGAGATCACCGGCGAGGGCGACGACTTCGTGTCGACGTACGCCAATTTCTACGTCGCCAACGACTCCGTCTTCATGCCCAGGTTCGGCGACCGGAAGGCCGACAAGCGCGCCCGGAGCATCCTCCAGGAGCACTTCCCCAAGCGCGACATCGTCCCGGTCCAGATCGACACCATCGCCTCCGGTGGCGGCGGCATCCACTGCTCCACCCACGACGAGCCCGGCAAGCCGGTCGACTGACCCCCTACTCGTGGGTCTCTCACGTGCCCGTCACCCTGACGGAGGGATCGATCACGGACCATCCGTCCGGCGCCTACGAAGCGGCGCTCGAGTTCGGTGCCGTACAAGGACACCGCCCCCGGCACGCCGCCCATCGGTTGCCTCCCCGACAAGACTGAACCCCCTCGGACAACCGCTCCCCGGGCGAGCGGGCGCTCAGCGCGCGCGGGGACTTGCGTTGATTGGGTGCACCGCGGTTGTGCCTGCCCCCGGGACGGCGGATTCTGTAGGGGATGAACGGGGCTGGTGTGGCGCCATGACGGCATCGAACGCGGAGCAGAGTGCTGATTTTCGTGGGCCCCTCGACATCACCAGGGCGGCCACGGCGGTCGTCGACGCCCAGAACACGGTGATCGGATGGAGCCCCGGGGCCGAGCGGCTCCTCGGCTACCGGCCGCAGGAGATCGTCGGCCGCCCCCTGGCCACCTTCCTGCCCCCGGGCCCGACGCCGCCCGGTCTCCCGCTCACGCCCCGGTGCCGGGGCAACGAGGTCTGCGTCGCCCGGCACCGGGACGGGCGTGAGCTGAACGTCGCCGTCGCGGAGTGCCCCCTGCCGGGCGCCGGTACGGCGGCGCGCGTCCTCGTCGCGACGGAGCTGGCGGATCTGCGGGTCTGGGAATCCCGGCTCGCCCTGTGGCACGGCCTGGCCACCCAGTCACCCGTCGGTCTGGCCATTTACGACACCGATCTGCGCCTGACCTGGTGCAACGCGGCGTACGAACGGGAGATCGGCCGGCCGTTCGCCGAGTTCCGCGGCTCGCGGGCCGATCAGCTGTACTCCGAGGGACGGTTCGTGACCAAGGGGCATCCGCCCACTCTCGACGCGGTCATGCGCCACGTGCTGGCGACCGGGGAGCCGTTCCTTGACCTGCACTTCCAGGGCAGGCCGCCCAGCGATCCGGAGACGGACCATCTCTGGTCCTGCGCCTACTACCGGCTCCAGGACGCCGACGGACACGTGTTCGGAGTGTGCGAGGACGCCTTCGACATCACCGACCGTCACAAGGCCCAGCGGCGCCTCGCGCTGCTCGTCGAGGCGGGCCGAGGAATCGGAACCGCCCTGGATGTGATGGTCACCGCCGAGAACATCACCGAGGTCGCGGTGCCGGAGTTCGCCTCCACGGTGACGGTCGACCTCGCGACGGCGGTCCTGGAGGGCGAGGTGCCTGCCACCAGCGGCTCGGCGGCGATGTCGCTGGTAAGGGTCGCCCGCTGCTCGGCCGAGGAATCCGGCGAGGGGAAACCGGGGCAGCGGCCTCCTGCCCCTCCCCCCGTGCACCGCTCGGCCGTGCAGTATCCGCCTGGTTCGCCGCAGGACCGCAGCCTCTCGTCGGGCGGGCTCGTGCTCGACGACACGTCGCTGGTCGTACCGCTGCGGGCCGGGAACAGCACACTGGGGCTGGTCACCTTCACCCGCGGCGCCGGGTGGGCTTCGGCCACCTTCGACAGCGGTGAGGTGGCACTGGCCGACGAGCTGGTCGCCCGTACGGCCGTGTCCATCGACAACGCCCGCCGCTTCACCCGGGAGCGCACCGCCTCCCTGGCGCTCCAGCGCCAGTTGCTGCCGCAGCACGTGCCGGAGCAGTCGGCGGTCGACCTGGCCCACCGCTACCTGCCCACGGACGACGTGACGGGGGTCGGCGGCGACTGGTTCGACGTCATCCCACTGTCCGGCACCCGCGTCGGACTCGTGGTCGGGGACGTCGTCGGCCACGGTCTGCAGGCGGCCGCCACCATGGGACGGCTGCGTACGACCGTCCGCGCGTTCGCCCAGATGGACATGGATCCCGTCGAGCTGCTGACCCGGCTCGACGACCTGGTGGCGCAGTCGGCGGAGGAGCAGCGCAGCGAGCTGGGATCACCTGACGGCAACTACGCGGATGTGACCACCGGGGCGACCTGTCTCTACGCGGTCTACGACCCGGTCTCGCGGCGCTGCATCATGGCACGGGCCGGGCATCTGCCGCCCGCGGTCGTCGACCCGGTCCAGGGGCTGTCCTTCCCTGACCTGCCGGCGGGGCCGCCGCTGGGCCTCGGCGGCCTGCCCTTCGAGTCGCTGGAGATCGAGCTGCCGGTGGGCAGCCTGCTCGCCCTCTTCACCGACGGCCTGGTCGAGGCCCGCGACCGCGACATCGATCACGGACTCGACACCCTGGGACGGGTACTGAGCGACCGGCACGCGTCGCTCGAGGAACTGTGCGACCGGGCCGTGGCGGAGCTCCTGCCGGGCGGCTCGACGGCCGACGACACCGCCCTGCTGCTCGTCCGCACCCGCGAACTCGACACCTCGCAGGTCGCCCAATGGGAGCTGCCCTCGGAACCGGTCACCCCGAGCCGCGCGCGCGAACTGGCAACCCGTCAGCTGCACCAATGGGGCCTGGAGGAGCTGTCGTTCGCGACCGAGCTCGTCATCAGTGAGCTGGTCACCAACGCGGTCAGATACGCCGAAGGCACGATTCAGGTACGCCTCATCCGTGACCGCACCCTCCTGTGCGAGGTCGCGGACGGCGGCCACACCTCACCGCACCTGCGCCACAGCGGCGAGGACGACGAGGGCGGGCGCGGCCTGTTCATCGTCGCGCAGCTCGTCCAGAGGTGGGGCACGCGCTACACCCGCTCCGGCAAGACCATCTGGACCGAGCAGGCCTTTCCGAAGACGCTCTGAGCGCCGCGCGTCCCGGAGCCCGAGAGCCCGAAGGTGGCATCAAGAGAGGCGCCCGAGGGGGATTCACCTCCCTCGGGCGCCTCTTCGAGACGATCCTCAGCCGTTGAAGCGTTCCGGATCGGGGCCGGTCCGCTCGTCGCGGTTCAGTGCGGAGATCTCACCGATGTCGCCCTCGCTGAGCTCGAAGTCGAAGAGGTCGAAGTTCTCCTCGATGCGCTTCTGGGTCACCGACTTGGGGAAGACGATGTCTCCGCGCTGGATGTGCCAGCGCAGGGTCACCTGGGCGGGCGACTTGCCCACGCGCTGGGCGATGCGGTTGATGGTGGGGTCGTCGAGCACCTTGCCCTGCGCGATGGGCGACCAGGCCTCGGTGGCGATGTCGTGCTCGGCGCCGAACGCCCGGACGTCGTCCTGCGTGAGGTAGGGGTGCACCTCGATCTGGTTGACCGCGGGCACGACGTCGCTGCCCTGCATCAGCCGACGCAGGTGGTGGGGCTGGAAGTTGGAGACGCCGATGGCCTTGGCGCGGCCGGAGCGGTAGACCTCCTCCAGGGCCTTCCAGGTCTCCACGAAGTCGCCCTTGCCGGGCAGCGGCCAGTGGATGAGGAAGAGGTCCAGGTAGTCGAGGCCCAGCGCCTCCATGGTGCCGTCGAACGCCTTGAGTGCGTCGTCGTGCGCATGGGCGCCGTTGTTGAGCTTGCTGGTCACGAAGATGTCGGCGCGGTCGATGCCGGAGTCGCGGACCGCCTGGCCGACCTCCTTCTCGTTGCCGTACATCTGCGCCGTGTCGATGTGCCGGTAGCCGGCCTCCAGCGCCGCCAGCGTCGTCTCCCGGGTCTCCTCCGGCTCGATCTGGAAGGTGCCGAAGCCGAGTTGGGGGATCTGCACTGCGTTGTTGAGGGTGATGTCGGGTACTGCGGTCACGGTGGCTCCTTGCCTTGCTGGTGTGGCTGGTTTCGCGGGCGGAGGTCTGTCCGTCAGGACGCCTCTCCGTTCAGTCGCCCGCAAAACACATGTATGGGCAGCTTTTGTCCCGCCGCGGTCGTGCGGTCCTGCGGGACACGGTCGGATCGTTCAGCCGGCGATTCCGTGCAGCTCCGCGTCGGGCGGCAGGACGCGGACGAGCTTGCGGTTCACGAATTCCCGCATGCCGAGCTTGGAGAGCTCACGCCCGTAGCCGGAGCGCTTGATGCCGCCGAACGGCAGGTCGGGCTGGGTCGATGTCGGGTGGTTCACCCAGACCATGCCGGTCTCCACGCGCTCCGCCACCCGGCGGCCCCGCTCCACGTCCGCGCAGAACACGGAGCCGCCGAGGCCGTACTGGCTGTCGTTGGCGAGGGCGATGGCCTCGTCCTCGTCGGCGACGCGGTAGACGACCGCGGCCGGGCCGAAGAGCTCCTCGGCGTAGGCGCGCATGCCCGGCTTGACGCCGGTGATGATCGTCGGTTCGACGAAGGCTCCCGGGCGGTCGATCCGGTGGCCGCCGGTGACCAGTTCCGCGCCCTGGTCCACCGTCTCGCGGATCTGGTCGGCCAGGTCCGACGCCGCCTGTTCGGAGGAGAGCGGGCCGAGCGTGGTCGACTCGTCCGCCGGGTCGCCCGGCTTCAGCTCCTCGAACTTGCGGCGCATCCCTTCGACGAAGTCGTCGTACACGTCCTCAAGGACGATGAACCGCTTCGAGGCCACACAGCTCTGGCCGGTGTTCGCCATCCGGCCCGCCACCGCGGCCCCGACCGTACGCTCTAGGTGCTCGCCGTCGAGGACGATGAAGACGTCGCTGCCGCCGAGCTCGAGGAGACTGGGCTTCATGTTCCGCCCGGCCCGTTCGGCGACCTGGGCCCCCGCCTTCTCGCTGCCGGTCAGGGAGGCTCCGCGGACCACCGGGCTGTCGATGATGCGCGAGATCTCCTCGTGGCTCACGAACAGGTTCGTGTAGACGCCCTCGGGCGCCTGCGCGTCACGGAAGAGCGACTCCAGGGCGAGTGCGGACTGCGGGCAGATGCCGGCGTGCTTGACCAGCACGGTGTTGCCGAGGACCAGGTTGGGCCCCGCGAACCGGACCACCTGGTAGAGCGGGAAGTTCCACGGCATGACGCCGAGCAGGACACCGAGGGGCTCATTGACGAGGTACGCCTCGCCCTCCTCGACGTCGAGCGGCTCGGCGGCGGCGAAGTCCGGCCCGTGCCGCGCGTAGTACTCCAGGATCGACGCGGCGAGGTCCACCTCCCCGCGCGCTTCGGAGATGAGTTTGCCCATCTCCAGCGTGATGATCTGGGCCAGCTCTTCCTTGCGTTCCTTCATCAGACCCGCCGCGCGGGCGACGACGGCGGCGCGCTCCTCGATCGGCCGCTTCCGCCAGGCGTCGAACGCCTCATCGGCGGTCTCGACCCTGGCATCGACTTCGTCGCCTTCGATGGCCGGGAACTCCACGAGGGTCTCCCCCGTGGCGGGGCTCACGGTCGCGAACGAACTCTTGCGCTGATCTGACATGAACTCTCCAGAACGACGAGTGTGTGCACAGGGTGGCGAAGGTGGGGCACGGGTGGGCAAAGGCGGGCACAAGCCGGAGCCTCACGTTCCGGCCCCTACCCGGGGTACCCGACATCGCGATACGCAAACCGTTCATATGTCCCTAAAGGGTGCACCTGTTCGCCAAGGGGGCCGGATGCCCGGCGGGAGGGTCACCTCTGGTTCGCCGTCCTGGGCGCGGGGGCCACATGGATGCGCAGGTCGCCGAACCGGTGGGCCGGCCAGTCGCGCGCGTACTCGGGCGGCCCGTCCTGCGCCGTGGCGAGGGAGGCCGTCGGCGTCCGCCGTGCGGTCCGCAGGAGATCCGCCCGGGTGCTGTTGGCGTTGTGCCCCTGCGTCTGGGCGGAGGAACACCCGGCGTAGAAGGCGACCGGCTGGGCCTCGATGCCGGTCACCACGCACGGCGGCCGGACACCGAGGCGGTTCAGCTCGGACGCGGTGGCGGCCCAGTTCTCGCGGCCCGCGGTGGAGCGGCCCACGGCGTCGTCGAGCACCGCGTACTGCACGGCCACGTGCCCGGCGAGCGCCAGCGCCACCAGCGTCGCGGCCACGGGACGCCACGCCCGGCGCGGGGCGGTGACCAGGTGGACGAGGGCATCGGCGACCGGGATGGCGAGCAGGGCGTAGAACGGCAGCAGGAAGCGCGGCGCGGCGTATCCGATCATGAACAGGTACGGGATGCCCGCTGTCGTGGCGCAGGCCAGCGGCAGCAGCGTGCACGCGGTGCGCCGAGCCCTGACCGCGACGACGAGCCCCAGCGCGGCGAGCAGCGGCAGGGCGAACCACCACGCGATCAGCTCCGGCGGCGGGACCGCGCCGGTGCACGGGCGGCACAGGGTCTGGCCGCGCAGACCGCGCAGCTGATCGAGGACGGCGATGTTCCAGCCGAGGCCGCCCTGGATCCGGGAGGCGTCGGCAAGGCGCGCCCCCAGCCCGCCGAAGCTGACGTACGCCTCGGCGACCCACGCGAGGGCACCGGACCCCAGCCCCGCGGCGAGCGCCGCCACCAGCCGCGGTCGGCGCCACCGGCGGACGCACACCAGCGCGAGGAACAGCGGGAGGACCACCCAGACGGCGTCGGTGGGCCGCATCCACGCCATCAGCGCCGCGCTCGCGCCCACGCCCCACAGCGCGGCCCGGTCGCGGCGGTCCGCCCCGACCCGCAGGAAGCACCCGACACCCGCGAGGGCGCCGATCGCGACCCAGTAGTTGGGCATGACCTCCGGGCCGTAGAACACGGTCACCCAGAGCGTCGCGAACAGGGCTCCGGCGAAGGCGATCACCCGCACGGGGAACAGCCCCCGCCAGGCGCGCAGCGCCAGGAAGAGCCCGAGGCCGGACAGCAGGGCCAGATAGACCCGCAGGAGTTCGGTGGACGACGACCACGAGGCGATCGGCGCGGCCAGCAGGGAGATCCCGCGGGAGCGCGGCGCGCTGAAGAACGCCGCCGGGGCGTGGCCGCTGACCTGGCTGACGTACACGGCCTCATCCCAGCCGAGGCCCATTCCGGGGCGTACGAGAACCAGTTGGGCCACGGTGAAGGCCACCGCCACGACGGCCGACCAGCCATGGCCTCCGGCGTGCCGTGGGGCACGCACGGTCGGCATCCCGCCGCGGTACTCCGTCGCGACGACTCCGACGACTGGGACGCTCAAGGTCTTGGCCATCGCCTGCCTTCCCCCTACGTGCCGCAGGGTTTCTCCGCCGGCCTACAAGGCGCAGGCCGAAGAGCGATAATCGGTAGAAACGTGCACAAATTACCCCGCTCTTCTCAGGGGCGCAGTGCGAGGATCGGGACGGATCGGCCGACACTCCGTGGGAGGCGTACGCCGAAAGTGGGCGCGTTCGTCGCGCCGGTCCCGCACGCGTCGGGGCGTGCTGCCCTCCGCCACCCCTGCGGCCCGTGGGGTTCGTGCGAGCCGGGTCCCGTGGGGTTTGCATGTGTCAGAAGCGGGCAGACGGACCGCTGTTACCACAGGAGGTTCATGATGTTTCCCAATGCGGGACAGAACGGCCAGTGGGTGCGCACGCGCACGGAGGCCGACGCGAAGGCCTTCATCGAGGAGAAGCGCGCCGATCAGGAGCGCTCCCTGCAGACGGGCACCGGAACGCTGATCCTGACGGGCGTCGTCGTGCTGTTCGTCGTCGTCGCGGCCCTGTACAGCTGGCTCAGCTGACGGTCCCTCTCGTCGCTGAAGGCCGCTCTCGTCGGCCCGCGGCGACCCGCGCCTCCCGCCCCGGCACATCGAGCGCCAAGGCGGGAGGGCGTCAGGAGTCAGAGGCCCGCGGGACCTCAGGGGCGCCCGCTGAACCCCCAAGTGCCGTGCGGGGCCCGGTACACCGCGTAGCCCGGTTCGGTGCGCACGAACTCAGCGCCCTGCGGCGCCCGCACGTCCTTGCGTGACGCGGTGGGGACATGGACCTCCGCCGTCGCGCCCACCGGCACGCGCACCGTGAGACGCACGGTCTCGTCGACGCGTGACCAGGACACCTCGGCCGGGCCGCGCACGGTGTGGAACTCGGTCCGCGCCCAGGTGACACCCGTACGCGCGTCGGGCCGGACGGTGAAGGTCCGATACCCCTCGTCGCCGGGACGCAGCCCCGCCACGTTCTCGTACAGCCACTGCACCACGGTCCCCTGGAAGTAGTGGTCGCGCGAGCGTGAGTCGAGCGGCCACATCTCCCACATGGTGTCCGCGCCGCTGTCGAACCAGTGGCCCCAGCTCGGGTAGGTCCGCTGGGTGGCAATGGCGTGTGCCACGTCGGGGTGGCCGTGTGCGCTCAGGCAGCGCAGCAGCACACTGGTGCCCAGGCAGCCGGTGTTGAGGTGGTTGCCCCGCTTCTTGATGTCGGCGAGGAGCGAGTCCGTGACGCTCGCCTTCGCGCCGGGCGGAACCAGGCCGAAGGCCAGCGGAACGCAGTTGTTGGTCTGCCGGTATTCGGGGTCCTTGGCCGTGCGGTAGTGGCCCTCCGGGGCGAGGAACGTCGCGTTGAGGCTCTTCTTCAGCTGCTCGGCGGTGCTCAGGAAACGCGTCGCGACATCGTTGTCACCAGCGATGCGCGCCATCTCGGCGGTGTCGGTGAGCGCCCGGTGCAGATAGGCGGTCGCGGTGAGCCGGGTGTCCTCGGGCGGGTTGCCTCCGTAGCCGGGTGACAGATAGTCGCCGAGCGCCGTCACCGCCAGGCCGTCCTTCAGTCGGTCGGTCTCCCAGTCCAAGTACCGTGTCAGGGCGGGCAGATGCTGATGTATGACGCGCTCGTCGCCGTAGACCCGGTACATCTCGCGCACCAGGAACGGATAGACCGTGGTCCACTCCGGGGACGGGCCCAGGTCCCCGTACCCCCAGCCTCCGCTCGGCACGATCACCGGCAGCTGGCCGTCCTTGTTCTGGCTGTCCTCCAGGTCGCCCAGCCACTTGCCCAGGAAGCGGTGCATGCCCAGGGCGTACATCATGACGGGCGCGCCGACCTGCGCGTCGCCGGTCCAGCCGTTCTTCTCATACATCGGGGTGTCCGTGGGGATGCCGTGCAGGTTGTTCTGGATCGTGCGCCGCATGGCCTTTTCGAGCCGCTCGTAGAAGGGCTCGGAGCAGGCGAAGGTGCCGGTGTCGTCGACGGGCGTGTGGACCAGACGGCCGATGACGTCGTCCAGATCGGGCTTGCCGGGCAGCCCGCTGAGCTGCACATAGCGGAAGCCCTTGTACGAGAAGCGGGGCTCCCACACCTCATCGGCTCCACCTCCCGCGCAGATGTACTCGTCGGTCTGGAACCGGCCGGGCACATGCCCCGTCTCCGCGTGCACGCTGCCGTCGTCCTTGAGCTTCTCGCCGTGCGCGAGCCGCACGAGGGTGCCCGCGCCGGCCCGCACGCGCAGTCGCGTCCACCCCGCCAAGGTGCGCCCCATGTCGACGATCCAGTCCTCGCCGTGCGCCTTCACCGCCACCGGCCGCACGGTGTCGATGACCTCGATCGCGTCGTGCGGCTGCGCGCGCAGCGCTCCCTTCGGCGCTTCCCGGCGTACGGGCCGCCGCCAGTCGCCGTCGTCGAAGCCCGGCTCGGTCCAGCCCTTGCGATGTTCGCGGGCGTCGTAGGTCTCCCCCGCGTAGAGGGAGTTGGACCGGGTCGGGCCCTCGGTGATCCGCCATGACCCGTCCGTGGCGACGGTGGTCCGGGAGCCGTCCGCGTGCTCGATCTCTAGCTGACCGATGAGCTGGGGCTCCCCGTGCCACGGCGGCTTGTGCCAGTTCCACACGTTGGGCGTCGTCATGCCGTAGAAGCCACGGCCGAGGGTGACACCGATGGCATTGGCGCCGCGTCGGATCTGGTCCGTCACGTCGTGCACGGCGTAGAAGACGGTCTCCTCGTAGTCCGTGAAGCCCGGGTCGAGCACCTGGCGGCCGATCCGGCGGCCGTTGATGTGGGCCTCGTAGTAGGCCAGACCACTGATGTAGAGGCGGGCACGCTTCACGGCCTTGCGTACGGTGAACTCGCGGCGCAGCAGCGGCGCGGGCTGCTCGGCCGCGGGAACCTGCGCGTCACTGCCCCAGGGGCCTTCGCCGAACGGCGCGAGCACCTTCGCCTCGGGCCACCCGCTGTCGTCGAAGTCGGCCCGCTGCCAGCCCTCCTGCTCCGACTCCGCGCACTTCCACTCCGCCCCGGTGACCAACTCGTGGGCGCCGCCGCCGGATTCCACCAGCAGCCGGACGAGCAGCCCGCCGGGGTTGACCGAGGCACTGCCGCGGTTGGTCGCGCGGGCGGCCACCACGACGCGGCGCCCCGCTCCTCGCACGCGCTCGGTCACATCGGCAAGGCGGGCGGTGCGCCAGCCGTCGGTCTGTTCCGGGGCGTGCAGGACTTCCTCGCCGTCCAGGTGCAGGGTGAAGTCGTCGTCGGCGGTGGCCACCACCTGGGCGGCGGACACCTCGACACCCTCGGGCAGTTCGAGCACGCCCCTGAACCACCGTGCTCCCGCCGGAGCGTCCTCCACGGTGGAACCCGGCGACCAGATCCAGGAAGAACCCGCGAAGCCGGGCGGTTTCGGGGCGGCGTCCGCGCCGATCCAGTGCCCCTTCCAGGCGTCCTTCGCCAGAGCGGTCTCCCACCAGCGCGAGGTGCTCCAGGCGGACGCCTTGCCGTCGGCGTCCCAGACCCGCACTTGCCAGTGGTAGCGCGTGCGGGATGTCAACGCGGGCCCCGCGTACGGGACTCCGAGGGTCCGCGAGGAGGCGACCCGACCGGAGTCCCACACCGTCTTCGCCCCCGCATCGCCCGGAGCGAGCGAGACCCTGACCTGATAGGCGCTTTGCCGGGCGCCACGGCCCGGCGCCGACAGCTCCCAACTCAGCCTCGGCTCACTGACATCCGTACCGAGGAGCGACGTCGCGTACTCGACGGTGGTGCGCTCGACCCTCAACGCCCCTCCGCCCTCCCGCTCGTCGCCCCGGTCGTCCGCGACGGCGCTGTCCACACCTTGACCCAACCCGAGGACGCCCACTCCGGCACCGACCGCGGAAGTCCTCAAGAAGGCCCGCCGGTCCCACGCACTGCCGCGCCTCGTCTCACGCTCTTCGCTCATCACATGTCCCTTGGATGATGAATCCGAGTGCCCAAAACGTAAATGAAACGTTTCATTTACGGCCCGGTAAGCCTAGGTCGACCACTGCGGGCAACTCAAGAGGTGTGACACGGGCAGCCATCCGTTACGGACGGGGCGGCCCCGCCCGGCTCCGCCGGGGCGAAGCTCGGCGAGCGAGGGTCGGGCGGCCGGGGGGGGGCCGCCCTCTGCCTGATGTGACGTACTTCTGACGTCACATCAGGCAGCCACGGTCAGGCGATCCGCCTCAGCGGCACAGCGCGGCGTCCACGATCTTGTCGACGCGCGCCCTGCCTGCCTCGTCGTCCAGTTGCATGGTCACCGCGACGTTGGCGGCGCGGCCGTCGTCAGTGGCTCCGCCCCGGGTCTCGTAGCCCGGGAAGCTGCCGCCATGGCCCCAGTAGAGGCCCTCTCCGCACGGAAGCGGCTTGCTGACGAGACCGAGGCCGTAGCGGGCGCCGGGGCCGAAGGTGTCTTCGGCGGGGCGGGTGTCGGCGCGCATCTGGGCGAGCTGGTCCTTCGGGAGCAGGTTGCCGGCCAGGAGCTCGGAGTAGAACCGGTTGAGGTCGGAGTTGGTGGAGACCAGCGCTCCCGCGGCCCATCCCCAGGAGGGGTCGATCTCCGTGATGTCCTGCAGCGGCGCGTCGGGCGCATCCCGGTAGTAGCCGTGGGGGTGGGGGCCTCGGATCGTCGTGTCGCGGCGAGCGGGGAAGTAGGTGTGGCGCAGCCCGACGCGTTTGATGACACGCCGCTCCATCTCCTGGGCCAGGGGGTGGCGGGTGACCTTCTCGACGATCAGGCCTGCCAGGACGTAGTTCGTGTTGCTGTACGCCCACTTCTTCCCGGGCTCGAACTCCGCCTTGTGCTGGAGTGCGATGTCCAGGAGCTCGCGGGGCTCGAAGTAGCGGGGGTCTCCGAGGTAGTTGCTGTAGTTGGGCAGTCCGCTGGTCTGCTGCAGGAGGTGGCGGACGGTGATGCGTCGTCCGTCGATGCCCTCCCCGCGTACGACGCCCGGCAGATAGGTGTCGACCGAGGTGTCGAGGCCGATCTTTCCCTCGCCGACGAGTTGCAGCACGACCACCGCGGTGAACGCCTTGGTGTTGCTGCCGATCCGCACCTGGCCGTCCCTGGGCACCTTCGAGCCGGTGGCGAGATCGCCGACCCCCGCGGTGTAGGTGCGGGTGCGGCCCTCGCCGTCCTGGGCACTGGCCAGGGCGGCGGGCAGGCCGTCGGAGCGGACCAGCGAGTTGAGGCCCTGCTGGACGGTGTCCGGCCTGGGGGCGGCGGACGCCGCGGGCGGCGCCAGGGCGCCCAGTGTCATGACACCGACGGCCAACGCGGCCGCGGCCGGGACGGCTCTGCGCAGAGCACCCTGCTGCTTGGGGGAACGGGACCTCTGCCATACCTGCTCACGCACGAGCCAACTCCTACGGAATCATCGAAGAACCAGCGGCATATGCCGGTCCCAGCATTTCCGGAGGCGTCCCCTCGGGACGATCCTGCTAGCCGCCCGGCTCCGGGTAGGGGTAACCCCCCAGAGCATCGCGGCGGGCGCCCTCCAGCCGCAGGGCGGGTGTGCGACATCCCGTGAGTTCTTCTGAGCCTCGCCGAGTCTCTGACCCTGTGGGGTTCGAGCAGGTTCCGCGTGACTTCGGACGGCTCGACCCGGAGCGATGGCTCGTTGAGCGACTGGAAGGTATCGCCCCCGGCATCGGCGCGGAAGCCGAGCGTGCTCCAGCCGCTCGCGCCCGAACAGGTCGATCGCTACCCGATCCGCTCCGCCTCGCCGAGGTGTTCGGGCTCGATGAGAAGACAGCGATGCACTACTCGGACTCCGCGCGAGCACTACTGGAACAGGCCGCTGAACAGCAGCTTCGATGATGTCCGGACTTCCGCCGTCAGTTTTCGGGGGGCCGCGGCGGCGCGGGTTTCAGTCCGTCCAGGATGAGGTCGAGGAGGCGTTCGGCCTGCTCTCGCTGCTCGGGCTTGGCCGAGGTGAGGGCGATGCCGGCGAGGGCGGCGAACATGTCGGCCGGACTGATGTCGGACCGGATCGTTCCGGCAGCGCTATTGGCGTCCATGAGGGAGGAGAGGGCGGTCTGAATCATCTCGTGACTGTCGGCGTAGGGATTGGTTCCCAAGTTGACGACGGCTCGCAGGGCGTCGGCCATGCCGAGTTTGGCGGTGGCGTAGTCGATGAAGCGGCGGGTCCAGGCTCGCAGCGCCTCAGGCGGTGACATCGCCGCGAGGAGGCCGGGGACGGCGTCGCACAGCCGGGCCACTTCGTTGCGGTACGCCGCCTCGATCAGAGCTTCCCGGGTCGGGAAGTTGCGGTAGAGGGTGCCGGTTCCCACGCCCGCTTCTCTGGCGATGCGCTCGAAGTGCGCATCCAGCCCCTCCTCGGTGAACACGTGCACCGCGGCGGCCAGGATCTTCTCCCGGTTCCGCTGTGCGTCAGCCCTCAGCGGGCGTCCTGCATCCCGGGCCATCAGTGGCTCTCCCTTGTCTCCATTTGCTAAGTGGAGGCGCCGCCACTTAACGTGGACCAAGTGGCGGCGCCTCCACTTTCACTGTAAGGCATGGCCGCCCCCCACTCCTCCGCTGGAAGGGCTGTCCATCATGTCGGGAATCGAAGGCAAGGTCGTGGCGATCACGGGCGCCGGCAGCGGCATCGGCGAGGCGACCGCGCTCCTGCTCGCCGAGCGCGGCGCGAAGATTATCCTCGGGGCACGCCGTCCGGAGCGTCTTGAGGCTCTGGCCGCCCGCATCGAGGAGGCCGGCGGTGAAGCCGCCTGGGCCCGCACGGACGTCACGCGCCGCGAGGACCTTTCCGGCCTCGTCAGGCTGGCAAGCGATCGATACGGCAAACTCGACGTCCTCGTCAGCAACGCCGGGGTCGGTCTGATCTCCCGTCTGGATGACCTGCGCGTCGAAGACTGGGAGGAGATGATCGACGTCAACCTCAAAGGGGTCCTGTACGGGATCGCCGCGGCCCTTCCCGTCTTCCGGGAGCAGGGCTTCGGGCACTTCGTCAACACCGTGTCCACCGCCGGACTGCGCATCGTGCCGCTCCAGTCGGTGTACGCCGGCACGAAGAACGCCGTGCGCACCATCTCCGAGGGCTTGCGGCAAGAGGCCGGCGACAGCCTGCGCGTCACCGTCGTCTCTCCCGGCGCCGTCCGCACGGACTTCGCAGAGCGCATGGATCCGGCGGTGAAAACCCAGATCGACAAGATGATGGAGACCGCTCTTTCGCCCGACGCGGTGGCCCGCGCCATCGCCTTCGCCATCGAGCAGCCGGACGGTGTCGATGTAGGCGACATCGTGGTTCGCCCCACCGCCCAGGGATAGTCTGCGCCACCACGCAGCCCACCCCCACGTTCCTGCCGAACCCACGGATACCCCCAGCCGACGCACACGGACCGACCCCCGAGTTCCCGCTGAACAAGCTTCAGTTGCGCTGAACCCACGGGCATCATGGGCCGTCGGGCAGAGTAGGGACATGTCTAGCTACGAGACCATGTCGTTCCACCTGGAGACCGAGCGGCTGATACTGCGGCCGTGGGCCGAGTCGGACGCCGCCGAGTTCAGCGCTCTCCTCTCCGAACGCGGCAACGGGACCCCCACGGTTGAAGAGACCCGGACGGACATCGCGAAGCTGCTCGCCGCGACGGCGACAACGGGGTTCGCGCTGCTGCCCATCCAGCGCCGCGACGAAGGCGACTTCATCGGCTACTGCGGATTGATCATCGGCCGCTCCAGCGTGGAGGAGCCCGAGATCGCGTACGAGCTGTTCCAGCACGCGCATGGGCGTGGCTACGCCACCGAGGCGGCCCGCGCCGTGCTCGATGCCGCCGGCGCGACCGGGCGCAAACGCATCTGGTCGACCGTCGCCACGTGGAACACGGCGTCTCTCCGCGTCCTGGAGAAGCTCGGGTTCGAGCGGGATCGCGTTTCCACCGAGGCCAACGGTGAAGTGGTGTGGCTCACGCGCTCGTTGCCGTGACGACGACGCCGTTTGCTCGGGTTACTCGGACTTGTGCAGCGCCTGGGCCAGCAGCAGGACGCCTCCGGTGGCCGCCCCTGCGACTCCCGCGGCCAGGAATCCGCGGGAGGAGCGCCAGGACAGCACCGACCACCGCGACTGCGCGGAGAACAACGATCCCGTACTCAGCCACGACCCGGTCGAGATCAGTGACAGGGAGGAGCCGATCGAGGCGACCGACAGGGCGCTTCCGATCGACCCGACCGACAGGGCCGAACCCACGGACACCACGGACAGCACCGAACCCACTGAGCCGATCGACAACACCGAATCCTGCGACCACAACGACAGCACCGAACCGGAGGAGGTACGACGGGCCGACCGTACGGACAGCTTTGTCATGAGGCCATCCTGCCCGATCGGCCCGTACACCTCGACCTCTGACGCCGATTGGTGGTGTCGGCCGGCGGTGGCCAGTGGCAGCGACTTGGTGCAGGTGATCTGCGGCACCCGGCCCGCACGCGGCTGCCGCCGCTCAGCCCGCGATCGAGTCCAGTTGCTCGGCCGCGGGCCGCAGCGCCCACAGGTCCCCGCCCGGTGGCGTCTCCAGCTTCGGGAGCGCCTTGCGGGCGGCAGTGTCCCCGGCGTCGGCCGCCGCGTGCACGACGTCGCTCGCCGCGAAACGGTGGAACTCCAGCTCGGGGTGCGGCCACTTCGCCGCGCCCGTGGCGGCGGGCAGCAGGTAGTCGACGGCCTTGAACAGGCTCTGCCCGGCGGGACCTTGGTGCGACCAGAGGTCCACGCCCACGTTCCGGCCGATCGCGGCGAGCCGGGTGTAGGCGACCAGGTCGAAGGTCGAGTAGTGCCAGCTCCGCGTCCGGGCGAGCTCCTGCGGCTGGCTGCCGTCGCCCGCGATCTGGGGGTCGATGCGCCGGGCCCGGGCGTCGAGGACGGTGCGGCGGGCCAGCGCCGTGTCGCCGGTGGCGTAGGCGAGGGCGGCGACCTGCATGTCGTAGAACGTGCCGTGGTTGTTCTGCGCGGCGCTCTCCTGCTTGCCGAAGTCGCTGTCGACGAGCCAGCCCAGGAAGTCCTTGTTCCACTTCCCCATCGCGGCGCGGTCGCTCTTCGACCACCCGGGTGCGCCCGTGCCGAGGATCGCGATCGCGTCGACGACACTCGTGTAGGACTGCGAGAAGTCGATGATGCCGATGGCCCGGCCGTCGTACTTGCAGGGGATGAACTGCGCGTGGTCCAGGTTCGGGTTCATCCGGGTCGCCGGGTCGAGGAACCAGGTGCGCAGGACGGATGCGGCCTTCTCGGCGTACCGCTTCTTGCCCGTGTAGTACCAGGCGAGCGTGAGGTCGTACGTCGAGTCGAAGACCTTCTCCGCGTCCTGGCGGTCGGTCCCGGTGTCGACCTCCGGATTGCGCTGCCCGTCCCGCTGTTCGTACGGGCAGCCCCACGGATTGTCGGCGGTCGGCGCCTGCGTGGGCCACCAGTAGGGCGCCTGGCTCAGATAGTCGTGTACGTCACCGCCGGGCGCGGGCTTCGGCTTGTCGACGACCGTCCAGGGGCCCCGGCCGATCCAGGCGTCGGCGCGGACGGTCAAGTCCCTCACGGCCCGCTTCAGTTGGGGGTCGCCATGGTCGAGTCGGAGCTTGGTCTGCTGAAGCCGCTCGCCGTCGAGCACGGCGGTTCGCGGGGCGCCCTCGCGGGCGGTGGCGTTCGCGGCCGGCATCAGGACGGAGGCGAGGGCTGCCGCCGCGGTGAGCAAGGCGCCGAACCGTACCCGGGATCTTGCGCGCATCACACACTCCAGTCACGGATCATGGAGGATCACGGATGTGAACACTGTTCGTCATGTGGACCGGGCGAGCGTAGAACCCGCGGGCTCTCCCGGGCAACGGGTGCGCGGCACCGAATCCCACCGGCCGCCACGAACCTCCCGCGCCCCGCGCCTCATCTAGGACAGCAGCTGGCCTATATGGCTCGTAGCGTGTTCCTCGACCGGCAGGACAGGGAACATCGGAAGGCTGCGATCATGACTGCGAACGTGAACGAGTTGGCCGCGCGCGAGTCGGCGGGCGTCCCCGCCATCACCGGCGAGCGGGCCGAATGGCTGGACTCCCTGGAAAAGCACCGGCACTTCCTGCGCTTCACCACCCGTGACCTCACCGACGAGCAGGCCGGCCTGCGAACCACCGCCGGTGCGCTGTGTCTCGGCGGTCTGATCAAGCACGTCACCGCCGTCGAGCAGGCCTGGGTCGGCTTCATCCTGAACGGACCTTCGGCCATGGGGGACTTCACATCCATGACCGAGGCCGACTGGGCCCGGCGCACCGACGAGTTCCGGATGCTGCCCGGTGAGACGCTGGCGGGCGTGCTGGCCGACTACGCCGACGTGGCTCGGCGGACCGACGAACTGGTGGCCACGCTCCCCGACTTCGACGTCACGTGGCCGCTTCCGAAGGCCCCGTGGTTCGAGTCGAATGCCCAGTGGTCGGCTCGCCGGGTGCTGATGCACATCATCACCGAGACCGCCCAGCACTCCGGCCACGCGGACATCATCCGTGAGTCCTTGGACGGCGCGACGAGCATGGCCTGAGCCGCGTCCGGGTGGGGGTGGCATCAGCAACACCCCTGGTCCGGGCCCCAGGCCTCCTGCCCGGCGGCCCCTTTCGGCGCAGGCTTGCTCCCGTAACCAGCGAACGGTCCGGCGGCTTCCCGCCGGACACCGGCGGGAACGGGGAAACATGATGGCCAGTCATACACGGCGGACGATCCTCCAGGGGGCGGCCCTCGCGGCGGCGGGCGGCGTGGTCGGTGGCTACGCACTCGGCCACAACGCGCCGGCGGCGCAGGCCGCGACGCGAGGGGCAGCGGCCGGGGGCAAGAAGTCGCTGCCGTTCCTGGAGGGTGCTTTCGCGCCGGTCACCGAGGAGTTGACCGCGTTCGACCTGAAGGTGACCGGCCGCGTGCCGCGCGACCTCGACGGCCGCTTCCTGCGCACCGGCCCGAACGCGCTGGGCCTGGAGGACCCGCGGGCGCACCACTGGATGCTGGGCGACGGCATGGTGCACGGGGTGCGGCTGCGCGGCGGACGCGCCGAGTGGTACCGCAACCGCTGGGTGCGCTCCTCGCAGGTGGCGAAGAAGCTGGGCGAGAGGTATCCGGGCGATGTGCCGCCGGACGACTTCGCGTGCAACACGCACGTGATCCCGTACAAGGGGCGGATCCTGGCGCTCCAGGAGAGCGGGCCGCTGCCGTACGAGCTGGACGGCGAGCTCGGCACGGTGCGGCCGTACGACTTCCGCTCCACGCTGCGGGGCGCGTTCACCGCGCACACCAAGTACGACGCGGTGGCGGACGAGTTGCACGCGGTGGCGTACTACCCGACCTGGGACCACGTACGGCACATCATGATCGACCGGACCGGGCGGGTGGCGCGGACCACCAGGATCCCGGTGACGGACGCGCCGATGATGCACGACTTCGCCCTCACCCAGAAGTACGTGGTGCTCGTGGACGTCCCGATCACGTTCGACGCGGCGGCCGCCGGGGCGGGGGCGGCGGTGCCGTACATCTGGAACGACCATCACCCCATGCGGGTCGGGCTGATGCCGCGGGCCGGTGGCACCACCCGCTGGTTCGAGATCGACCCGGTCTACTTCTCGCACACCCTGAACGCGTACGACCAGGGCGACACGGTGGTGGTGGAGTACACCGGCATGCCCGCCCCGTTCTACGCGGCGGGGAGGGGCAGTGGTGGACCCTTCACGACGGGGGCGCCGACGCTCGACCGCTGGACGATCGACCTGCGTGCAGGACGGGTCCGCGGCACCCGCATCGACGACCTTCCGCAGGAGTTCCCTCGCGTCAACGAATCCCTGATCTCCCGGCGGCACCGCTTCGGGTACGCGGCGAGCGCGGCCGAGATGTGGCGCGCGTACGAGACGGTCGACGGGGTGCCGCCGGACGAGAAGTTCACCAACTGCCTCGTCAAACATGACATGTTGCGCGACAGCAGGCAGGTCGTGCGCTTCCCCAAGGGCGCGGCGGCGAGCGAGCCGGTGTTCGTGCCGCGCCGGGGAGCGCGGGACGAGGACGACGGCTACATCCTCTCCTACGTGCACGACCCCGACCGCGGCGCGACCGACCTGGTGATCCTCGCGGCCCAGGACTTCACCGGCCGCCCGCTGGCCCGCGTCCACCTGCCGGGCCGGGTGCCACTCGGCTTCCACGGAAGCTGGGTGGGCGAGACGACGGCCACCGCCGGATGAGGCCACCCGGCTCCGTGAGGCCTCGGCTCCCGCCCTTGGCCGACCGGCCGCCGCCGGTCGGCCAAGGATCTACGCATGTGTCAGGGCACGGGCCTCAGTTGCCGCCGCCCGCCCCGATCTCGGCGCCGACCGCCTCCAGCGCGGTGGTCACGGGCTGGAAGAACGTCTCGCCGCCCGCCGTGCAGTCACCGCTGCCGCCCGAGGTGAGGCCGATCGCGCTGCCGTCGGCGGTGAACAGCGAGCCCCCGCTGTCTCCCGGCTCGGCGCAGACGTCGGTCTGGATGAGGCCGCTGACCGTGCCTTCCGGGTAGTTCACCGTGGCGTTGAGGCCGGTGACCGTGCCGCTCTGGAGGCCGGTGGTGCTGCCCATCCGGGACACCTCGAGCCCGACCGCGGCCTCGGCCGCCTGCGCGATCTCCACGCTCTGGCCGTCGCCCGTGTCGACCGTGCTCGGCGCCTCGGTGGCCGGGTCGTCGTACGTGACCAGCGCGAAGTCGCCGTCCCCGGGGAACGTCGCGGCCTGGACCGTACCGATGGCCGCGCCGTCCTGGGCGTCCGACCAGCTCTCGGCGGCCACGCCGCAGTGCCCGGCGGTGAGGAAGCCGGGGGCGCCGTCCTCGGTCGTCACGTTGAAGCCGAGCGAACAGCGCGCCCCGCCGCCGAAGATGGCGTCACCGCCCGCGGCGAAGGGCTTGAACTCTCCCGTGGACTTCTGGATGCGGGCCATGCCCGTGCCGAGCGAGTCGACGGTCGACTCGAGCTTGTCCCAGCGTTCGCCGGTGACCGTGCGGTCGGCCGTGACCACGATCTGGTTGGTCCTGGGGTCCGTGGCCCACGCGGTCCCCGCCATGGTGGCCCGGTCGGCCAGCGTCTTGGTGGCCGTGCCCAGTTCACCCGAGCTGTTGTCGACGCTGCGCGCCACCGCTCCAGCTCTCCTCACCTGGACGTTGACCGCGTTGTCGTTGCCCACGACGTTGACGACGAGCTGCTGCTTGTCCTCGTCGTAGAACGCGCCCCCGTAGGCATCCCCGATCTCCGATGCCAACGGCTCGACGAGCTTCGTCGCCGATGCCGCGGTGAGCCTCTTGGCAGCGGACCCGGGGGCGTTCTCCGTCCCGCTCTGCGAAGCGTTGGCCTGCTGCAACAGGACGCCCGTCGCGATCATGCCCATCACCGCGGCCCCGGCCAGTACGGCCTTTCGCTTGGGTATTCGCTTGTGCCTCAACTCGTCGCCTCCTGTGCGGATGCCGTGTTCGACCACCGACCGAAGCCGGGGACATGTCCGGCCCTAGATACGGGTGCGACGCGAGTTGTGTTCATCGGCACGACTGGGCAAGGGTCCTGATGAACCGTCAGATGACTTCAGGGCTGGATGTCCGCGCCCGCTCAGGACGCGTTCGGGCCCACGTCCGCCGCCGTGAGGGGACGGCGCGGCGGTGCCGTCGTCGCGTACTCGTCGGCGCCGATGTCCCGTGTGCCGCCGCGCGGGTGGCCGTCGATGTCGTCGGTCACGGCCGGGCTCCCCAGCGTCGCCCTGCCGATCGCCGGGCTGCCCGCCGAGAGCCGGGACACCCCGTCGGACTCCTGAGGAAGGTGCGGCGTTTCATGGTGCCTCCGTGGGGGGTGCCGGTGAGGGTGGAGGGGCGGGTCTGCGTCGAGCTGGTCCGCGTCAAGCGCCGGCCGGGGTGTCCAGGAACAGCTCGATGACGGGCACGAGGGTGTCCGGCCGCTGCACCGGGAGTTCGAGGGTGAGCGTGCCTGCGGGCTGCCCGCCCATCTCCGTGTTGAGAGCGGGCTCACCGGGCGCGATCTCGATCCGGGTGATCTCCGAGGCGTCGCCCAGGAGTTGGGCGTAGCGCACCCGTCCGGCGAGACCCGGCAGGTGCAGATGGCGCAGCGGCCAGGAGAACAGGTGGACGTAGAGCCGGTCGCCTCGCTGGGTGTAGCGGCAGTCGGCGGGGGCGGTGTACGGGGAAGGGCCGCAGCCGCGGACCGACCGCTCGTGCAGGTCCGTCCAGCGGCCGAGTTCGCCGAGTATGTCGACCGCGCGCGGGTCGAGGTCGCCCCGGCCGGTGGGGCCGACGTTGAGCAGGAGGTTGCCGCCCTTGGACACACCGTCGACGAGCATGCGCACCAACAGGTCGGCGCTCTTGTGGCCGAGGTTGTCGCGGTCGTATCCCCAGCTGCCGTTGAGCGTCTGGCAGGCCTCCCAGACCACGGGCCGCCCGTCCTTGGTCATCGGTCCGGCGGGCTGGTACTGCTCGGGGGTGACGAAGTCGCCGGGCAGGCCGGTCCTGTCGTTGACGAGGACGTGCGGCTGGAGTTCGCGGATCGTCTCCAGGAGCTGCGGCGAGTCCCAGTCGTCGGCGCCCTTGCCGCCCCACCAGTGGCGGCCCGCGTACGAGAAGTCGAAGAACAGGTAGTCGACGTGTCCGAAGTCCGTCAGGAGCTCGCGGACCTGACCGTGCAGATAGCGCCGGTAGTCGCGGATGTCGCGGCCGGCGGTGGCGGCCTTGAACTCCTCGTCGTCGCGCTGCGGATGGGTGCCGTCCACGGGGAAGGACGGGTGGTGCCAGTCGATCAGCGAGTAGTAGAAACCGACCTTGAGTCCCTCGGCGCGGCACGCGTCGACGAACGGCTGGAGGAGGTCGCGGCCGTACGGGGTGTTGGTGACCTTGTAGTCGGTGAGGGCGCTGTCCCACAGGCAGAAGCCGTCGTGGTGCTTGGTGGTCAGCACGACATAGCGCATGCCGGCCGCCTTGGCGGTCCGCGCCCAGAGGACGGGGTCGTAGCGGTCGGGGTCGAAGTGGTCGAAGTAGACCTGGTACTGCTCGTCGGTCTGCTTCTCCCGGTTCTTGACCCACTCGTGCCGGGCGGCGAGGGAGTACAGGCCCCAGTGGACGAACATGCCGAACCGGTCGGTGGTGAACCAGGTCGTGTCGGGGGACGTGGTCGGGGCCAAGGCGTGTCGCTCCTTGTGGTCGGTGAGGTGGTGCGGCCGGGCGGTGGTTCCCCCGGCCCGCCCGGTGTCGTCCCAGTAAGCGCTTGCCAGGGACGCTAACGGGGCACCAAATCCCGGGTCAACACTCCGATGAATACAAAATTTCCACAGCACCTAATCAATGCAGAACGCACGCTTCCGCTGTGCACCAACCCCCGACCGACCGCCTCCGCACTGAGGTTGAGCGTTGCCGACGCCACGCCGGGAGGTCGAACTCCGGTCAACTTCCCTTCACCTGAAGTCCGTTCAGTCATCCGATGTATCGGCACTCCGAGATCCTGCTCACGCGTCCGGCGCCGGGGCGAACGACGCCCCCGCCGCCAGCAGCCTCTGCGCCAGTTCGGCACAGCGCGCCCCGAGCTCCGGAGGGTCGAGCACCTCGAAGTCGTGCCCCAGCAGGAGCACATGCATCAGTACGCCGTCGAGGCGTTCGGCCCCGCTGAGCACCTCGCAGCGCCCTCTCCCCCGCTCTCGTACGACGGCCGCCGACGCCGGGATCTGCGCGCGTACCGTCTCGGCGGGCGCGTGCACGAGGAAGCGCGCCTGGTGCGCGTAGACCCGGCTCGCCACGCCCTCCTGTACGTACGCCGCCGCGTCCGGCGCATCGCGCGGGCGAAAGCGCCAGGTCCGTGCGGACGCGTCGGTCATCCGGTCGACGCGGAAGGTGCGCCAGTCGTCGCGGTCGAGGTCGAAGGCCAGGAGGTACCAGCGCCGGTCGGAGGCGACCAGGCGGTAGGGCTCGACCCGCCGCCGTCGTGCCTCGCCGCCGGACACATAGTCGAACCCTGCCTCGACCTCGTCGCGGCAGGCCCTGGCCAGCGTCATGAGCGTCTCGGGGTCGACGGGGGTGCGGCCACCGCCGAAGGACTCCACCGAGCCGGAGAGCGCGCGCACCTCGTGCCGCAGCCGGGCGGGCAGCACCTGGTCCAGTTTGGTCAGCGCCTGGAGTGCCGCGTCGCCCGCGCCTGCGACCGCGCCTCCCGCACCGGCGAGCAGCGAGACCGCGGTGGCGATCGCCTCCCGGTCGTCGAGAAGCAGCGGCGGCAGCTCCTGCCCCGGACCGAGCCGGTAGCCACCGCCGACGCCCTGACCCGCGTGCACGGGATAGCCGAGCGTACGCAGCCGATCGACGTCACGCCGTACGGTGCGCGGTGTGACCGCGAGCCTTTCGGCCAGCTCGGGGCCGGTCCACACCCGGCGCTGCTGCAGCAGCCCGAGCAGGGTGAGCACCCGCTCCGTCGTCCCCAGCTCGTCACCGCTCGCCCCGTCCATGGCGCCCACCCTGCCAGAGATGGCGGACCGATCCTGTCCGCCAGGGGTGTGAGGGTGGCTGCATGAACACAGACGAACTCGACTGGAACCGGACACTGCGCGAGCAGTGGGAGGTCCACTGGAACCATCAGCTCCGCCCCCGGCTGGAGGGCCTCACCGACGACGAGTACTTCTGGTCCCCGGTCCCGGACGCGTGGAGTGTGCGGCCGCGCGGCAGTTCGGCGGCGCCCGTGCAGGCGGGCGCCGGGGCCTTCACGATCGACTTCGCCTTCCCGCAGCCGGTTCCGCCGGCCTTCACCACGATCGCCTGGCGGCTCGGCCACGTCGTCGTCGGCGTACTCGCCGCGCGCAACGCGGCGCACTTCGGCGGGGCGGCGGCGTCGTACGAGAGCTGGGAGTATGCCGGAAGCGCGGCCACCGCGCTCGACCAGCTCGAAACCCAGCTCGATGTCTGGCTGGCCGGGGTGCGCGGCCTGGGTGACGCCGGGCTGCGGACCCCGATCGGCGAGAAGGAGCCCTTCCCCGAGGCACCGATGGCCGATCTGGTGCTGCACATCCACCGCGAGCTGATCCACCACCTCTCCGAGGTGTGTCTGCTGCGCGACCTCTATCAGCACACGCGTTCCGCTACGAACGGAGTACTTCGATGAGCCGCCAGGTCCAGATCACCTTCGACGCCCACGACCCGCGGGCCCTCTCCGTCTTCTGGCGTGACGCGCTGGGCTACGTCATCCCGGGTCCGCCCGGTGTCGACCTGCCCGAGGGCGCCGACGCGCTGGCCGCGTGGGACGACTTCCTCGCGCGGATCGGCGTACCGGAGGATCAGCGCAACTCGAAATCGGCCGTGGAGGACCCGGCGGGGCAGGGCCCGCGGGTGTTCTTCCAGCAGGTGCCCGAGGACAAGGTCGCCAAGAACCGCGTGCACCTCGACGTGCGCGCGGCTCCCGGTCTGGAGGGCGAGGAGAGGATGGCCGCCCTGGAGGCCGAGTGCGACCGCCTCGTCGCCCTGGGAGGCAAGCGGGTACGCCGTGACGAGCCCGCACCCCCACTGAGCACGGGCTACATCGTGATGACCGACCCCGAGGGCAACGAGTTCTGCCTGGACTGACCGGCCTGGACCGGCGGTTGGTAACCGTGCGTGACGGTTGGACGGGCGGTGTCCCCCAGTGCCACTTACGTTGATTGCAGAGGCCCACATCACGGGTGAGACCGGTGGGCGCTGTACCGACGAAGGAGTGGTCATGGCCGACAAGGGCGGCATGGACAAGATCAAGGGCAAGGCCAAGGAAATGGGCGGCAAGGTCACGGGTGACCGTGAGAAGCAGGCCGAGGGCAAGATGGACCAGGCGAAGGGCGAGGCCAAGAAGGCCATGGGCGACGCCCGCGACCGCGCCCAGGGCGCCGGCGAGTCCCTCAAGCGCCGCGACACCTGACCAACTCCGCCGAAGCCCCCGCCCACTTGTGTGCGGGGGCTTCGGTCGTTCACCTCACGTCTGCGGCCGCTGGCCCGGCGCCGGCACGTACGGCGGGATGTCCGCCTCACCGGCGGCTTCGCGCAGGACGTCCTTGAGCATGTCCGGGGTCAGCCGGCCCGTGAACGTATTGCGCTGGCTGACGTGGAAACAGCCGTACAGGGTGACCGGGCCCGGACCGGATTCCCCGGGGGCGGCAGCCGCAGCCGAGACGCCTCCCGGTTCCTGCGTCGCCGCACGTTCCAGCGTCACCCGCGTGCCGTGCGCGAACCGCGGCCGTGGTTTCGGCACGCGCCACCCCGCCGCCGCGAACGCCGGCAGGGCCGCCTGCCACCCGAACGCCCCTAGGATCACCGCCGATCGCAGACGCGGCCCCAGCAGCTCCATCTCCCGTACGAGCCAGGGCCTGCACGTGTCCCGCTCGGCGGGGGTCGGCTTGTTCTCGGGCGGGGCGCAGTGCACCGGCGACGTCACCCGCACCCCGCGCAGCGTCAGGCCGTCGTCGACGGACACCGCCAGGGGGCTCGACGCGAGGCCCAGCTCGTACATCGCCTTGTACAGGACGTCCCCGGAGCGGTCTCCCGTGAACATCCGGCCCGTACGGTTGCCTCCGTGCGCCGCGGGCGCGAGCCCGATGACCAGCATCGAGGCATCCGGCGGCCCGAACCCGGGCACCGGCCGGGCCCAGTACGTCCAGTCCATGAAGGCGGCCCGCTTGACCCGCCCCACCTCTTCGCGCCACGCGACCAGCCGGGGGCATGCGGCGCACCCGGCGACCCGCGCGTCCAAGTCGGCCAGCGGGTTCGACTCGTCCCGCGGGTACAACTCCTCCGGCGGGTTCATCCGGCGCCGAACAGCGCGTCGTCCATGGCCATGCCCCGAGTCCATCACGCCCCTCGGGTCTCCGCGCGGACGCCCCGCCCGGCAGCCGTCCATAAATGGCTGGCGCGGAGTCCGGGGGCGGCGAGATGCTCCCAGGTGTCGGGGACCCCATCCGCGCCCGCGCGCAGCAGGTGATCGCGTTCCCGCCCTGCTGGAGGGGGAGTTGTGATGAGCGATGTCGCGCCGGAGCCGTCCGGGGCCGAGCCCGAAGTCCGCGCGGTGGCGGGAGTGCTGCGCGGCACGCGGGAGGCGGGGGTGGCGGTCTTCCGCGGCATTCCGTTCGCCGAGCCGCCGGTCGGACCGCTGCGTTTCGCCGCGCCGCGGCCGGTGCGGGGATGGAGTGGGGTGCGCGCGGCCCGGTCGTTCGGGCCGCCGCCCCCTCAGGGCGGCCACTTCGGCATGGACGCGCTGGCACAGGACGTGGCGGGCGACGACTGGCTGACGGTGAACGTCTGGTCGCCCGAGCCGGGTCCGGGCGCGGGGCTGCCGGTGATGGTGTGGATCCAGGGCGGCGCCTACACGATCGGGATGTCCGGTCTTCCCGAGTACGACGGCGGGCGCCTCGCGCGCGAGGGCGGCGTCGTCGTGGTGACGTTCAACTACCGTGTGGGGCTTGAGGGGTTCGGGCAGATCGAGGGGGCTGCGGCCAACCGGGGGCTGCTCGACCAGGTCGCCGCTCTGGAGTGGGTGCGGGACAACGTCCGGGCTTTCGGCGGCGACCCGGACCGTGTCATGGTCTTCGGTCAGTCGGCGGGCGCCGGATCGGTCGCCGCGCTGCTCGCGATGCCCAGCGCGTCCGGGCTCTTCGGCCGGGCGATCGCGCAGAGCGTGCAGGGGACGTTCTTCTCACCCGAACTGGCCGCCGACATCGCCTCCGTCTGCGCCGCCGAACTGGGGCTGAGGCCCACGGTGGCCGACCTGTCGACGGTGGACCCGGTGCGGCTCTCCGCCGCCGGTGACGCGGTCGGCGCCAAGTCGCTCCAGTGGGCGCGGCGTTGGGGCCAGGTGGCGCACAGGTCGATCACGTTCTCGCCGGTCGTGGAGGGCGATGCGCTGCCGCGCACCCCGTGGCAAGCCCTTGCCGACGGCGCCGGTCGCGGCATCGGGCTCCTCGTCGGCCACACCCGCGACGAACAGCGGCTGCTCACCGCGCTCGACGGGCTGCTCGGCGAGGTGACGCGGGAGCTGGCGGAGACGGCGCTGCACGTCTTCGGGCCCGGCCCCGACGGCGCGCGCCGCTACCGCGACGGTTTTCCGGAAGCGGGCCCGGACGAGCTGCACGAACTGGTCCAGTCCGACTTCCTGTTCCGCATGCCGAGCCTCCACCTCGCCCAGGCCCAGACCGCGGCCGGGGGCCGCGCCCACGTCTACGAACTGACCTGGCCCGCCCCGGGCATGGGCGGCGTCCTCGGCGCCTGCCACGGCCTCGACGTACCGCTCGTCTTCGGCAATCTGGACCGCGGTCAGCCCGCCGCGCTGATCGGTGAGGGCCCGTCCCCGGAGGCAGAGGGGCTGTCCGCCCGGATGCGCGCCGCCTGGACGGCGTTCGCCGCGAGCGGCGATCCCGGCTGGCCCGCGTACGACACCGGGCAACGCCTCGTGCGGCTCTTCGACACGCGGCCCGCCGTCACCGCGTACCCGGAAGAGACGTCCCGCCGGATCTGGCAGGACCACACCTTCCCCGTCCTGCCGCTGATCGGCAGCTAGCGCGCCGAACCCGCCGACGCCGGGCGCCGTGTGTGCGCCTCGGTGCCCGGTGGAAGGGAAGCCCTATCAGCCCCTCGCCGATGCCGAATCGACCGCGGGCGGTTCCGCTCGCTACCGTGTGGGCGGAACCGAGGTCCTCACATCGTTCGGTGTGCGGGATCCGGCCCTGTCCAGCGAGGAGTTGATCGATATGCGCAGGCTCACCAAGCGCCGCCACATCGACCTCGGACGGCTTTCCAGCGCCTTCTGTCGCCGCTGACCTCCGACCTCCGCTCGGCCCCTTCTTCACCTTCTTCACCTTCTTCGCCTTCCTCCCCTCTTTCCTTCATCGCTTCAGCGCAGACGCGATCCGCGGGGCGTACCCCCGCCGTCTCGCCCTGCCCTGCGTCCCCCCGGGAGCTCCGCATGTCGCCCAACCCTGCCTCCTCCGAACCCGCCCGCTTCGCGTACTGGGTGCCCAACGTCAGCGGTGGCCTCGTCACCAGCAAGATCGAGCAGCGCACCGACTGGGGCTACGACTACAACCGCGAACTGGCCGTCCTCGCCGAGAACAACGGCTTCGACTACGCCCTCAGCCAGGTGCGCTACATGGCCAGCTACGGCGCCGAGTTCCAGCACGAGTCGACCAGCTTCAGCCTGGCCCTGCTGCTCGCCACCCAGCGCCTCAAAGTGATCGCGGCGGTCCATCCGGGCCTGTGGCACCCGGGCGTGCTCGCCAAGCTCGGCGCGACCGCGGACCATCTGTCGGGCGGGCGCTTCGCCGTCAACGTGGTCAGCGGCTGGTTCAAGGACGAGTTCACCGCGCTCGGCGAGCCCTGGCTGGAGCACGACGAGCGCTACCGCCGCTCGGAGGAGTTCATCCGGACGCTGCGTGCGGTCTGGACCGAGGACCACGCCGAACTGGCCGGTGACTTCTACCGGATCCGCGACTTCTCCCTCAAGCCCAAGCCCCTCAACACCCCCGAGCGTCCGCACCCGGAGATCTTCCAGGGCGGCAACTCGACCGCGGCCCGCGCCATGGCGGGCCGCGTGTCCGACTGGTACTTCTCCAACGGCAAGGACTTCGACGGCGTCACCGAGCAGATCCAGGACGTACGTTCCTCGGCCACCGCCGCCGGACGCGCGGCGCCCCGCTTCGGCCTCAACGGCTTCCTGATCGCCCGCGACACCGAGGCCGAGGCCCGCGAGACGCTCCGCGAGATCGTCGCCAAGGCCGACACCGACGCGGTGGAGGGCTTCGGCGCCGCCGTGAAGCAGGCAGGACGGTCCGCCGGCGACGGCAAGGGCATGTGGCAGGACTCCGGCTTCGAGGACCTGATCCAGTACAACGACGGCTTCCGCACGGGACTGATCGGCACCCCGGAACAGATCGCGGAGCGCATCGTCGCCTACAAGCGCCTTGGCGTGGACCTCTTCCTCCTCGGGTTCCTGCACTACCTCGAAGAGGTGGAGTACTTCGGCAAGAAGGTCCTCCCGATCGTTCGTGAACTGGAGGCCGCCGCAGCCACCGGGTGACCGCGGAGTCTCAGTTGCCGACGCCCTTGCCTATGTAGAGCTCGGCGAACGCTGCCGCGGCGGCCGGTGAGCGCAGGATCCTGCGCAGCCGGGCGCCCGCGGTGCCCGCCTTGAACGGGTCGCCCGACGACGTCCCGTGCAGCAGCTCCGAGAGCCACTGGGAGAACTCCTGGTACTGCCACACCCGCGGCAGACAGGCCTCCGAGTAGCCGCTCAGGTCGCTGCCGTCGCCCTGGGCGCAGTAGGCGGCGAGGGCGTCGCCGAGCAGCAGCGCGTCGTGCAGCGCAAGGTTCATGCCCTTCGCGGCGATCGGGGCGGCGAGGTGGGCGGCGTCGCCCGCGAGATACAGCCGCCCGTAGGACATGGGCTCCACGACGTAGTTGTGCATGTCCAGGACGCGCTTCTCGATCAGTCGCCCTTCCGTGAGCGGCGGTGTCCCCGCCGCCGCGAGGCGGGTGTGCAGTTCGGACCAGACGCGCTCGTGCGACCAGTTCTCGGGGTCGTCGCCGGGCGGGCATTCGAGGTAGTAGCGGGTGACCTCGGGGCTTCGGGCCATGTGGGCCGCGAAGCCGCGCGGATGGATGCCGAAGACGACGCAGTCCGATGACGGCGGCGCCTCGGCGAGGAGGGCGAGCCAGCCGATGCCGTAGTCGTGCCGGGCGGTGGTGGCCCGCTCCGTCCCCAGGTAGGTGCGCGTCACGCCGCGCGCGCCGTCGCAGCCCGCGATCGCGGCGCAGTCGACGCGTACGCGCTCGTCCGTCGCCGGGTCGGTGTACGACACCGCGGGGCGGTCCGTGTCGATGCCGTGCAGTTCCACGTCGCGTACGCCGAAACGGATGTCGCCGCCCGCGCGGTCGGCGTAGGCGCGCACCAGGTCCGTCACCAGGAGGGGCTGGGGGTAGACGAAATGGCGGTCGCCCGACAGCTCGCCGTAGGCGAAGCGGTGGCGCTCGCCCGCCCACCGGAACTCGCATGCGCCGTGCGTCTGCGCATGCGTGAGGAGCCGGTCGGCGAGGCCCCGCTGCTGCAGGGCGCGCACCGCCCACTCCTCGATGAAGCCCGCGCGGGGCCGCTGTTCGATGAACTCCCTGCTCTCGGTCTCCAGAACCACACAGTCGACGGAGGCGGCACGCAGGATGTTGGCGACGGTGAGCCCCGCGGGCCCTGCTCCCACGACGACGACGCGGGGGCGCCGTGGTGGCGCGGAGGGCTCGGGAGCCGAGGCGAGGTTCATCCGGGAATTATGACGTGGGCACGACGAGACTGATGACCACCCCGGGCACTTCGGAGGTGGTGCGACAATCTGCCCCGGGGCAGCGGCGCCCCTGCTGTGGGGAGGAGTCGAAGGTGTTGGAGTGGCGATATATCGCCAAGGGCGTGCGGGTCGTTCCCGAACCTGTGGCCACGCCCTTCATCTGGACGGGTGCGTACGCGGGCGCCTTCGCGCTGGTGACGGTCCTCGATCTGCTCGGTGCGCTCGACCGCACGGGGCTCGCGCTCGCGGCCCTCTCGGTCCTTGCCGCGCTGCTCGGCCTGCGGGGCCGCTATGTCGCGGCGCCGGGGACCGCCCTGTTGTGCTGGATGCTGCTGAACTTCTTCGCCGTCCATCCCATCGGGGAGATCTCCTGGGCCGGGCACCGGGATCCCGAGTGGATGGGCTGCCTGCTGGCCGCGGCGCTCATCGGCACGACGGCGGGCCGCGTCCTGCACGCGCGCGCCGCCTACCGCCGCATCAGTCCGTACGACGGAACAGGCTGACCCCGCCTACGGGGGACAGGCGGGCCGGGGGCGTCGAAATCCGCTTTCCGAGGCACGGTGTTGCTTCTACTGTGGCGCGGTGACGACTCAGGTGATCGTGCTCAATGGTGGTTCCAGCTCCGGGAAGTCCGGCATCGCGCGGTGTCTGCAGGCGGTGCTGCCCGACCCATGGCTGGCTTTCGGCTGCGACACGCTGGTCGACGCGATGCCCGCCTCCCTGCGGACCGCGTCGGAGGGGATCGCGTTCGCGCCGGACGGCGCGGTGAGCGTCGGCCCCGATTTCCGGACGCTGGAGGCGGCGTGGATCGAGGGGATCGCGTCGATGGCCCGCGCCGGCGCCCGGGTCATCGTCGACGAGGTCTTCCTCGGCGGACCGGCGTCACAGGAGCGGTGGCGGAAGTCCCTGGGCGAGCTGCGGGTGTTGTGGGTCGGCGTCCGCTGTGACGGCGCCGTCGCCGCGGGCCGGGAGACGGCGCGGGGCGACCGGGTCGCCGGCATGGCCGCATCCCAGGCCGAACTGGTCCACCGCGGCGTGCTCTACGACATGGAGGTGGACACGACGCGCACCGAGTCCCTGGAATGCGCGCGAGCCATCGCCGCCCGCGTCGGCCGGCCCTGAATTTCTCCCTGAAATCACATTCCAGATCTCTGAATTTCTGAGCCGTACCGGAACGCCTGATGGCGTCCGGGGCACCTGGTGCCTGGGACGCCATCAGTTTCAGCGCGTAATTCGGCGCGGCGGCGTGTTCACGCCTGCGCGAGGATCAGTGACCCGGACCGCTGTAATAGCCACCGAGCTGGTCACGGTAGGCAGGGTCGCCGAGGTGCTTCTCCTTGTCGAACTCGGGCGCGTTCTTGATCTGCTCCTTGGTGCGCGAGACCAGGATCTTCCGCTCTTCGTGGTCGATGGCGGTGACGGTGCTCGCAGGCAGCAGCACCTCCTTGCCGAAGATCCACACGCCGGTGTCGACGACGATGTACTGGTTGGCGACCTCGCTCGAGTGCTTGTCGACCTTGCCGATGTGCCCGTCGGCGGCCTCGACCTTGTAGCCCGTCAGGTCGTTGTCCGGGCCGTGTCCGGCGGTGGGAGCGTAGCTCCAGATTTCGTTGCTCATCGAGAACTCCTCAAATTGGTTTTCCCCGTAAAACAGGGATTCGCATAGCGGGAGGAGATGATCAACCTCCAACGCACCGGGTGCCCTGCCGGAATGGGGCCAAACAGAAATTCCGGTCCGGTCTTCGCGGCGTCACAGCGGGCGGCGCGTCACAGCAGGTCCCGGGGAACGGATTCGTTCCAGGACCGCGAGAACACCCGCCGGTCGCCCTCGTAACCGTCCAGGGTGGCGTCCACCCGGAAGTGGTCCTCGTCGCAACTGAGCACCGTCCGGGTCTCCACCCGTACGTCCCAGTCGTCGCGCCGGAAGGACATCGTCCAGGCCGACTCCCCGGTGGCGGAGGTGAAGTCGTCGGCCACGGAGGTGTAGCGCTCGTAGGCCCTGCGGCCGACGTCGAGGCGGATGTCCTCCATGCGCACCGTCCCGAGGTCCTTGACGATCTCCAGCTCCGCGGCGTAGTCGACCAGGTCGCGCTTGACCTGCCAGCGCTGCTCGGGGGCGGTCAGCTGGGTCGGCCTGACGGGCCGCGTGCCCTCCGGGTCGCCGAAGGGCTTCGCGGGCAGTTCGTCGGGCTCCGCCAGCGGGCGCACCGGGAGCGTCAGGGTGCTGGACGACTCGTACACGGTCAGGAGCACCGGCTTGGGCGGCGGCCAGGCCAGCGGCCAGTACGAGGTGGACAGGGACAGACGGATGCGGTGACCGGGCGGGAAGGCCTGGGCGACGCCGTTGAGCGGGATGACCGCGCGGTAGCGGCGCCCGGGTTCCAGGGGGCTCGGGTCGTCGTTGTGCGCCTCGTGGCGGGTGAGGTTGAGCAGGCCGTAGCTGACACGGGTGGCGCTGCCGTCCGGGGCCACGTCCGAGAGGCGGGCCGCGACCATGGCGACGGGCTGGCTGACGCTCAGGTCGAGTTCCACGCAGGGCGAGCCGAGGATCTCCGTGCGCTCGGTCAGCAGGTCGGTCTCGAAGACCAGCGAGCCGCCGTCCTCCTCACGCTGGTCGTAGGGCAGGTCGGGGGGCGCGTTGTAGGAAGCCCACTTCCCCCCGAACTGGCCTACGGACAGCGGTGATTGGACGGAAAGCCCCTCGGCCGGAGCCTCCCCGGCGGAGGTCTCGGGGGCCTGGTCGGACTCGGGAAGCGGCGCGGAGAGCGAGTGGCGCGTGAGCCTCCGCACGACGGGCGTGATGTGCGGGGAGGGCCAGGACGGCTCGCCCACCCAGCGCCCCGGACGCTCCTCGTACGACGTGGACGGCGGCACGCTGTCCTGCATCCACGCCTGCAGCATCGGCCCTTCCATGACGCCGTTGTCGACGCCCTTCAACCAGTGGTCCCACCACCGCACCACTTCCTGGAGGTAGCCGATGGCGGGGCCCGGTTCGCCGAGGTGGGGAAGCTTGTGCGACCAGGGACCGATCAGGCCCTTGCGCGGCACGTCCAGATTGCCCAGCAGCCGTGTCACGGCGTTCGAGTAGCCGTCCGCCCAGCCGCTCGACGCGAGGACGGGGCAGCGGACGGCCGTGTAGTCCTCACAGACCGAGGCGTGGCGCCAGTAGTCGTCACGGCGCTGGTGCCTGAGCCATTGAAGGACCCAGGGGCGGGTGCCCTCCATGCGCTCGTGCCACATCTCGCGCCACCGGTCCCCCACCATGGCGGGGTCGGGCGGACAGGTGCCGTAGGCGAACATGGTGCCCGCTTCGGCGAGGTTGTCCGACAGGAGCGCGCCGCCCATGTAGTGCATGTCGTCGGCGTACCGGTCGTCGGTGAAGGACGCGATGGCGATGGCGCGCAGGCTCTCGGGCTGCCGCGCGGCGACCTGGAGCGCGGCGAAGGCTCCCCAGGAGATCCCCATCATGCCGGTGGTCCCGTCGCACCAGGGCTGGTCGGCCAGCCAGGCGAGCACGTCCTCGGCGTCGGTCTGCTCCTGCTCCAGGTACTCGTCCTTCAGGACGCCTTCGGAGTCCCCGGTGCCGCGCAGGTCGACGCGTACGCAGGCGTAGCCGTGCCCCGCGATGTACGGGTGGTGGATGGAGTCGCGCTCGGCGGTCAGGTCGCGCTGCCGGTAGGGGATGTACTCCAGGATCGCGGGGACGGGCTCCTGGTCGGAGGACGTCGGCCGCCAGATGCGGGCCGCGAGGCGGGTGCCGTCCGCCGCGGGGATGGTGACGTTCTGCTCTTCCTTGGTCTCGTACGGAAGGTCGCTCACATAGCGCAAACCGGGGTCCTCCTTCGTGTTGCAGCGCTCTTCCTTCGTGTTGCGGCGCTCTTCGCGGTTCAGGCGTTCTTCGTCTCGCGGCTGCCCGGCTCGGCCTCGTCGAAGGTGAGGCCCAGGGCGGCCACGCACTGGTCGTACTTGGCGCGCATGTCCTCCTCGTCCTCGCCGCCCGTGAAGATGTGGGCCAGCTCGTAGCTGTAGCTGTCCTGTTCGGAGACGTCCGACAGGCGCTGCCCCTCCTCGACGAGCACATCGACGCGCACCCCCGGGATGCTGCGCTCGATGCTCTCGATGTCCTTGCGGGAGGGGACGTCGTGCACGGTCGCGTCGGCGAACCAGCGGTGGTACCACTTGGCGGCCGTGCGGTAACCGCCCTGGCGGTGCGGCAGCTTGGGGTCCTTGCCGAGCGCGAGGCTCAGCATGCAGTGGTGGTTGGGCACGCCGTCGACGTACTCGAACATCTCCGCGTGCGACTGGGAGTGACGCGGGTTGATCTCCAGGAGGTTGAGCACGTCGGAACTCGGGTCGTAGAAGTACTCGATGCTGAAGGTCGCCGCGTCCATGCCGATCTGCCGCATGACCCGCTCCGACACGTCCCGCAGCCGGCCGAGCACGGGCTCGGGGAGCCGGGAGGGGTACTGGTGGCGCAGGAAGCACGACGAGTCGGGGTACTGGATCGAGTCGATGATGCCGTAGACGGTCACCTGACCTTCGTGGACATAGCCCTCGACCGCGACCTGGATGCCTTCGAGCGCCCCTTCGGCCAGGCACACCTGGCCGCCCACGTCGGCCATCTCCGCCGGCAGCTCGACGCGGGCGAGTATGTCCTCGAACGGGCGCCCGATGCGCCCCATCCCCTCACGGATGCGGTCGGCCGCCTCGGTGAACTCGGCCTGGTCCTTGACTCCGTAGGCCAGTTCCGAGGAGTAGGACAGCGCCGGCTTGAGCCACATCGGGAACTCCATGCCCTCGGGGGGCTTGGGATCGGCGCTCTCCATGTCGACCCGGCCGAACGGCGGATGCGCGTCGGTGACCCGCCGCTGCTCCAGGCGGCTCCAGTACTTGTGCTCGCACTTGACCACGGAGTCAAGACTGGTGCTGCGCGTGCCGTAGCGCTCGCTGAGGATCGGCACGAGCGTGCTGACGGGGAAGTCCCAGTAGCCCACGATCGCGTCGATGTGGCCGTCGAACGCGTCCAGGATCCGCTCGGCCTCGGCGAGCAGTCCGGGGACCGACACCTCGCCGCTCTGTAGCTCGTCGACGGTGAGCAGGGGATGGAAGACGTAGTCCTGCGCGTCGGGCACGGATCGCAGCGTCGGGAGATTCGCCTCGTCGAGGCCGATGACGAAGATGTTGTGCGGCATGGCGCCCTTTCGGTCGTGGGGTGTCGGCAGCTGTCGCGCCGGGGGGAGCAGAGATGGCCGCGTACCCACGCTGTAGTGGCGCAATCACCACCCCTCCTGTGCGCTTCGCCGGCCGCTCGGGGCGGCCACCACACGTGTGCCGCACCGTTCCTCGGGCACCAGGGACGAACGACAGTCGCGGGAGCGAGTCCCCCAGCACCACAAGGAATTCATGAGGCCAGAGAGACACCCAGCCGGTCCGCCACGTCACTGTGCGTCATCACCCGAGTGGTGGCCGCTGCCGGAACAGCGGAGTGTGGTGAGAGTGCCGGGCAGGGAGGGGCCTGAGGGGTTCGGGTGTCGCCCGGCCGGATCCGCAATGATCGGAGGTGCCTGATGGTCGCCGATACGGCCGCGAGCGCTGGCCCCGGGCATCTGCTAACCCTTCCCGGGGTCTACGCGCCACAGGACGACACGGGCCTCCTCGCACGCGCACTGTGCCGCGAGGACATCGGTCCGGGCATGGACGTACTGGACATCGGCACCGGCAGCGGCGCGCTCGCCGTCCACGCGGCGCGGCTCGGCGCCCGGGTGACGGCCGTGGACATCGCCTGGCGTGCCGTCCTGACCGCCCGGCTCAACGCGCTGGCGGCGCGGCAGCGCGTCACCGTCGTGCGGGGCGACCTCACGTCAGCCGTTCCCGGCCGGTCCTACGACTTCGTGGCGAGCAATCCCCCGTACGTACCCTCGCCCTCCGTCCGGCTGCCGCGGCGCGGCGCGGCGCGCGCCTGGGACGCGGGGCACGACGGCCGCGCGGTGGTCGACCGCATCTGTGACGCGGCCCCCCGGGCGCTGCGCCCCGGAGGCGTGTTGCTCATGGTCCACTCGGCTCTGTGCGGCACCGACGACACACTGCGGCGGCTCGCGAAGGCCGGCCTGGAGACCTCGGTGGCCGACCGCGCCCTGATTCCGTTCGGCCCTGTCCTGCGCTCGCGCCGCGCCTTCCTGCGCAGGCAGGGGCTGTTGGGGGACGAGGACATGGAAGAACTGGTGGTCATCCGTGCCGAACGCACCTGAACCCGCGGCCCAGGCACCTGAACCCGCGCCGAGCGCACAGGAGCGGCGCCCGCGCCGCGTCACGATCGACCCCGAGGGGCCGCTGCTCGTCGAGGGGCCGGTCGAAGTGGTCGCGGACGACGGCAGCGTCATCGCTTCCCGGCGCTTCACCGCCGCGATCTGCACCTGCCGCCGCAGCCGGACGTACCCATGGTGCGACACCAGTCACCGGCGCCGGGTCAAGACCGAGGACGCCGACACCAAGGACACCGAGGACACCGAGGACACCAAGGACGCCGAGAACACGATGGGGGAGGAAGCACCCGATGTCCGTTGAGAACCAGACCGCGTCCGACGGCCCGCGTGAGTCGCGCCGCACGAGCCCCGCCCTGCCCGAGCCCCGCGGCATACTGTCCAGCCTCGTGATCAACACGCTGCGTGCCGGGGGCAGTTCGGGACCCCTGCCCATCGACACGCACGACGCCGACCCCTACGGGGACGACCTCCAGCTCGCCCTCTACACGCTCTACGAGCTGCACTACCAAGGCTTCGAGGATGTCCGCGAGGACCTCGAATGGGACCCCGAGCTCCTTGGACTGCGCCGCGCGCTCGAAGGACGCTTCCTCGGCGCCCTGCGCGCCAACTGCCGTTCCACGGACAGCGCCGAGCGCGCCCTGGGCGACCTTCTGCTGGAGCCCGTCGGGTACAGCCGCACCAGTGTCAGCCACCACCTCCAGCGCGACGGCGAGCTGTGGCAGCTGCGCGAGTACGCGGCGGCCCGCTCGCTGTACCACCTCAAGGAGGCCGATCCGCACGCCTGGGTCATCCCCCGGCTGCACGGCCGGGCCAAGGCGGGCATGGTGGCCATCGAGTTCGACGAGTTCGGGGCCGGACGCGCCGAGGACATCCACGCCCGTCTCTTCGCCGACCTCATGGCGGACCTCTCGCTGGAGACGGCCTATGGGCACTACCTCGACGCCGCCCCGGCCGAAGTGCTCGCGACGGTCAACCTGATGTCCCTGCTCGGCCTGCACCGGGCGCTGCGCGGCGCGCTGGTGGGACACTTCGCGGCCGTCGAGGTGACCTCGCCCCCGGGCTCGCGCCGGATGGCGAAGGCCATGCGCAGGAGCGGCGCGGGGCCGGCCGCCGAGCGGTTCTACGACGAGCACGTGGAGGCCGACGCCGTGCATGAGCAGGTGGTGCGCCGCGAGGTGATCGGCGGCCTCCTGGCGAGCGAACCCGGCCTGGAGTCCGACGTGGTCTTCGGTATCGAGGCCACGGGTTTCCTGGAGGACCGCCTCGGCGCACGGCTCCTGGCCGCCTGGCGCGAGGAACGCAGCGCTCTGCGCACGCCGTTGCCGACGGCGGGCTGACGGCCACCGGGCTTTACGGCGGCAGGCGGCAGGCGGCAGGCGGCAGGCGGCAGGCGGCAGGCGGCAGGCGGCAGGCGGCAGGCGGCAGAGCGTCAGGGCGGCAAGGCAGCAAGGCGTCAGGGCTCAGGCGGGCACGGCCTCCCCGCGCACCCGGCCGATCTGCGTCAGCGCCTCCCGCAGGCTGGTGGGCCGCAGCGCGCCGCGCACCGCGGGACCCGCCCAGCCGGGCCCGCCCAGCATGACCACGGAGCGGCCACGGGCACCGCGCACCCCCCAGCGGGTGTCGGCGATGTGCCGGGCCAGCGGGACGCTCGCCGTGGAGCGGGCCTGTGCCCACAGGACGACGACCGCCGGGCCCGTCCTGCGCACCGCCGCCGAGACCGCCTCGACCGGCACGGCCGCGCCGAACATCCGCTGCGGTACGCCGAGTTCACCGAGCGCCGCGCTGAGCGCCTCCAGCGGCAGGCAGTGCTGTTCGCCCGGTACACAGGCAAGCACGAGGGGTGCGCTCGCGGCGGGTGAGCCCGGCGGGGCGGGGGCGGTCGGTGCGGTGGCGCTGCGGTGCAGGGTGCGGGAGACGTGCCAGGACAACAGGTGCTCGACCTCCACGTAACGGTCGCCGGCCTCTTCCCACTTGCGGCCCACCGCGTGCAGCGTCGGCACCATCACCTCCTGCCAGGCGGTGACCAGGCTGTGGCTCTCCACCGCGTCGGTCAGGAGGTCCTGCATGGCGGGGGCGTCGAGCCGTACGGCGGCGCGCGAAAGGCCACGTCGACGGCGGACGAAGGTGTCGGGTGACGCCGCAGGCGCCGGGCGCGCGGGCCGCCTCGGGCGCGGCACCGCGGCCCGGCCGGGTGCGACACCGGGATCGCCGTCGGCATCGGCATCGGCATCGGCATCGGCATCGAGCAGCTTGAGCGCCGCGTGGGCGGCTTCGGCCGGCGCCACGCCTGCCGAGGTGAGGCGGCCCATCTCCTCCACCATGGCCACGTCCCGCTCGGACCAGCGCCGGTGGTGACCGGGATCGCGCAGGGCGGGACCCAGGCCGTACCTGCGGTCCCAGGTGCGCAGCGTCGTCGGTGACACCCCCAGCCGCCTCGCCAGGGACCCCGTCGTGACGCCCGTGCCCGGCGGATCGCCCGCCGGATTCCCCGCCGACTCGCCTGTCTGACCGCGGTGTCGCCCCTCGCCCATGCGGCCACGATACGACGCACAACCGATGCGAGTTGCCGTGCGTGAGCGACTGTTCACAGGATGACCGGATCGCGGCCACGGGCTCGGCGCGACTGCCCTTTTACGTTCGGTCGTACGGCGATTGTGATCACCACGAGGAGCTGACGAAGCGTCGATGAGCACACTGGCGCCACAACCGGCGCGAGGTCCTGCCGGGGGGAGCGCGGAACCGGCCAGGGGCCTCGACGGCGGAGACGAGGCGAGCCTCACGGCGGTGTACCACCGGTGGGCGCCTCTTGTGCAGGCGTTGGCCCAGCGCGCGCTGGGCGACAGCCGTGAGGCGGAGGACATCACGCAGCAGGTGTTCCTGTCCGCGTGGCGCGGCAGGTCCGGCTACCGCCCCGAACTCGGCGGCCCGGCAGCCTGGTTGACCGGCATCACGCGCCACAGGATCGCGGACGCGCTGGCGGCACGCACCCGTCGGGCGGCACTGGTCGAGGGCGCCGTGGAGCAGTACGCCACCATCGATCACCGCGCCCAGGAGGGGATGGAGCCGACGGTCGACCGGGCGCTGATGACCGAGGAGTTGGCGAGGCTCCCGGTGCGGCAGCGAACGGTGCTGTGTCTGTCGTTCTACGAGGAACTCACCCATCCGCAGATCTCCGAGCACACGGGGTGGCCGCTGGGCACCGTCAAGAGCCACGCGCGGCGCGGGATCCGCAGCCTGCGTGCCCGCCTGGAGGACGTACGGGACGATCCCTGAGAAATTCCGGGCGCCGCCGCATCCACGCGCCCGGTTCAAGCGGAAGCAATAGGCAGCAACCCACGACCCTGAGGCCGGCAGGCGTGCCCAGACCCTGCCCTCCTGTACGGCCTCAGCGGAGTCGGTGCCGCTGAGGCTGTCGCCGTTGCCCCCGGAACGGCGGCCGAGCGGGCCGTGGGTGGCGCACGACACATGCGCCACCCGCGGTCGTCGTTCAAGCCTCGGGGCTCTCGGCTCAGGCCGCGTACCCCTTCGGCGGGATCAGTGTGGCGAGCTGGTCGAAGGAGAGCCAGTAGATCTGGTTGCCGCCGAAGGAGGCGGGGTCGGCGATGAGGACCGTGCGGTTCGCGTCGTCGTAGCCGATGACCGTGAAGTAGTGGTAGATCGTCTGGTCCGACGGATAGCCGGGCGGCTGATTGCCGGGCGGGGCCACGATGTTGGTCACCAGGGGGTAGTTGTTGTCGATGTCCAGGACGATGTCGCTCCACAGCAGGTCCTTCTGGGCCTGGGTGGGCGGGTCGTTCGGCATCTCCTTGGTCTCGTACCACCCCGTGCCGAGGTTGGCGTTGAGCACGCCGGTCACCTGGCTGATGTGGTCGGTGCCCGCCTCGGTGGTGCCGAGCTGTGCGGCGAGGGCGCCCTGGCTCGGCGGGGCGATCCGTGCGGACAGGGCGATGCGGGTGGCGGCGGGTCCGCACCAGTAGCCGGTCTCCTGGACCTGGTAGTCGACCGGGAGCGTGTGCGCGCTCGCCGTCCGCGCGCCGCCGATGCTCAGCCGGGTGCCGGGTTCGTTCTGTCCGCTGACGACCGCGGTCCCTGCCTTCGAGCCGTGGCCGAGCACGGACACGCTGTGCGGGTGCGCGGGTCGTGCCTGGGCGGCGGCCGGGGTGAGGAGGGCGCCGACCGCGGCTACGGCGATCGCTGTGGAGACAAGTCTCTTGCGCATACGGGCTCCTGGTGTGACAGGCGTGAGGGATGCGAGGGGAGAACGCGGGGCGTGGCGCCCGCGGGTCACGGGATCGGCGGGACCGAGGGCCCTTCCTGGGCGAGCAGGTCACGGGCGAACTGCTCCCACTGGGCGTAGCGGTCGGGGAAGGCCGACACCTGGACGGCCTGGCAGACCTCGCCCGGGGGCATCGTCTGCCAGCCGTCGATCTGGATCAGCCCGGGGTTGCTGCCGAAGGGGGCCACTCCGTAGAAGGACTTGGACGAGGTGGCGACGTCGGTGATCTGCTCGGGAGTGCCCCAGCCGGTGCTGGGACGCTGCTGGAAGATCCCCAGGGAGTCGTGGTCCACCGGCGTCAGGTAGTTGACGAACTTCGACTCCTGCATGGCTGTCATCAGCGCGATGACCTGGCCCTGTTCGGGTATCTGCGCGCCCTTGCCGACACCGATGACGGTGCGTGCGTTGGCGAGTTCTTCGGGCCCGAGGTCGGCCGCGGTCCGGAAGGCCCGGTGCAGTTCGGCGTCGGGGGCCTGGCGCAGGGCTCTGGCGGTGGCGCCGTCGACCGAGCCGGTCCTGGGCAGCCCGTGACGCTCCTGGAACCACTTCAGGCCGTGCCCGGACGACGCCGCGGAGGCCGTGGGGGCCCCGGAGTGCTCAGCGGCCTGGGCGGCGCCGGGCACGGCACAGAGGGTGCCGAGCACGGCGAGCGAGGCGGCCACGGCCGCGCGGCGGGTGAGGATACGAGTAGTAGTGCGCAACGCCACTCCTTCGTCGGATCGCCATGCGTCCCCTCCTGCCCCCTCCTGTCGTGCACGGAGGTGCTCAGGCCGACGCGCGTTGAACGGCGCGCGCGGGGCGGGGAGTCGGGACACACAGCGGTGGGGGGATGCGTGTGCAACAGCCCGGTCAGCTTCCTTGCATGGCCATGCCAGACGCAATCGATGAAAGCCCAGACTTACGACCCGCAACTGCGCAGCAGTGCGCGCCCTTCCGCGGTCGCGACATGGAGGGAGCGTCCCGCCCTGCGGACCGTGGTCACCAGGCCCGCCGCGCGCAACACCTTGATGTGCTGGCTTATGGCCGGATGGGTGACCGCCAGGAGACGGGCGAGCTCGACCGTGGACGAGCCGGTGCGGACCGCCTTCAGGACGGCGGCGCGTGTGTGCCCGATGAGCGGCCCCAGCGCGCCGTCGGCCGGACGGTCCGGGGGCGTGGGGTGGGTCCAGTCCATCGCGTGGTCGATGGGATACACCAGGACGGGCGGCAGTTCGCCGTCGGCGAGCGTGACGGGCGTGGGCCAGCAGAAGAACGAGGGCTGCAGGGTGATCCCCCGGCCGTCGAGACGCAGGTCCTGGTCCACGGGATAGTCGGCCTCCAACACCGGCCTGCGCCAGCGCAGTTGCGGGCCAAGGCCGGCGAGCAGTCCGTCGGTCCCGCCGTCGAGGAGGCTGTGCAGCCGGATCACGCGGTCGGCGTCGATCTGGGCGTGGATGCGCAGCCAGAACGGCGCGAGCGCCTCAAGGTGGTACGTGTGGAGAGCTTGCCCCAACTGCCGCAGGGCGGCCATGTCTCCGCTCGCCAGCGACTCCGTCCAGCCAGGGAGTCGACGTGTCGCGGCCACCCGGCTCAGATCGGTGCGCAGGCGCATGCGAGGGGTGCGCACGAGGGTGTCGACCGCCGCGTGGAGCGTCTCGCCCTCTCCGTGGGTGGGGGTGAGGAAGTCAGGAGAGCAGCCGTGCGGCGGCAGGAGCGGCGACAGGAGCCGGCAGCTGTCCGAGAGCCGCGGCCGGGCCCACCGCCGCCATTCCCCGAACACCCGTGACCCGTCCCGCCGTTGCAGCGTCTGTACGCTGTTGCTGATCTCCCAGAGGAAGTCGGGACCCGAGGCGACCCGCACCCGTGCCAGGTCCTCGGCCGTGAAGTGCACCCGCAGCATGGCCTGCCCTCTCCCCCTGTGCCCGTCCGTGCCCGTGGCCGCCGCGGTGCCGCGCGGCGGACACCAGGCGATCGTCGCGAGGCGGTCGCTGTCAAGACACCCGGGGGCTGCCGGTGTGGATGCGGGACCGCGTGGCGTACGTACTCATCGGCCGCATCAGGCCTATCAGTCGTAGTCGCCGGACGGCAGCGGCCAGGTCCGCACGCCGGTCGTGAACGACGCCGCGGGGCACACCCTGCCCCACGTCTCCTGGGAGTGCGCACGCTTCCGGGTGTCCATACCGGCGAAACGGCTGCGGTAGTGGCGGCCCTGACGGGTGTGCAGGTGCAGGACGACCGATCCGTCGCCGGGACTGTCGGGCTCCTGGAACGGCGTGGTCACCAGGTGCACGCGACCGACATCGGCCGCCGGGAGTTCCACGACCCCTCCCCCGGCCCTCCGCAGCCGCAAGACGGTCCGGTCACCGGGCACCACGTGCACCGCCACGACGGCGCGGCTGTCGCGCAGCCAGTGGACGGCCACGGGCAGCCCGACGAGCAGCAGGCAGCCCAGCACCACGGCGGCGGTGACGGGTTCGTCGGCGGCGAGCAGCAGCCCACCGGCGCCGAGCCCCACCACGACCGTGACCGCCGCACGCACCACCCGACGCCCCGTATGCGCCTGCCTGTCCACGGCACGCCAGAGCATCTCGCCGTCCACGCCGACGGCATCGGCATCGTCGTATTCCCGCATGCCGCCATGATGACCGCGGGATCCGATGACACCAATGGGGCCGGAACCCTCAAGTTTCGCTCTGAAGAGGCGAGTTGGAGGGGTGTGCACCCCGCCATCGGGCACCACAGCCGAAGGACGGGGTGTCCGAAGGGGGTGGGGGCATGCGGATGTACTTCAGGCGGGCCACGACGGCGGCGGGTGCGCGACGGGCCCTTGGTGTGTACGACGTGGCGTATCTGGCGGGCGGACCACGGCGGGTGGTGGAGTGCGCGGTGGTCGCGCTGGCCGATGCCGGGCTGCTCAAGCTCAGGGCGTCACGGGTGCGGTCCGTGGTCGGGGAGATGCCCGAGCACCCGGTCGAGCGCGCCCTGGCCACGGCGTGCGTGAACGGCCGAAGCACGGCGTCCGTGTGCGCGGACCTGCGGGAGTCTCCGGAGGTGGCGGAGATAGGTGACCGGCTCGCGGACTGGGGCCTGGTGACCAGGGCCCGGCACCAGCTGACCAGGACCGGCAAGCAGCGGCTCCGGGCGGCCGAGGAGGCCGGAGACCTCCCCGCGCACGTTTTCGACGGCCCCGAAGTCCTCCCGCCGGGGACGGTCCGACGCGGTGTCACGGAAGCGCTGACGATTCCGTCCGGCCTCGGGCGGACCCTGATCCGGATGGGCAAGGCCCTGGACCACGATTCCGATCACTCGGACTCCGGCTTCGGCTGCGGGGGCGGCGGAGGCGGAGGCGGAAGCGACTGACGGCGCGGGCCCGCGGGTGGGTCGACGGTCTGTCGTCCCGCCCGCGGGCCCGGAACCGAGTCGCTCCGTACCTGGACCTAGCGCAGGGTGCTGCCGAAGACCGCCGCGGTGTCGGGGGCCCCGACGTCCTTGGGGCCGAAGGCGACGGAGTTCGTGGCGGTCAGGCCCGTGGCGCTGCCGCGCAGCGACCAGACCGCGCCCGCCTGGGCGTTCTCCCTGGTGGACGACACCGCGAGGTCGCGGTGGCCGTCGCCCGTGACGTCGAGCAGCGCCGCGGCAGCCCCGAACTGGTCGTCCGCCTCGGCGACTCCGGGCACGCCCGCCGTGTCCTGGTGGAAGGCCTGGGCGCCGGTGCCGGTCACGCCGTTCGCGCTCCCGTGCACGAGGACGACGGCGCCCGCGTCACCGACGGTCTTGACGTCCTCGCCGGTGACACCGAGCGCGATGTCCGCGTAGCCGTCACCCGTCACGTCGCCGACGGAGACGGCGCTCCCGAAGCCGTCGCCCTCCTCCTCGGCGCCGGGGACGCCGGGCAGGTCCTGGTCGAACTCCTGGACGGCGTCCGCCTTCAGGCCGTCCGCCGAGCCGAAGGCGACCGCGACCTTGCCGTGGTAGCTCTCACCGGCGACCAGGTCGTCGTAGTGGTCGCCGTTGACGTCGCCGACGCCCACCGCCCCCTTGCCGCCCACGGCGTCGCCGCGCTTGAAGCCGGTGGGGCTGCCGTACAGGATGCTGTTGGTCCACCCTCCGTCGCCGGTGTAGTCGTTGACGGCGATGTCGGCGCGGCCGTCGCCGTTGATGTCGCCGACGGCCTGCGGGATCACCGGGCCCTTGACGGAGAGCGGGCCGTCGACGCAGGTCTCGGGCTTCTCACGGCAGACCGGGTTGGGGCGCTCGTCGCTGTCGTAGCTCCACCACTGCGACGCGTCCATGAAGTCCAGCGTGGCGGCCGGGGTGCCGGTGCGCGCGATGGGCCCCTTCCAGAGGCGGGACTTCTGCTCGACCGGGTCGTCCCCGTGCGAGCCCACCAAGTCGAACAGTGCCAGGTCGGTGGTGCCGTCGCCGTCGAAGTCGCCCGCCTGCGGGGCGAATCCGAAGGTGTTGACGGCGGCGGCGCCGCTCGGTCCGCTCTCCGAGTCCCACAGGATCACCGAGCCACCGCCGACGACTCCGGTGCCGATGACCAGGTCGGTGTATCCGTCCTGGTCCAGGTCGGCCTTGGTGAAGTGCCTGCCGAACTCCTGCTTGGCGGTGGCCGCGCCGGGCACACCGCTCGTGGAGCGGCTGATGACCTTCTTCTTGGCCGGGTCGAGGCCGTCCTTGGAGCCGTAGGTCACCACGACGTACCCGGCCTTGGCCTTGCCGGAGACGGTGCCGCCGGGGGCGCCGACGACGAGGTCCGCGTAGCCGTCGCCGTTCAGATCGTCCGTCGCCTTCGCGGCGGCGGCGCTCGCGCGGCCGGTGTCGGCGGCCGGAGTGGCCGCCTGGGCGCTGCCCGCCCCGAGGGACAGGGCCGAGAGGCCACTGCCGACGAGCAGCGATGCGGCCATCAGGGGCAGGGTGCGACGGGCATGGCGACGGGCATGGCGACCGGCATTGCGCCGGGCACTGCGACGGGCTCGCGACATACGGGTTCCCTCGGTTCGGATTGCGGTCGGATGGCTGCCCGGCGGAGTTCATCACCGCTTCACGCAGGCCGGTCACTTGACCCACCACGGTCACCGAAGGTTGTACGACGCCCCTTGCCGCTCAGCCGCCTCACCGGGCCGCCGAGCGGCAGGCCGGTTCGTCGCTCAGGGCTGCTGCGGCACGTTCAGGACGAAGTCGAAGTCCGCCTCCTTCGCGTTGCCGACGTTCCGTACGTTCATGAGCAGCCGGGCGTCGAAGATGGGGTCCGTGTTGTTGCGCGGCTCACCGGGGAAGTACAGCTGGGTCGTGAGGACCGGTCGTCCCGGTGCCTGCACCTTGACGTGGAGGTGGCGGGTGCGGCCCGGATAGAGACCGGGCACGACGGTGGTGAGCCTGAACGCGCCGTTGGCGTCGGTGAATTGGTGCCCGCGGAAGCGGAACCCCGTGTTGTCGTACGTGCCGTAGGTGTCGGCCTGCCAGAAGTCCATCAGGACCCGGGGAATCGGCCGGCAGGCCCGCCCGAAGACATAGCCGGTGACGGTGAGCCGCACGCCCGGGGTGCCGGGCTGGAGGAGCGAGGTGCGCTGGGGGGAGTTGGGTTTGAAGTAGGGCCCTTCCATCTGCGGGGGTGTCGGATCGTCTCCGTCGTCGCAGGCCGGGGTCGCCTCGGGCGCCACGCCCCGCTCGCCCGCGGTCCGGGCCAGGGCGGGCACTCCCATGAGGGCCACGGGCAGGGCCATGCCCACCGCGGCGGCCGCTCTCAGGACGGTCTTGCGGCTGGGGCCGCCACGGTCACCGCCGCCGGCGGATACGCCGCCGGCCTCGGGTATGCCGTCCCCGGTCGTGCCGATCTCGTGCTCCATCGCTCCTCCTGAAGGGGGGGTGGGGTGGGTTCCGGATCGGCTCCGAAGCTATGCGGAGGGCCGGGCGCGGGCGATGGACTCAAGGCGGTGGTCGTGGTGAATATCGCCACCGCCGCGCCGGAAGTCCCCGGGGCTCGCGCCGGTCTCGCGGCGGAAGAAGCGGCAGAAGTAGGCCGGGTCACCGAAGCCGACCCGGGCCGCTACCTGACGGACCGACAACTCCGTACGCAGCAGGAGCCGTTTGGCCTCGTGCACCCGGGCCTGGCGGATCAGTTCACCGGGCGTGCGGCCGGTGGACGCCCTCACGGCCTCGCTGAGGTAGCTCACGCTGACGCCCAGGCGCTCCGCGCAAGCGCGCACGGACCGCGGGGAGCCCTCCGGGGCGCCGAGCAGCGTCACGAACTCCGCCGCGACCGAGCCGGGCCGCGAGGGGTGTGCGGGCGGTGTCGTCGTCGGCCGGTGTGCGGGCAGTCGCGCCGCCCGCACCACCAGGACGTGCAGCAGGGCCCGCAGCACGCCCTGGAATCCGTCGGCACCCCTCTGGTACTCGTCGTCCAGGTCGGCGACCAGGCGCGCGGTCCGCTCGGCGTCCTCGTCGGAAAGTTCGAGCCAGGAGCGCCGCCCGAGCCCGCGCAGCGCTTGGCGGTCCGCGGGGTGGTCCAGGAGGAAGTCGTCGGTGAAGAGGATGACGCGCCCGTCCAGGCCGGTGACGTCCTGCCAGTGGTGGACCTGGCCCGGGGCGATGAAGCAGAGGTTCGGCGGCCGCAGCGCGAAGCGGGTCAGGTCGAGGACATGGCTGCCGGTGCCGCCGGTGACGTGGACGATCTCGTGGAAGGTGTGCCGGTGCGGGAACGGCGCGCGCGACATCGGCCCGATGGTGTCGAACGTGCCGATGGCGAACGGCAGCGCGTTGGGCATGGGCACTTCCAGGCGATGCGTCGGCATGCCCTCCTCACCCGCTGATCCGCTGACCGGTAACCCGCTGTTCCCCTCACCGGGCAAGACCGTTGTGCCGCGCATGCGTACGCTCCCCACCACGACCGGAGGCTGGTCCAGACCAGCCGAATCCCCCACCATGGCATGACGTGGTCACCCGCGGGCAGGGGGAGGCCACGGCCCGCCGGTGAGCCGTGGGGGGCTCCCCGCGTGACAATGGTGGTGCGGAGCACGCCTGGCCGTTGCGGAGAGGCGGGACAGGAATGCCGTACACGACAGTCACCGCGCTGAGCCACCCCGGGCTCGTGCGCGACAACAACGAGGACAGCCTGGCCGTCGGGCCGTGGACGCTGTGCGGGACCACGACCGAGAACCCGCAGACCCTGGGGTTCCCGCTCGGCCTTCCCCTCGTCGTCGCGGTCGCCGACGGCATCGGTGGCCAGCCAGGCGGCGAGGTGGCCAGCGCTCTCGTCGTACGGGAGCTGGCCGCGCTCGGCCCCTCGCTGGACAGCGAGCAGGCCGTTCATGACGCGCTGAGTTCCTGCAATCACGCCGTGTACGCGGCCGCCGAGCGCGACCCGGAGCTGGCCACCATGGGGACGACGGTCGCCGGTGTCGTGGTCCTCGGCAAGGAACTGCTGGTCTTCAACGTCGGTGACAGCAGAGTGCTCGACGTCAGCCGCAGCGGCACCCGCGGGGGAACACTCCGGCAGGTGAGCGTCGACGACAGCCCGCCGCCGGCGCCCGGCCGGCGCACCACGTCCATCGTGACGCAGGCGCTCGGCGGCGCGCTCCGGTTCAGCGCGGTCACGCCGCACGTCAGCACGGTGCCGCTCGTCGGGGGTGAACGCTACTTGGTGTGCTCCGACGGCCTGACCGACCCCGTCCCCGAGGACACCCTCGACGAGATCCTCGCGACCCACGACGGCGGCCGGGCCGTCTTCGAACTGTGGAAGGCCGCCATCGACGCCGGTGGTCCCGACAACGTGACGCTCGCGCTGATCAGCGTGGTCGGCGACGACTGAGGAACCGGGACGGACGGCTGAGGAACCAGGGACTGCTGATGCGATCCCGTAGGCTCGGCGGATGGCGAAGTATTTTGACGTGCACCCCGAGAACCCGCAGCCGCGCAGCATCAGCGCCGTGGCCGACAGCATCCGCTCCGGGGCGCTCATCGCGTATCCGACGGACTCCTGTTTCGCGCTGGGATGCCAGCTGGGCAACCGTGACGGCCTCGACCGGATCCGGAAGATCCGGAACCTCGACGATCGCCACCACTTCACCCTGGTGTGCGAGAACTTCGCACAGCTGGGTCAGTTCGTGCACATCGACAACGACGTGTTCCGTGCGATCAAGGCCGCGACACCGGGCAGCTACACCTTCATCCTCCCCGCGACGAAGGAGGTGCCGCGCCAGCTCCTGCACCCGAAGAAGAAGACCGTCGGAGTCCGCATCCCCGACCATGTCGTGACGCAGGCCCTGCTCACCGAGCTCGGTGAGCCGCTGCTCTCCAGCACGCTGCTCCTGCCCGACGAGGAGGAGCCGCTGACGCAGGGCTGGGAGATCAAGGAACGGCTCGACCACGTGGTGGACGCCGTCGTCGACTCGGGTGACTGCGGCACCAGCCCCACCACCGTCATCGACTTCTCCAGCGGCGAGGCCGAGATCGTGCGCCGGGGGGCGGGCGACACCTCGCGGTTCGAGTAGTGGCGGGGGTCAGCCGGTCAGGCCGGTGACCCGCATCGTGATGTTCAGGCGGCCCGAGGCCAGGCCGGTGGCGGGATCGGCGGTGCCCTCGTGGACCTTGGGCACGCCGTGGAAGATGTGGCGCGACGCGCCGCCGAAGACGAACAGGTCGCCGGAGGCCAGTTCGATGTCGGTGTAGGGCTTGGTGCGGGTCTCGGTGTTGCCCACGCGAAAGACGCAGGTGTCGCCGATGGACAGCGAGACCACCGGGGCCGACGAGCGCTCGTCCTTGTCCTGGTGCATGCCCATCCTGGCCTGCCCGTCATAGAAGTTGATCAGCGCCGTGTCGGGCGTGTAGTCGGCCGCGTCCGCCGCGTCGCCGTACGCGGCCGTCAGCGCCCGGCGGCCCAGCGCGATCATCCACTCCGGGAACGCGGCGACCCGCCGGCCGTTCACGTCACCGGCGGTGCGCGTGTACCGGTACGGCTGCCAGTGCCACCCGACGCACACCGTCTGTACGGACATGACCCCGCCGCGCGGCAGCCGCGTGTGCCGGATCGGCACCGGCCCGGTGGCCCAGCCCCGGCACGCCGTGACGAGTTCGCGCTGCTGCTCCTGGGTGAGCCACTGCGGCACGTGCACCGCGCCGGGGGCGATCTCCGTGGTGGGGCGGGGGATCAGGGCGCTCACGACGTCACCTCGGCGGGCGGGTAGGTCGTGACCCAGCGGTGGCGCACGTCCCAGGTGCCGCCGTCGGCGGTGGCGCCGCGCAGGCCGTGGAGCACGTCGTCCCCGGCCAGTGCGGGGACGCGGGAGTCGCCCAGGGAGGCGAAGGAGTAGGTGCGGGCCGGGTCCCAGTCGGTGGAGTGGCGCAGGCGGCGGGCCAGCTGGGCGAGGCCGAGCGGCGCCGCCGCCATGATCCAGGCGTCCGGCAGCTCCGCTGTCAGGCGGCGCGCGGGGCGCAGCCAGGACGCGGCCGTCCCGGGCCAGCTCACGGTGGTGAGGACCGTGCCGCCGCGGGCCGTCCACGCGGTGGCGAAGGCTTCGGCGGCGGCCCGTGATGCCGTGTCGCGGCTGTGGCCGATGGTGACGCTCTCGATCCGCGCCTTGGGGAGCGTCAACAGGCCGATGAGGGCGGCGAGTTCGTCTTCGGTGTGCGGGGCGGGCGCGGGCAGGTCCGCGTGGGCGGCGGGATCGGCGCCGATCAGGGGCGAGCGGGAGGACTCCCGCTCCTTCAGGATGCTCATGGTGTGCCGGTGCTTTCTGGGTCTGCTTTCCATCGAGCGTACTCAGCGGGCAGGCAGACCGCACAGGGGCGGTATCCGGCCGCGATGGCGGTGGCCTCGTCGGGGAAGAACACCCGGTGGGTGACGTAGGGGCCGCGGGCGACGGCCCGTAGCGCGGAGGGGCAGTCGAGGCGGCCGTAGAGGCGTCCTCGGCGGTGGCCGCCCAGGGTGCCCGGCGTACTGCTGGGGTACGGCTTTCCGTCCGGGCCGCACAGCGTGTACGTACGCCGCTCCTGCCGTCCGGGCGGGGCGGGGCTCCCGGGCGGGGCGGGGTTCACGCCGCGTCGTGGAAGACCAGGCCCAGTGTGTGCCGACGCCCGGAGCGGACGGTGCTCACGCCGTGCCGCATCGGCGCGTTCGACCAGCCGCGCTTGGAGGCCACGGGCCGGTCGCGGGTCGTGAAGATCAGCCCGTGTCCTTGCGGCAGGGTCGTGGAGGAGCCGCGCGACTGGGCGCGGGGGCGCTGCTCGGTCATGATGAACTCGCCGCCGGTGAAGTCGGCTCCGGGGGCGTCGAGGCCGACGACGACCTGGAGCGGGAAGAGCATGTCCCCGAAGACGTCGCGGTGCAGGGCGTTCCAGTCCCCGGGCCCGTAACGGAGCAGGATCTGCGCGGACTTGGCCTGCCCGGCCGCGTGGCACATCTCCACCCACTCCCCCAGGCTGTCGGGCCAGGGGGCGGGCTTCCCCAGCTTCTGGGCCCAGTCGCGGGCGACAGGCAGCAGCCGGGGGTAGAGCGCCTCGCGCAACTCCCGTACGACATCGGGTAGTTCGTGGGTGAAGTAGCGGTACTGGCCGGAGCCGAAGCGGTAGCGGGCCATGTCGACGGTGGAGCGGAAGCGGTCGGTCTGGTCGTACAGGGCGGTGATGTCGCGGCAGGCTTCGGGGGTCAGGAGCTGACCGGTGAGGGCGTTGCCGTGCTCGTCCAGCTCGGCGGTCAGTGTCTTCCAGTCCCCGGCGGCCACGCGTTCTCCGGCACGGGTGACCGTCGGGCGGCGAGTGGTGTCGATCATGATGCGGGGCCCTTCGTGGTGGCACGAGTCGCGGTGGTGCGGGTCAGATCAGGGCGGGCTGCAGGGCGCCCTCGTGGGTGAGGAGCTGGACCTTGCGCCGGACGCCGCCCGCGTACCCGCGCATGGATCCGTCCGCGCCGATCACGCGGTGGCACGGGCGCACCAGGAGCAGCGGGTTCGCGCCGATCGCGGCGCCCAGGGCCTGCACCCGGCCACGTCCGATGCCGAGCCGTTCGGCGAGCTCGCCGTAGGTGGTCGACGTGCCGTACGGGATGTCCTCCAGGGCGTGCCAGACGCGCTGCTGGAAGTCGGTGCCGCTCGGGGTGAACTCGATGTCGAACGTGGTGAGTTCACCGGCGAAGTAGGCGGCCAGTTGCCGTGTGACGTCCGAGAAGCGCTCGGGGTCGTGGGCCCAACCGCTGTGCACGGTCGGGGCGTTGCGCTGGCCGGGCATGGACAGGGACGTGAGCGAGACGCCTTGCTGTGTCGGCTCGCCCACCAGCAGCAGTTCGCCGAGCGGGCCGGTGACGGTGGTGTGCACAGTCATGGCGGTGGCCTCCCTTTTTCCTTCGGCTTCGGTTTCCTTCCGCCTTCAAGACTGGGGTGTCGCCATCCCCCGCGCTGGCGGGATTCGGACGTCGCGCTGAGCCTTGGGCTTCCGCTTCTGCCGACGTGTCATGCCGACCCCGACGAGTACGACCGCCATGCCCGCGGCCACCCGGAAGCTGAAGGCCTCGTCGAGCACGAGGGCGCCCAGGGCCACGGAGACCACCGGCAGCAGATAGCCGACGGTCGCCGCGTTGGTCGCGCCCTCGTCCGCGATGATCCGGTAGGTGAGGTGGAAGGTGACGCCGGTGGCGAAGATCCCCAGGATGACGACGGCGATCAGGGCCGTGCCGTCCACGTGGATCGTCTCCAGGCCGCCGACCGGCAGGGCCAGCGCCGTCAGGCCCGTCGCGGCCATGAGCTGGGCCGCGGAGAGGGACAGGGTGGGCATGCCCTTACCGACGAGGTGGTGCCCCATGTACGCGAAGCCCACGGCATAACTCGCCGCCGCGCCCACGATCGCGAGGGCGCCCCAGCTCGTCAGCCCCGACTGCTGCCACGGGGCGAAGATCAGCGACGTACCCGCGAAGCCGAGAAGGAGTCCCGCGAGGCGGACGGGGCGCAGTCCCCGTTCGGTGCCGATGGCGAGGCCGATCAGGACCGACCAGAGCGGGGTCGTCGCGTTCAGCGCGCCCGCAACCCCGGAGTCGACGGTCTGCTGACCGACGCTGAAGAGACCGAAGGGCAGGGCGTTGCAGAAGAAGGCGGCGACGAAGATGTGCTTCCACGTCCCGAGGCCCCGGGGAAGCCGGCCCCGCCCGCCGAAGAGCAGGACCGTCAGGGTGGCCGCCCCGAGCGTGCAGCGCAGGAGTGTGACCTGCACCGGAGACAGGCCTTCCAGGGCCAGTTCGATCCAGAGGAAGGTCGATCCCCAGAGCAGGGCGAGTACGCCCACCCTCGCCGCTGCCCACGTTCCCCCGGGGATGCCGTTCACTGTTGTGCTCCTCGCCATGGTCGCTCCGGTGGCTCTGGTCGCTCCGACCGCCCTGAACCGTCGTCAGTGAACGATGCCGTCGCCGACCTGGAAGGACAAGCAAAGAGTTCTGAACCTTCATTAAGCTCAGCTACATTCGGAGACCCGGCAGGCGGACCAACAGGGCTACCTGAGGACGCTGACCCCGTTCGCGGACACGATCGCCGCGACGGCCAGCCACTCCACCCAGTCCAGGGACTGCCCCAGGACGACCATGCCCACGAGCGCCGCGAGGACCGGGTTGACGCTCATGAAGATGCCGAAGAAGCGGGCGTCGACCCGGCGCAGGGCGAGCAGATCGGCGAGGAACGGTATCGCCGACGAGAGGATGCCCGCGGTGGCCGCGCAGGCCAGGGCGGTGGCCGTCGGCGGGTGGTGGGCGAGTACCGCGATGCCGATGGGCAGGTAGAGGAGCCCGGAGACTCCCGCGGCGGCGGCCGACCCCTCGACGCCGGGGACGCGGGCGCCGACCGTGCGGTTGAGCAGGATGTACGAGGCCCAGCAGACCGCGGCGAGCAGGCCGAGCGCGATGCCGGTGTAGTCCGTACTGGGCTGCGGGCGGGCCAGGGCGACGACCGCCGCCCCCGCCACGACCGCGCAGCCGAGGTCCACCGCACGGCGGGACGCGGCCAGCGCGACCGACAGCGGGCCCAGGAACTCCAGGGTCACCGCGAGGCCGAGGCCGACACGGTCGATCGCGGTGTAGAGGGAGAGGTTCATGGTGGCGAAGACCGCCGCCAGACACAGCAGCGGCCACCACTGGCGCCAGGTGAAGGCGCGCACCTTGGGCCTGCCCACCGCGAGGAGCACGGCTCCCGCGACCCACTGCCGCACGGCGACGACACCGGCGGGACCGATGACGCCGAACGCCAAGGCCCCTGTGGCGGCGCCGACCTGGTTGGACAGGCCGCTGCCGAACATCATGGCCATGCCCGGCAGACGACCTCGCGCGCCCTGTGCCCGGTCGCCGGGGCCCCCGGCAGCGACCGGGACTTCGGTGGGCACGGCTTGGCTCGGAGACGTTCGCATGTACCGCAGGATGCGTCACCCGCGAGCATACGAAAAATGCATGCGTGTGCTCATCCATACGCTCTGGTTATCCATAGACTGCGGCCATGGATCTGGAACTGCGGCATCTGCGCTGCCTGGTCGCCATCGTCGACACCGGCGGCTTCACCGATGCCGCCGCCGAGTTGGGCGTCTCCCAAGCGGCCGTCTCGCGCACCCTCGGCGGCCTCGAGGAGGTGCTCGGAGTGCGTCTTCTGCACCGCACGAGCCGGAGCATCACGCCCACGACGGCGGGGGTGCAGGTGCTCGCGCGGGCCCGGCATCTGCTCGCGGAGGCCGACGACCTGATCCGCGAGGCGACCACCGGACACACCCGGCTGCGCATCGGCCACGCCTGGTCGGCGATGGGGCGCCACACGGCGGAGTTCCAGCGCCGCTGGGCCGCCGGTCACCCCGGTGTCGAGCTGTATCTGATCCGGACGAACTCCGCGACCGGCGGCCTGGCCGAGGGCCTGTGCGACCTCGCCGTCGTCCGCACCCACTTCGACGGGTCCCGCTTCGCCAGCGCCGTCGTCGGTCACGAGCGCCGCTTCTGCGCCCTGGCGAGCGACGACCCCTGGGCCAGGCGGCGCTCGATCCCCCTGGCCGACATAAGGGACCGGACGCTGCTCATCGACCGGCGCACCGGCACCACCACCGCCGAGCTGTGGCCCGAAGAGGCCCGCCCCCCGGTGGAGCACACCCAGGACATCGACGACTGGCTGGCCATCATCGCGTCGGGCCGCTGTGTCGGCCTCACCCCGGAGAGCACCGCCAACCAGTACCGCCGCGACGGCGTCGTGTTCCGCCCGCTGCGTGACGCGGAGCCCATCCCCGTCCATCTCATCTGGCGCCGCCACGACCCGCACCCGATGACGCATGCCGCCGTGGCGCTCCTGACGGACCTCTACTACCGGAACTGAGGCGGCGGCTCTCCCGTGCCCAGCTGCAGTCCGGGCCGCCCCGCCGTCGCACCCACCGGCGGGCCGCCGGGTCCCTTGGGTCCCCCGCCGGCCAGGATCCGCTTCCCGGCGGCTCCGTACAGGTGCTTGATGTGCAGCCGTATCACCAGGCGCCGCTCCTTCACCATCGCCGCGCGGAACCCCTCCCAGTCGGGGTGCTCGCCCTGGAATCCCTGGAAGACCAGGGCCAGTTCGTCGGCGACCGCGTCATGGGGGTCGGCCACGACGGGCGTGAGTTCGACGTCACCCTCGGCGATCATGTACGAGAACCCGGCGCCGTCGGTGACGAGGAAGCTCGCGCGCGGATCGCGCCGCAGATTGCGGGTCTTGGCGCGGCTGTCGGTGACCATGAGGCGGATGACGCGGTCCGCGGGATCGAAGGCGTAGCCGACGTTGGAGAGCTGCGGGCGGCCGTCGCGTTTGAGGGTGACGAGCGTGCCGATGCGCTGCTCCTGGAGCAGGTCGAGCAGCGCGCTTTCGTCGACTTTCCCTAAGTGCTCAGTCATGTGGTGAGAATACGAGAGGCGGTGGCCGTCCAGACAGCGGAGCCGAGGGGCGCCGCACAGAGCGATGCCCTCGTCGCCCGCGGGGGATTTGGGCTGACGAAGGCACCGCGTCCGCTGGGGGCGAGCTCCTCGCCGGTCGCCCCCTCTCATGGGTCACGTCGTGGCCAGCGCCTCCGTGGGAGGCAGCCGCGCCGCGCGGACCGCGGGATAGAAGCCGGCGAGGCCGCCGATGACCAGGGTCGCGCCGACACCGCCCGCCATCGCCCAGACCGGCACCACCGAGGGCCAGCCCTGGTAGGCGGAGTAGCCGGAGGTGACGGCGATGCCGAGCAGGACGCCGCCCAGGCCGCCGAGCGCGGAGAGCAGCAGTGCCTCGCAGAGGAACTGCGTACGGATCTGGCCCCGGGTGGCGCCCAGCGAGCGGCGCAGGCCGATCTCGGAGCGGCGTTCGAGGACCGAGATGACCATGGTGTTGGCGACGCCGACGCCGCCGACGAGCAGGGCGACCGCGCCAAGTCCCAGGAGCAGACCGCTGAGGGTGTCGTCGGTCGCCTCCTTGGCCTCCAGGACGTCGGAGGGGCGGGAGACGTTGGCCTCGCTGGGGTTCTCCGGGTTGGCGGTGGCGCCGAGCACGGACTGGACGTCGCTCACGGCCGACTCCTCGGCGCGGGTGTAGACCGTCGTCGGGTAGCCGTCGAAGTCCAGCTCCTTCTCGGCGACGGGCCAGCCGACCAGGGCTGCCGAGTCCAGGTCGGGGACCAGCTCGTTGGCCGCGAGGATCCCCACGACGGTGAACCACTGCCCGCCGAGCCACACCTTCGTGTCGGGCCCGGCCCGGAAGACGCCCAGCTGTTCGGCGGCCTTGGGGCCGAGGACGACGGCCGGGTAGCGCTGGTTCGCGGCGTTCAGCCAGCGTCCGTCGACGATCTGGGCACCCGCCGTCTTCGGGAGGTCCGTACGGGCCGCGTAGACGTTCAGGCCGCCGGTCTCCTCCTTCTTGATGTGGTCGTTGCGGTAGACCTTCGCGCTCGTCTTGCCGATGGCGGAGACCGACTCGACGTCCTTGATGTTGCCGATCATGTCGACGGAGGAGTCGGGCAGATGGGCCGCGTCACCGGCGAAGGACTGGCCCGGGGAGACGGTGAGGAGGTTGGTGCCGAGCGCGGACAGCCGCCGGTTGAGGTCCTCGCTGCTGGAGGTGGAGATACCCACCACGCCGACCATCGCCGCGATGCCGATGGCGATGCCGAGCGCCGAGAGGAAGACCCGCATGGGCCGCGAGCGCAGCCCCGATCCGCCGACCCGCAGCACGTCGGCAGGGCCCATCCGGGCCGGCTTGGGGCGCGGCGGCCGGGCGGGACGGGGCGGCTCGTGGGCCGTGCCCCGCTCCCCCGCCGTACTCAACTCCTTGGTCGGGCTCATCGCGTGACCCCCTCGGCGAGCAGGTCGACCGCGTCGGCCGCATCGCTCGCGTCCTCTTCGATGCGGCCGTCCTTGATGCGGACCTCGCGCGGCAGGGAGCCCGCGATGTCCCGGTCATGGGTGATGACCACGACCGTGGTCCCCGCCCGGTGCAGTTCGTGCAGGAGCTCGATCACCACCGCCCCGGAACGCGAGTCGAGGGCGCCGGTCGGCTCATCGGCGAGGAGCAGCGGCGGGTCGCCGAGGACCGCGCGGGCGATGGCGACGCGCTGCTTCTCGCCGCCGGAGAGCTGATGCGGCTCGTGGTAGAGCCGGTGGCCGAGTCCGACCCGGCGCAGGGCGCGCTCGGCGAGTCCGCGCCGCTCCCCCCGCGGTCTGCCGCTGTAGAGCAACCCGTTGGCGACGCTGTCGAGCGCCGGGACGCCGGGGGCGAGATGGAACTGCTGGAAGACGAAGCCGATCGTGCCGGCCCGCAGCGCCGACAGTTCCCGGTCGCTGAGCCGGTCGACGTCGTGCCCGGCTATGTGCACGGTGCCGGTGGTGGGGCGGTCGAGGGTGCCCATGATGTTGAGCATCGTGGACTTGCCCGAGCCGGAAGGGCCGACGACGGCGAGCAGCTCCCCGCGCCCGATGACGAGATCGGCGCCCTTGAGCGCCTCGACCTCTCCGTACGTCTTGGAGACCCCGGCCAGTTCGACCACCGGGTGGGCGGCAGTGGTCACTTGGGGACCCCCACGACCGTGCCGTCGGTGAGGCCGGCTCCGGACACCTCCACCAAGCTGTCGGAGAACATGCCGACCTTGACCGTCCGCGACGTCACCTCTCCGTCCGCGCCGACGACCTCCACGGCGTAGCCGCCTCCGCGCTGCGCCACCAGGGCGTTGACCGGGACGACGAGCACGTCCTTACGGGTCTCCGCCTTGAGGGAGATCTCCACGGCGGCCGCCTGGTAGCGCCCGAGGCCTTTCTGGTCCGCGACCTTCAGCTCCACGGGCAGGGTGGGCTTGTCGTCGCCGCCCGACTGGCCGCCCGAGCCCTCGGAGCCCGCGTCCTGAGAGGGCGTGGAGGGGGTGCCGACGTCGGTCACCTCTGCCTGCACCGTGGTGTCGTCGGGCAGGGTGACCGTTGCCTTGGTGCCCTTCTCCACCATGTCCTCGTACTGCACGTCGAGGTCGACGGTGACGGTGCGTTCGGTGCCGGTCCAGGTCAGGACGGGGCCGTTCGACGGGGCTCCGGCCGTGGCCTTCACGTCGGCCACGCGCCTGGCGCCGGGGGCGACCACGGCGTCCGAGGGCTCTACCGTCCCGGTCTCGGATCGGCCCAGGTCGTCCTGCCAGTTCCGCACGGCCTCGGCGGTGCCCGCGTCGTACGTGTCGTCGACGGTGAAGCCGGTGTAGCCGAGGGCGGCGAGGTTCTTCTCCAGGATCTCGACGTCCTTGCCCTCGGTGCCCGACTTCAGGGGGCGGTAGAAGGGGGTGGAGCCGTAGAGCAGCGGGACCTTCTGCTCCGCCACCTTGTAGGCGGTGCCGCCGCGCTTGATCGTGTCGCCGTCGCCGGGCACCCAGGTGATGATCCCCGCGCCCGCCTTGCCGGCGGCCGGGGCCTGGACGGCCGTCGCGTCGCCGTAGCCGAGGTTCCCGTCCACGGTCTCCGTGCGCGTCAGCGTGGTCCGCTCCACCTTGGCGGTCTTCGGGGGCGCCGATGGGGCGTCGCCCGCCGATCCGGAGCCGTCGTCCCCGAAGACGCCGGTGGTGGCGGCTCCGGCGGCGGCGACCACGGCGATCGCGGCGACGACGATCAGCGACATCCGCAGCGGGCGGCGCCTGCGGCGGCTCTCCGGAGCGGGTGGGGTCGCTTCGCCGCCGCCACCGTCGCCGTCACCCGCGGGGGCGGTCTCATCGAGGGCGCTCTCCTCGTTCTCGGGGGTGACGGCGCCGGGAGTCCGCTGGGACACCTCTGCGGGCGTGTGCAGCTCCAGGGCTCCGGAGACGTCACCGGAGCCACGGGCCGATTCCTCGGTCTCATCGAACTCCCCCTGCTCCGCGTCCCGTTCCCTCTCTCGTGTCTCGTCGGGCGCGGTCATCAGGCGCCGCCGCCCGAGCCGGTGAGACCGCCGCCGGGCCACTTGTCCTGGCAGGCGATCCTGGCCTTCTGGAACTCGTCACTGCCGGGGTCGATGCCGCTCGCCCCGAAGTCGAGCGCCATGTTGCCGCCGTTGATCTCCGGGTCGGGCAGCTTGGGCAGGCCGTTCTCGCGCATGCACTTGGCCCAGGCCGCGACCTTGGCGGAGTCCAGCGGTTCGCCGCCGCCTCCGCCCCCGCCGAGCTGGCCGCCCTGGGGCATCTTGTCGCGGCAGGCCTCCGTCGCCGCCTGGAACTCCTGGGAGTTGGGGTCGACGTCGCCGCCCGGGGTGAGCGCGATGCCGCCGCCCGCGTCCTTCTGCGGGTCGGGGAAGCCGGTCACGCCGTTCTCGCGCATGCACTTGGAGAAGGCGAGGGCCTGGTCGAAGGGGCTCGTCGGTGAGGCGTCCGCCTTCTTCGGGTCGTCCGACGCGGCCGACGAGTCACCGGAGCAGCCGGTGAGGAGTACGCCGGCGACGAGCGCCGACGCCGCGAGCAGTGTCTGTGCGGTTCGCTTGTGTGTGGTGGACATGGGGCCAAGTTCTACGCGGGCACCGGTCACACGGCGGATACAAGCGGCGCCGTCCCTACAGACTCGCCGGGCCGTCGGACGGCGACCTGGACGGCACCCCAACTCACCTGGGATTACGTGGACTTCACTGAGGACGGCAGGGCACGGCCTGTCCAGGAAGCCGTCCGGACAGGCGGGGTCCGTCCGGGCGGGGCACGTTCGGGCGGGGCTCGTCCAGCTCCCCCACACCCGCCACGCCCCGGTCGAGGAGGTCCACGAGGGTGTGCCTGCTCTTGCCGGACAGTTCCCTGCCCCGCTCGGGGTCGGCGAGGTCGTACAGGGCGGCCACGATGCTGGCCAGGTCCTCCTGGAGCCGGGTGAGGATGTCGGCGACCGCCGCCGCGTTCGACTCGACGATGTCGCTCCACAGCCGGGAGTCGCCGCGGGCGATCCGGGTGGTGTCGCGCAGCCCCTGCCCCGCCAGCTGAGCGGCCTCCGCGGGCCCCTCCCCCAGGCGGGCCGCCATCAGGCTGGCCACCAGGTGCGGGGCGTGGGAGGTCAGCGCCACCGCGTCGTCGTGGGCGCGGGCCCGCATCACGCGCGGCACCGCTCCGCACAGGTCGATCAGGTCCAGGGCGCGGCCGAAAGCGGCCCTGGAGGTGAGGCGGGTCGGGGTGAGGACCCAGGGCCGGCCCTGGAACAGCTCCGCGCGTGCGGCCAGCGGGCCCGAACGCTCGCGTCCTGCCAGCGGGTGGCCGCCGATGTAGCGGGACGGTTCGGGGGCGGTGTCCAGGATCTCCCGCTCGGCGTGCGCCTTCACGCTCGCCACGTCGGTGTAGCTCAACGCGAGGCCCCGTGACTGGAGTTCGGCGAGGACCGGGGCGATCTGGCTGGGCGGCACCGCGAGCACGGCCAGGTCCACGGGGGACGGCGCAGGCTCCGGCCGTCCGGCTCCGAGCACCGCGGCGGCGCGCACGGCGGACTCGTCACGGTCGGAGAGATAGACGGTCACGCCGCGCAGGCGGGCCGCCATGGCCACGGAGGTGCCGATGAGGCCGGTGCCGACGACGGCCAGGGTGCGCAGCGTCACGCGACCTCACCCGGGAGCGGCTCCACGGCACCCTCCTGCGCCCCGGGCACGTCGAGCTCCCCGAGCCGCTCATCGATCAGCGCGGCCAGGCGGTCCAGGCCCTGCTCGATCCGCTCGCACGTCAACGTGCTGATCGACAGGCGGAGTTGCCGGAAGCCGGCCGAGGCACCGTAGAAGTGGCGCATGGGCGTGAAGAGCACGCCGTGGTGGCGCGCCGCGTGCTCCAGGAGGGCGTCGTCGACGGTGAACGGCACGGTGAGCACGAGGAAGAACCCGCCGGTCGGCGCGTTCCAGGTGACTCCCGCGCGATCGCCGAGGCGCTGTTCCAGGCCGCCGATCACCTGGCGCAGATTGCGCCGGTAGACCTCCGTCTCCTGGCGGTTGGCGGCGACCAGGCTGCAGTCGTGGGCGAGGAGTTTGCCGCCGATCACCGCCTGGGCGATCGGCGAGGTGTTCACGGTGAGCATGCTCTTCAGCTTCGACAGCTCGTCGGCCAGCAGGACGTCACCGCCGCTGTGGCCGCTCACCCGCTGGTCGGCGACCACGTAGCCCACGCGGGCACCCGGCATCCCGGTCTTGGCGAACGAGCCCAGATAGACGACGCGTCGGTGGTGGTCGAGCGCCTTCAGCGTGGGCGGACGGTCCGCGGCGCTGCTCAGGAGGCCGTACGCGTTGTCCTCCAGGAGCAGCAGGTCCTCGGCTGCGGCGATGTCCAGGAGGCGGTGCCGGTCGGCGAGCGGCAGACTGACGCCCACCGGGTTGGCGAAGTCGGGTGTCACGTAACAGGCGCGGACCCGGCGTCCCTCCGCGCGCGCCGCCCGCAGCTGGACCAGCAGATCGTCGAGGTCGATGCCGTGCGCCGAGGTGCGCACCGGGAGTACGGGCATGTCGGCGAGCAACGCGGCTCCCGTCAGGCCGACGTAGGTCGGGCTGGGGGCGAGCACGGCATCGCGGTCGTCGGTGCGCAGGGCGCGCAGGAGCAGGAACATCGCCTCCTGGCAGCCGACCGTGACGACCACGGACGAGGGGTCGGCGTCGATGCCCTCGTCCACGGCGAGGCTGCGCGCGACGAGGTCGCCGATGATCCCTTTCGTCGCGCCGTACTGGAAGAGCGTGCGGGCCGTCTGCGCCTCGCTCAGGCCGAGTCGGGTGCGCAGGTGGTCGCAGAAGACCTGGAGGTATTCGTGGATCTGGGTCACGTCGTAGAAGCCCTCGTAGGGCCGGCCGGCCGCGAACGAGATCGCGTCCGGATAGGTGTCGGCGACCTGGTTGAGGAGGTTCATGGACTCCATCGACACATCGGCGAGCGACGCGTGCAGTGTGGCCGCGTCCAACTCGGCGACGGCGATTTCCGTTTGCAGGATTTCCATCGCTTCAGCGTCTACCCACAACAGATCCACAGCAATGGCTTGACAGGTGCGGGAAGCGCGAAGGCGGTCGTACCATCGGGGCCGCAAAGAGAATTCTGCCTCGCGGCCCGGTGGCAATGGCCCGGATTAACGCAGCACCTTTCGCGGTCCGGCATTCCGCGATCCGGGGCGAGGGCATGAATCCGCATTCTTCTTCCCACGAGGACTCCAATGACGGATTTACCCGCAACGGCCCGGAACAACGACAGCACGGACCTCGCGCATCTCCCGGAACTCCCGGATCTCGCGATCGACTACGTCGAGATGTACGTCGACGGCCTGGAGGCGGCGGTGTTCGCCTGGGTCGACGAGTACGCCTTCACGGTGGTCGGCACCGGCGGCTCCGCCGATCACCGCAGCATCGCCCTGCGCCAGGGGCGGATGACCCTGGTGCTCACCGAGGCGACCGCCGAGCGGCACCCCGCCACCACGTACGTCACCACCCACGGCAACGGCGTCGCCGACATCGCCCTGCGCACCGCCGACGTGTCGGCGGCCTTCACGGCGGCGGTGGCGGGCGGCGCGCGTGCCGTGCGCAAGCCGACGCGGCACGCGGAAGGCCCCGCGGTCACGGCGGCCGTCTCGGGATTCGGCGACGTGGTGCACACGCTGGTCGAGCGGGCCCCGGGGGAAGGGCCCGGACTGCCGCCCGGATTCGTTCCCGCGCTCGGCTCGCGCGAGGCGCGCACCAGTGAGGTGGGGCTCCTCGACATCGACCACATCGCGGTGTGCCTGAACGCCGGTGATCTCGAATCGACGGCACGCTTCTATCAACAGGCCCTCGGTTTCCGGGAGGTCTTCCAGGAGCACATCGTCGTCGGGGCCCAGGCGATGGACTCCAAGGTCGTGCAGAGCGCGGCGGGGGGAGCGGTGACGCTGACGCTCATAGAGCCCGATCCGCTGGCGCAGCCCGGTCAGATCGACGAATTCCTCAAGAGCCACCACGGCGCCGGTGTGCAGCATCTGGCTTTCTCCAGCAGGGACGCCGTCCGCTCGGTGCGCACGCTGTCCGCGCGCGGTGTCGCATTCCTCCAGACCCCGTCGACGTACTACGACCTGCTCTCCGAACGGATCGGGCTCAAGTCCCACACCCTGAACGAACTGCGCGCGACGAATCTCCTCGTCGACGAGGACCACGACGGCCAGCTGTTCCAGATCTTCACCGCGTCGACGCACCCGCGGGGCACGATCTTCTTCGAGGTCATCGAGCGCCAGGGCGCGCAGACCTTCGGCAGTTCCAACATCAAGGCGCTGTACGAAGCCGTGGAGCTGGAACGGACCGGGCAGCGTGCGGCGCGCTGACCCCGTGGCCGCGCGCGATCTGAGCGACGTCGAGGGAGCCGCGGCCGCGGCCCTGCCGCCCGAGGTGTGGGACTTCGTCTCGGGCGGCAGCGGCCGTGAGCGGTCCCTCGCCGCGAACCGGGAGGCGTTCGACCGCATCTTCGTCGCCTCCCGGGTGCTGCGGGACGTCTCGGGGTGCACCACGGACGCGACGCTCCTGAAGCGTCCGGTGCGGATGCCGGTGGCGCTCGCCCCGGTCGCGTACCACCGTCTGGTGCACCCTGAGGGCGAGTTGGCCACGGCGCGGGCGGCGAAGACGGCGGGCGTGCCGTTCACGGTGGCCACGCTGAGCAGTGTCCCCGTCGAGGAGATCACGGCGGTCGGCGGCGCGGTGTGGTTCCAGCTCTACTGGCTCCGCGAGCGCCGGCGCTCCCTGGACCTGGCGCGCCGGGCCGAGGACGCGGGCTGCGAGGCGTTGATGCTCACCGTCGACGTGCCCTGGATGGGCCGTCGGCTGCGGGACGTGCGCAACGGCTTCGTGCTGCCGGACCATGTGCGGGCCGTGCATCTGGACGGCGGTGCGGCCTCGGCGGCGCACCGCTCGTCCCACAACGGCTCGGCGGTGGCCGCCCACACGGCCGCGGCGTTCTCGCCCGCGGTGACCTGGTCGTGCTTGGAGGAGCTGCGGGCAGTCACCCGTATCCCGCTGGTGGTGAAGGGCGTCCTCGCTGCCGAGGACGCGGTGCGGGCGGCCGATCTGGGCGCGGACGCCGTGGTCGTGTCGAACCACGGCGGCCGTCAGCTGGACGGCGCACTGCCCGGCATCGACGCCCTCCCCGAGGTGGCCGCGGCGGTCGGCGACCGCTGCGAGGTCATGGTGGACGGCGGCGTGCGCAGCGGCACGGACGTACTCAAGGCGCTGGCGTCGGGGGCCGACGGGGTCCTGGTCGGCCGGCCACCGATGTGGGGCCTGGCCACCGCCGGAGAGGCCGGCGTCCGCAGGGTCCTGGACCTGCTGGCCGCCGAGCTCCACGACGCGCTGGGCCTCGCGGGCTGCGCGGACGTCGGGGCGGCCGGGGAGCTGCGGACGGTGCGCCTGCCCGGGGTGGCCGGGCGTGGGCAGGAGTAGGTGGCCTGTGGGGGCGCGCTCGCGGGCCTCAGTGGTCGGCGGTGTCGCGGTCGTGCAGCGTGATCGCGCCGGACGGGCATCGTGCCGCCGCCGCGCGGACGGCGGGGGTCAGTTCAGGGGGTGGGGTCGGTGCGTTCAGCAGGACCTTGCCGTCCTCGTCCGACTGGTCGAAGACCTCGGGGACCTGGGCCATGCAGAGCCCGGAGCCCGCGCATCGGTGGCGGTCGACCCGTACGTCCATCTGTTTCTCCTCGGCCTTCTCTTTCACCAGGTGACCGGCAGCCGGTCCACACCGTGGGCGAGCGCGTGCACGCGGAACGGCACCTCCTGCTCCGGCACGGCGAGGCGCAGTCCGGGGAAGCGCCGCAGCAGCGCCGGGTAGGCGATCCGCAGTTCCATCCGGGCCAGCGCCGCGCCCAGGCAGTGGTGGATGCCGTGGCCGAAGGCGACGTGGGCGCCCGGCTCGCGCGTGATGTCGAAGCGGTCGGGATCGGCGAGCAGCGCGGGGTCGCGGTTGGCCATCGGCAGGGAGCACAGCACGTGCTCGCCCGCCCGGATGAGCCGCTCGCCGACGGTGACGTCCTCCAGGGCGGTGCGGGGTGTCGGCGCGTGCGGCACCGACAGGTGACGCAGTAACTCCTCGACCGCGCCGTCCACCGCTCCGGGGTCGTCGCGCACGGCGGCGAGCTGGTCGGGGTGGGCGAGCAGCAACAGGGTTCCCAGGCCCAGCATGCCCGAGATGTTGTCGAGCCCCGCGAGCACCAACAGCAGGCAGACGCCCCGCAGTTCCTTGTCCGTGACGTCGTCGCCGTGGTCGCGGATCAACATGCCGAGGAAGCCCTCGTCGGGATCCGTGCGCTGCCGGGCCACCATCGCGGCGACGTACCGCGAGAGCAGCTCACCCGCCGCCGCCCGCCGCTGCCGTCCCCGGCCGGGCGCGAGGAAGGCGTGGCAGCGGCGCAGGAAGTCGGCGCGGTCGTCGCGCGGTACGCCGATCAGCTCGCAGAGCGCCGCGCCGGGAACGGGCGAGGCGAACGCGGTGACCAGGTCGGCGGGGGCTCCCGTGCGTTCCATCGCGTCGAGGTGCTCGGTGACGATGCCGGTGACGCCCGGCTCGATCCTGCGCATCCGGCGCAGGGTGAACTCGGGCGTGAGGATCTGCCGGAGCCGGGTGTGCTCGGGCGGGTCGTAGTCCATGAGCTGCCCGATCAGTTCGTCGGGCCGCGGGGCCTCGCCACGGCCTGCCGACGAGGGCGGTCCGAAGCGGCGCCGGGTGGAGAACCGCCGGTGGTCGCCGAGCACTTGGCGCACCTCGGCGTGGCCCGTGACGAGCCAGACCGGCACCCCGTCGGTCCCCGGCCCGACCTCGATCCGGGTGACGGGCCGCCCCGCCGCGAGCCGGCGCAGCTCCTCGGCCGGGCCGAAGCGGTCACGGCGGGTGTGGACGAGGCCCGGCCCGGTCGTCTTGGCCGTACCGCTCGCCTTGGTGGTATCCGTCGTTGGTGTCATCGCTTCCCTACCACGTCGCTACCAGGTGACCGGCAGTGTCTCCACGCCGTACGGCGCCTGCGTCCTGAAGCGGACCTCCTCGGGTGGCACGGCGGAGCGAAGCCCGGGAAAGCGGCGGAGCACCGCCAGGTAGGCGCTCCTGAGCTCCATCCGCACCAGCGACGCCCCGATGCAGTAGTGGATGCCGTGGCCGAGCCCCACATGGGCGGTGGCCTCACGCGTGATGTCGAGGACGTCCGGCGGCGCGCCGGACGGCCGGACGCGGTTGGCGGCGAAGAGCGAACAGGCCACCTGGTCACCGGCCTTGATCACCTTGCCCGCGAGGGGAACGTCCTCGCGGGCGGTCCGCGGTGACGCCGTCGGAATGATCGAGAGGTAGCGGATGAACTCCTCCACCGCCTGGTCGATCAGGTGCGGGCACTGCTTCAACAGGGCCATCTGATCGGGGTGTTCGAGCAGGGCGAGGATGCCGAGACCCAGCATGCTGGCCATGTTCTCGACGCCGGAACCCATGACGAACGCGGTGAGACCGACGAGTTCGTCGTCGTCGATGTCGTCGCCGTGCTCGCGCACCAGCCTGCCGAGCAGATCGTCGCCGGGCGCGCGCCGGTTACGGGCGACGAGCTGGTCGACGTACGCGAGATAGGCCGCGCCCGCGGTCATCTGCAACTGCCGGCCACGGAAAGCGGGCCTGCTGACCTTGAGCAGCCGCGCCAGCTCCGCCCGGTCGTCGCGCTCCACCCCGAACAGCTCGCACATGACGAGCCCCGGGACGGGCCAGGCGACGTGCCGCATGAAGTCGGCGGGCTGCCCGGCCTTCTCCAGGGAGTCCAGGCAGTCCGTCACGATGGATTCGACGGCGGGCTCGAGTCCGCGCATCCGGCGGACCGTGAACTCCGGGGTGAGCAGCAGCCGCAGCCGGGAGTGGTCGGGCGGGTCGTACTGGATGAGGTTGCCCGCCTGGACCGGCCTGCTGCCGCCCGCGGGCGGGGCTGTACTGAACCGCTCCGCGTCGCCGAGGACGGCGCGCACCTCGTCGTGGCCCGTCACGAGCCAGCCCGTCGACGAGCCGGGTCCCTCGCCGAGTTCGACCTCGGACAGCGGTGCCCGCTCGCTGAGTTCGCTGAGCTCGGGCAGCGGATCGAGACGGTCCCTGCGGTTGTGCATGGAGAGGTCTGACGGCCGCGCCATGCGCGGACCTCCTTTCTACTCGGCCGGGTGGGCGGCGGACACGGGCGGCTGCCAGAACATGCCGTCCTGCGAGGGCACCAGACCGCCGCCGAACAGCGGGGACTCGGCTTCGGCCGCCTCCCCGAGCAGGGCCCGCATCTGGACCTGACCGCCCTCCTGCATGACTTCGCGCACCACCGAGGACTTGAACAGCGGCACCATGCTTCCGTCCTCGCTGCCGGCCAGTTCGTCGACCGCGGCGGCGAACTCCGCGGAGCCCGAAGAGAAGCGCTTGGCGAGGATCTCTGCGTCCGTCAGGACGCGCTCGCCGGAGGAGACACCGCCGATGAGCTCGACGAACGACTGGAGTTCGGGCCGCTCGGTCCTGGTGACCTTCTTGGCCTGCCAGAAGTAGGAGTCCTCGTCGTGGTGCATCTCGTAGAAGGACAGGAGGAATTCGTAGAAGACGCCGTACTCGCGCCGGTAGCGGGCCTCGAACTCCTTCAACGCCGGTTCCTCGTCGACGCGTCCGGCAAGGACGCTGTTGATGGAGCGGGCCGCGAGCAGCGCGCTGTAGGTCGCCAGGTGGACGCCCGATGAGAACACCGGGTCGACGAAGCACGCCGCGTCGCCGATGAGGACGAGGCCGGGGCGGGAGAAGGTCGTCTGGTGGTACGAGTAGTCCTTGCGGACGCGCATCTCGCCGTACTGCCCGGTGGTGACCCGCTTGGCGTCCGCGAGGTACTCGCCGATCAGGGGGCACTCGTCGACGAGTGCCATGAGCGCCTTCTCCCGGTCGCCCTGGATCTTCTCGGCCATCTCGCGCCGCACCACGGCGCCGACGCTCGTCAGGGTGTCGCTCAGCGGGATGTACCAGAACCAGCCGCTCGGGAACGCGACCGAGAGGATGTTGCCGGAGTTGGGTTCCGGCAGCCGCTTGCCGCCCTCGAAGTAGCCGAACAGGGCGAGGCTGCGGAAGAACTCCGAGTACTCGCGCTTGCCCCCGACCCGCTGGTGCAGGCGGCTCTTGTTGCCCGACGCGTCCACGACGAACGTGGCGAGCGCCTCGCGTTCGTTGCCGTCGGCGTCGGTGTACGTGACGCCCCGGACGCGTTCGTCGTCGGCGACGACGTCGAGGACGGCGCACCCTTCGCGCACCTCGGCGCCCACCTTGCGCGCGTGCTTGAGCAGGATGTCGTCGAACTTGGACCGCTCCACCTGGTACGCGAACGACGTCGGCCCGCTCATGCGCGGGGAGACGGAGAAGGAGAAGGTCCAGGGGTCCGGGTTGGCCCCCCAGCGGAACGTCCCGCCGCGCTTGCGCGGGAAGCCCGCCTTGGCCAGTTCGTCCGCGACACCGGTCAGCCTGCACACGCCGTGCACGGTGGACGGCAGCAGCGACTCCCCGATCTGGTGACGCGGGAAGAACTCCTTCTCCAGGACCAGCACCCGCTGCCCCTGCATGGCCACCAGCGCGGCCAGTGTCGATCCGGCGGGCCCGCCGCCGACCACCACCACGTCGAATTCCTCGGAATCCGGCAAGGTCATCCCTCCTCCCTTTTCTCCCGGACGGGAAACCGAATAGCGCTGTATCCGTCCAGGGAGCCCCGTTGCTGAGCCCCATTACTGGGTCCCATTGCTGAATTGAGTCTGAAATCGCCCCGCTCGGGCGTCAAGGTTGTCCATCCGTCAGCGCGGGAACGGCCTTCGCTTTCGAAGTGCGCGGAGTTTCCCGCTTGCGCCTGCGCCCTGTCAGGGACAACAAGGGCCCCGTCATGAAGGTGGTGACCAATGCCATGAGTACGAGAACGGTGAAGAGCGCGGGGCCGATGATCCCGGCGTCCAACGCCACGTTGAGGACGATGAGTTCCGTGAGACCGCGGGTGTTCACCAGCACGGCGACGGTCGCCGACCGGTGCGTGTCCATGCCGCTGATCCGCGACGCCGCGTACGCCGGTCCCAGCTTGCCCAAAATCGCGATGGCGAGGATCAACAGGAGCAGGAGGCCGCCGTCGCCGTCCAGCGAGCCGATGTTGAAGGAGAGTCCCGTCGTCACGAAGAACAGCGGGAGCAGCAGATCCGATGTCTGCTCCATGGGCCGCAGCACGTCCGCGTCCGGCACGCCGTCCCTGCGGGGCATCGTGAGGCCCGCGAGCAGCCCGCCGAACACGGGGTGCAGGCCGAGCTCGGCGGTGACCCAGGCGCTGCCGAGGGCGAGGCCGAGCGCGATGGTGAGCTGGTTGGCCAGCACCACCCTGGAGCGCCGGAGCCACCGTGCGAGCAGCGGACGCACCAGCAGGAACATGGCGGCCACGAACAGGGAGATCAGGAGCAGCGTCAGCGGCCACGACCGCCCGGTGGCGTGCCCGGTGCCGGCGAGGGCGGCGGCGAGGACGAGCCACGCCACCACGTCCATGAGCCCGGCGGCCGTGGTGGCCACGGTGCCCTCGGGGCTGCCCGCGAGCCCCCGCTCACGGACGATGGCCGCTAGGACGGGCAGCGCGGTCACGGAGACGGCCACGGCCATGAACAGCCAGAACGTCCTGCCGTCCGCGTGCCCCGGCTGGACCGCGTCGAACGCCCCGTGGAACACCCCCACCGCGCCCACACCCAGCCCCGCGGGGACCAGGAACGCGCACAGCGCCACGGTGGCCGCCGCTCTGCCTCCCTGGCGCAGCTGGCGCCAGTCCATCTCGTACCCGACGACGAACATGAAGATCACGATGGCGATCTGCGAGAGCACCGTCAGGAACGGCAGCACCTCCGGCGGGAAGAGCCGTGAGGTCGGGTCTCCGGGCAGTCGGCCCAGGAGCGTCGGGCCGAGGGCGATCCCGGCGACGATCTGGCCGATGACCACGGGCTGACCGCAGCGGCGGGCCAGGGCTCCGAGGAGGCGGGAGACGATGACGATGACGGCCACATCGCCGATCGCCACCGTCACCAGTGATTCCGTGTCCACCTAGGGCACCGCCGTCTCGTTCCTGCTCATGTCCGCGATGAGGCTCTTCGGACGCATGTCCGTCCAGTTCTCCTCGATGTACGCGAGGCATTCCTGCCGGGTGCCTTCGCCGTGCGCGGTGGTCCAGCCTTCGGGGATCTCCGCGAACGCGGGCCACAGGGAGTGCTGTCCCTCGTCGTTGACGAGGACCAGGAAGGTGCCGTCTTCGTTGTCGAACGGGTTGGTCATGGTTCAGTCCCTTTCAGTTGCTGTCCGCTGGTCAGGTTGATCCGGTTGAGCCGGTTTGGTGTGGCTGCCGAGTTTGCGTGCGAGGACGGGCGCGATGCGGGTCAGGGCTTCGGTCTGGAGCATGTCGTAATGGCCGACGGGCACTTCGTGCGCTTCGACCTCGCCCCCGACGTAGGGCTCCCAGCGCGCGGCGGCTTCCGCCACAGGCCGTTCCGCGGTGCGGTCGGCGGCGGCCACGAAGAGCAGCAGGTCGCCGCCGAAGGGGCGGGGCGTGTGGTCCGGTGCGAAGCCCGACATGTTGCGGACGACCGTCTCCAGGTTCGCCAGGGCCTGCTCGCTCATGCCGGATGAGCGGTAGAGGGCGGCCACGTCGGCGCCCGGCCCCTGCTGCCCCTGTGCCCCCTGCTGACCTTGCGTTCCTTGCGGTCCTTGCGGTCCTTGCTGTAGTACGCCGTAGCCGTCCGTCTCTTGTCCCTCTTCTCCCTTCTCGCCGCGGAACCGCGACTTGGGGGCGCCGCTGCCGGGATAGGCGTCGAGCAGCGCCAGGAGCGAGACCTCTTCGCCGAGTTCCTCCAGGCGGGCGGCGACGGCTTGGGCGATGGTTCCGCCGACGGACCAGCCAAGGAGGTGATAGGGGCCGACGGGCTGCACCGTCCGGATCTCGTCCGCGTAGTCGGCGGCCATCTCCTCCACGCTGCGCGGGAGTTGCTCGGCCCGCGCGATCCCGCGCGCCTGCACGCCGTACACCGGCTGATCCGGCGGGAGGTGCGGCAACAGGGCCGCGTAGGTCCAGCTCAGGCCCATGCCGGTGTGTACGCAGAAGAGCGGAGGGCGGCTGCCTTCCGGCCGCAGGGGCAGCAGGACGCCCAGGTCACCGCGGTTCCTGCCAAGCCGCCGTCCCGCGACGGTGTCCTGCTTCCGGCGCCGGCCCTCGGGCTGTACGGCGATGCGGCCCTCGTGTGTCCGCTTCGCCCGTTCGCCGGTACGGAACATGCGCTCGCCCGCAGGGCCGAAGGGGCAGGCGACGAACCGCTCGCCCGTGCGCCCCGGGCCGTCCGCGTAGCCGCGGGCCAGCGTGGGGCCGGCCACGTAGAGGTCGCCAGGGACGCCCGGCGGCACCGGGCGCAGGCGTTCGTCGAGCACGAAGGCGCGGGTGTTCAGGACCGGGCCGCCGGTTCGGGGTTCCCACGCGCCGATCGCGTCGGAGCCCGTCCGCTGTTCCAGCCAGGGTCCGCCCGTCTCCGGCGAGCCGTAGCCGCTCACCAGCACGGCGGAGAGGTGCCGGTCCCGCTGTCCGTGCACCGGTTCCATGGCCTGCGGCTCACCCGCGAGGTCCATGACCAGGGCCTGGGGGCCGGGCTCGTGCAGCTCCGGGGTGGTGACCACCAGCGTCGCGGGCTCTCCCGCCACGGGGTCCTGCCCTGGTGTGCCGAGCCACACGCTCCCTCCCGCACAGAGCGCCGCGAGCAGTGGCGTCAGGAGTGCGGCGAGCGGAGCCCTGGCATCAAGGAGCGGCGCCGCGCCCAGCGCCGGGGAGGCCTGCATGCGGTAGGTCGTGTGGGAGGTGAGCGTGCGGTGCTCGACGACGGCGCCCGCGATGACGAGCGCCGGGTGCCCCAGAAGGGCGGGGTGCGCATAACTGGCCGCCATCGGAGCCCTGTTGGGCTCGTCCGACATGAGGTCGTCGAGCACCACCACCGGGATTCCGGCGCCGTCGGGTACCTCCGCGACGGACGCCTCGGAGCCGACCAGGATGACGCGGGACGCGAGGTCGACGCCTTCCAGAGGGCGTGCGGGATCTTCGGCGAAGGAACAGGCCGCACCGGATTTCAGCGCTCCGAGCAGCGCGACGACCAAGGCGTTGCCGGTCGGCTGCGCCACGACGACGACGCTCTCCGGGCCCGCCCCTCGCTCGGTCAGCCGCCGGGCGAGCCGTTCCGCCGCCGCGTCCAACGCCTCGTACGTCATGGAGCCGTCGAGATCCGTGACGGCGAACGCTTCCGGCGTACGGGCCACTTGCTCGGCCAGCAGTTCCACCACGGTGCGCGTGGGGGCTTCCGCCTCCGTGTGGTTTGCGGTCTCCACCAGCCGGTGGGCCTCGTCGGCGTCGAGCAGCACGTCGACCGCGCTCAGGCGCCGCTCCGGATCGGCCGTCACCTGCTCCAGGACGCGGACGAACCGCCGCGCGAGGGTCTCCGCGCTCCGGTGGTCGAACAGCTCGCTCGCGTAACGGAGTTGGCCGTCGATGCCACCGAGGTCGCCGTCGGGTTCGTAGCGTTCGGTGAGGCTGAACGCCAGGTCCAGTTCGGTGGCTTCGGCGCCGGGGTCCAGGCGGGTGGTGCGCAGGCCGGGCAGCTCCCAGGGGTCCCACGGCTCGTCGACGCTGTCGTCGACCTCCAGGAGCACCTGGAAGACCGGGTGGCGTGCGAGCGACGGGGGCACCTCCAGTGCGTCCACGAGGCGTTCGAACGGAACGTCCCGGTGTTCGCGCGCCTCCTGGTTCACCGTGAGCACCCTGCCGAGCAGCTCGCGGAAGGTGGGGTCGCCGGACGCGTCCGTACGCAGCGCGAGCGCCCCGGCGAACGGGCCCACCAGTGTTTCGAGGCCGGACTCGTCCCGGCGCGGGATCCGCGTGCCGATGGTGACGTCGGTGCCCGCGCCGAGCCTGGCGAGCAGGATCACCAGGGCCGCCTGCACCACCATGAACGGCGTCGTCCCGTCGTCCTCGGCCAGATCGGCGAGGCGGCCGTGCGCCTCCGCGTCGAGACGCAGGGGGACCACCCCGGCCCGGTGCGAGGCGACGGAAGGCCGCTGCCGGTCCGTCGGCAGCTCGATCTCGGCGTCGATGCCCGCCAAGGTGTCCTGCCAGTAGGCGAGTTGATCGTTGACCAGGCTCTCGGGTTCCTGCTCGCCCCGGAGCAGGGCCTGCTCCCAGAGCGCGTAGTCGGCGAACTGGAGCGGCAGCGGCGCCCGTTCGGGGACGCGGCCCTCGCGGCGTGCGCCGTACGCGGTCGCCAGGTCACGGACCAGGACGTCCAGCGATGCCTCGTCGGCGGCGATCCGGTGCACCACCAGGAGCAGCACGTGCTCGGTGTCCGAGAGGCGGAAGAGTGCCTGCGTCCACGGTGTCTCACGGCCGAGCTCGAACGCGTGCCTCGTGCGGTCGGCCAGCAGGCCCGGCAGCTCCGCCTCGGTCGTCCGCACCACGGTGGGCTCGGGGCGGGACGCGCCGACGTCCAGGACGTGCTGGCGCATGTCGCCGCCGCGCGCTCCCTCGAAGGTGGTGCGCAGGATCTCGTGCCGTGCGGCGACATCGCCGAGTGCGGCCCGCAGCGCCTCCTGGTCGAGTTCGCCGCTGAGCCGCAGCGCCACCGGGATGCGGTCGGTGCCCGCCTCGTCGTCCAGCCGTGACAGCAGCCAGGTGCGGAACTGCCCTGCCGTTACAGGGACTTCGTCGCGGTGCTCGGCCGGTTGCAGTACGGGCCGCGCCTTCGTGGCGAGCAGCCGGGCCACTCCGACCGGCGTCGGCGACCCGAAGAACTGCCGGATGCCGAGCTCGGCGTCGAACTCCTCGCGGATCCGTCCCGCCAGGCGCATCGCGAGCCCGGAGTCGCCTCCGAGGTCGAAGAAACTGTCGTCGGGGCCCACCCGCTCCAGGTCGAGCACCTCGGCGAAGAGCCGGCACAGCGTCTCCTCGGCCGCGGTCTGGGGCTTGCGCCCGGAGACACGCTCGGCGAAATCGGGGGCGGGCAGGGCCTTGCGGTCGACCTTGCCGTTGCGGGTCACGGGCAGGGCGCCCAGGGCCAGTACGACGGCCGGGACCATGTAGTCGGGCAGCGTCCTGGCCACGTCCGCGCGGACGAGCTGGGGGTCGATGGCCTGCGCACCCTCGGGGACCACGTAGCCGACCAGGCGGCGCTCGCCGGGGCCGTCCTCGCGGGCGACGACCACGGCCTGGGCCACGGCGGGATGGGCGGCCAGGGCGGCCTCCACCTCACCGAGCTCGACGCGGAAGCCGCGCACCTTGACCTGGGCGTCCGCGCGGCCGACGAACAGGAGCTCACCGTCCTCGGTGCGGCGCACCAGATCGCCGGTGCGGTACATCCGCCCGCCCGGCACGTACGGGCACGCCACGAATCGGTCGGCGGTCGGACCGGAACTGTTCCAGTAGCCCTGCGCCAACCCCGCGCCCGCTACGTACAGTTCGCCGGTCACACCCGGCGGAACCGGCTGGAGGAACGCGTCCAGGACGAAGGCCTGGCGGTGGGGCAGCGGGCGCCCGATCGGGAGTACCGGCGACATCTCGGCGCCCGGCTCCAGTACGTGCCAGGTCGCGCAGAGCGTGGTCTCCGTCGGCCCGTACATGTGGCGGACGGCCACGTCGGGGCAGGCCTCGCGCACGCGGGCCACCGAGGCGGCCGGTACGACGTCCCCGCCGGTCAACACCTCACGTAACCCCGTGAAGCAGTCCGGCGACTCCTCGGCGACGACGCGGAACGAACCGGCGGTCAGGTGCACCGCCGTGACGCCGCCCTTCACCTGCTCACGCACCTGCTGGGCGTCCACCACACCGGGTTCGGCGATGACCACGCGGCCACCGGCGGCCAGCGGGACCCACAGCTCGAACAGCGACGCGTCGAAGGCGTGCGGGGCGTGCATCAGGACCGCGTCCGCCGGGCCCACGTCCCAACTCCGCTCCCCCACCAGGGCCGCGACGCTTTCGTGCGGCACGGCCACGCCCTTGGGCTCGCCGGTCGAGCCCGACGTGTACATCACGTAGGCCACGTCGTGCGCCGCCACCGGGACGATCGGTTTGTCGGTTCCGCATGCCTTGAGCGCCGCGCGTGTCCGCGGGTCGTCAAGGGTCACCAGGCGCGCGGCACTCCGCTCGGGCACGGCGTCGCGGGTCGTGGACCTGCACACCACCCGCGCCGGAGCCGCGTTCTCCAGTACGAACGCGACACGCTCCCGCGGCCAGCCCGCGTCCACCGGCACATAGGCGGCGCCCGCCCGCCAGATCCCCAGAAGCAGCGCCACCAGGTCCGCCGAGCGCTCCATCAGCACCGCGACACGGTCACCCCGCCGCACCCCCAGGCGCGACAAGTGCTGGGCCCAGCGGCCGGATTCCGCCCACAACTCCCCGTACGTAAACGCTCGTTCGCCGTGGACGGCCACCGCGCCCGGCGCCGCCACCACCCGGCCCGCGATCAGCTCGGGCACCACCTTGCCGGGCGTCGGGGCAGCAGCCGCCCGGCCCGCCCGAGCCATCGCCCCTACGCGCCCCACCACCACATCCGGGTCGGCGACCACCCGTTCCAGCACCCCCACGAGCGCGTCCAGCGCCGATGCGGCCACCCCTCGCTCGAACAGGTCCGGCCGGTACTCGAGCTTCAGGTGCATGCGTTCGCCGGGGCCGACCACCAGGGTCAGCGGATAGTGCGCGGCCTCGCGGGTGAACCCCGCCGGCCTGAGCGACAGGCTCTCGTGGTCCTGCGTCGCGGAGTCGGCCGGGGGCTGGGGGAAGCTCTCGTACACCAGGAGCGTGTCGAAGCCCGCCCCCGGGCCCGCGGCCTTCTGGATCTGCGGGAGGCCGAGGTGCTGATGGGCCATCAGGGCGGACTGGCGCTCCTGCAGCGCGCGGAACAAGTCCAACACCCTCTGATCGCCGTCCAGTTGTACCCGTACCGGCAACGTGTTGATGAGCAGTCCCACCATCGATTCCACGCCCGGCAGCTCGGGGGGCCGTCCCGCCACGGTCGCGCCGAACACTACGTCCGTGCGTCCGGCGAGCCGCGCGAGGACCAGCGCCCACGCTCCCTGCACCACGGTGTTCACGGTCAGGCCCTTGGCCCGCGCCAGCTCCACCACACCGCGCGTGACCTCCGCCGGAAGGTCTTCGCTCACGTTCTCGGGGAAGACCGGGAGCCGGTCCGGTACGGCCGGCGCCACCAGCGTCGGCTCCTCCGTGCCCGCGAGTTCCGTCTGCCAGGCGGTCTCCGCGGCTGCCCTGTCCTGACGGCCCAGCCACTTCAGGTACGCGCTGTAGGAGGTCGTGCGCCCCAGCCGGGACGCGTCGCCCCCCGCCGCGTAGATCGCGGAGAGTTCGCCGATGAGGATCGGGGCCGACCAGCCGTCCATGAGGATGTGGTGGAAGGTGATGACCAGGCGGTGCCGGTGCTCGCCTAGGCGGATCAGGAGGAGGCGCAGCAGGGGTGGCGCCGCCAGGTCGAAGGCCTCCGCCCGCTCGCTCTCCGCCAGGCGTTCCAGCGCGGCGGGCACCTCGGACCCGGCAAGGCCCGACACGTCCTGCGTACGCCAGGGCAGCACCACGTCCCGCGCGATGACCTGCACCATCTGCGCCCCGCTCACCTGCCGGAAGCAGGCGCGCAGCGCGGCGTGCCGGGTCAGGAGCGCCTCCCAGGACGCCCGTAGCCGGTCCACGACCACGGGGCCTTCGACGTCGAGCGCGGACTGCACGGTGTACACGTCCGGGCCCTGGTCGTCGAAGGCGGCGTGGAAGAGCAGTCCTTCCTGTAGCGGCGACAGCGGCCACACGTCCTCGACCGGTGATCGGGTCATCTCTTCTCTCCTCGGAGCCTCGGAGTCGCAGGGCTTCAGGGCCGCTTGAGCGGGCTGAGCGGATTGGTCGAGTTCATCTGGTTGGTTGTGTTCGCCGGGTTCGTCGTGTTGGCCGGGTTGACCGGCGGGTCGAATCCCGCTTCGAGCTCCTCGATCTGGCTCTGCGCGAGGCCGAGGAGGGGGAAGTCGGAAGGTGTGTGTCCGCCGGCCGTGGGGTCGGTGGTGTGGGCGGCGAGGCCGCCGAGCATGTCCAGCCAGAGCCGTCCGATGCGTTCGGCCGCGGCGCCGTCGACGGCCTGGCCCGCCCAGCTGAGCGAGAGGGTCAGCTCGGGCCCGTCAGCAGTGTCCACGATGGCCGCGCCCGCTTCCAGGGCGTGCATGGACGGCATGCCGGGGTCGGCCGAGCCGCCGATCGCCGTGTCTCCCGCCATCTGCCAGGCGGCGACCGTGCCGCTCTCGGCCGGGTCGCCCGCGGCGAACCGGCCCAGGTAGTTGAAGCCGATCTGCGGGCGCGCGAGGGCGGCGAGGGCCTGGCTCGTGTCGGGGTTCAGGTGGCGCAGCAACCCGTGTCCGAGGCCGTCGCCCGGGACCGCCCGCGCCTGTTCCTTGACCGCCTTCAGGAGCGCCCCGGCCGCCGGACCGCCGTCCGCCACCTCGGCCAGGTCCACGTCGGCGACGGCAAGGCGCAGGGGGTGGGTGCTGGTGAACCAGCCGATCGTGCGGGAGAGTTCGGCGCCTTCGACCGCTTCACGGCCGTGGCCCTCGACGTCGAGCAGTACGTGTTCACTCTCGCCGCTCGGTACGTGCCCACCCTCGCCGCGCCAGTGCGTGACGGCGCCCGCGAGGGTCGCGAGGAGCACCTCGTGGACTCCGCAGTGGAACAGCGCGGGCGTCCGGCCCGCCAGCGTGGCCGCCGCTTCCCGTGGGACCTGCCAGGAGGCGCGGGACGTCGTCTCGGCGGTGTCCGCCGCCGGGTCGAGCGCCCGCTCGCCGATGAGGGGTTCCGTGCCGTCGAGCAGGGCCGTCCACGCGTCGAGCTCCGCCACCCGCTCGGGCCCCGTCGCCTGTGCGGACAGGAGGTTCGCCCAGCGCCTGAACGATGTGCCCACGGGGTCGAGCACCGGCTCCTGCCCCGCCGCCGCTGCCTCACAGGCGAGGGCCAGGTCGGGCACGAGGATCCGCCAGGACATTGCGTCCACGGCCAGGTGGTGGACCATCAGGACGAGGCGGCCGACCCGGTCCGGGCCCGCGTCCACCCACACGACCTGGAACATCGCGCCCGACGTCGGGTCAAGCCGCCCCACGGCCTCCCTCGCCGCGCGTTCAGCGGTCTCGTCCAGCGCCTCGGCAGCCGCGCCATGGGCAGGCACTCGGGTGACCAGGTCCGCGGGGGCCACGGTTCCGCGTTCGCCTACGACCAGGCGTGGTCCGGCGCCGTCGTCTTCCGCGGTGACCACGCGTGCGCGCAGCATGTCGTGGGTGTCGAGCACGGCGGCCAGACCGGTGAGCAGTACGTCGCGTTCGAGGCCGGCCGGTGCGCCGACGACGGCCCACTGCGCGAACCTCGGGCGGCGTGCGGGCTCCCCGAGCTCCTGCATGACCGGGGTCCAGGGCACTTCGCCGACGCCGATGTCCTCGACGGCGTCGCGGCCTGCGCCGTCGGCGGCCTCCGCCACCGTCGCCAGGCGCTCGGGGGTCTTCTCCTCGAAGACCTGCCGGGGCGTCACCACGAGTTGGGCGCGGCGGGCGCGGGAGGCCAGCTGCATCGAGGAGATCGAGTCGCCGCCCAGCTCGAAGAAGCTGTCCGTGACGCCGACCCGTTCGAGGCCGAGCACTTCGGCGAACAGGGCGCAGAGCAGCGCCTCGGTCTCCGTGCGCGGCTCGCGCCCCGACACCTTCCCCGCGAAGTCGGGGGCGGGCAGCGCACGCCGGTCCACCTTCCCGTTCGCGGTGAGGGGCAGCCGGTCCAGCGGGACGAACGCCGAAGGGATCATGGAGGTGGGCAGCCGCTGGGCCACGAAGTCGCGCAGGGCGGTGAGGAGTTGTTCGGTGCGCCAGGCCTCCGAGGGATCGGCGACGACGTACGCGACCAGCTGGTGTTCGCCGGGCCGCCGGTCGTCGCGCGCCACGACCACCGTCTGGGCGACCCCGGGATGCGCGCCGATGACCGCTTCGACCTCGCCCGGTTCGATCCGGTGGCCGCGCACCTTCACCTGCGCGTCCGCGCGGCCGATGAAGACGAGCTCACCGTCCCCGGTCCAGCGCACCAGGTCCCCGGTCCGGTACATCCGCGCGCCCGGCACGTACGGGCACGCCACGAACCGCTCGGCGGTCAGCGCGGGCCGCGCCCAGTATCCGCGGGCCACTCCCGCGCCCGCGACGTACAGCTCGCCCGGCGTTCCCGGCGGGACGGGCTGGAGGAAGCGGTCGAGGACGAATACCTGGACGTTGGCCATCGGGCGCCCGATCGGCACCGCGTCCCGGCCTGCTTCGGTCCCTTCTGCCTGTCCGGCCGCCGACAGGGGCGCGCTCATGGCCGCGCACACCGTCAGCTCGGTGGGTCCGTACGCGTTCACCATCCGGCGCCCCTCGGACCACCGGTCCACGAGCGCCGGAGGGCACGCCTCTCCGGCCACCACCAACGTGCGCAGCCCGGCGGGCAGTTCCTCCTCCACGGAGAGCACGCTCGGCGGCACCGTGACATGGGTGGCGCCCCAGTCGCGGACCGTCTGCCCGAGCGGCACCCGCGGCGGCAGTGCGTCCGCTCCCGGCAGCACGAGTGCGCCTCCCGAGAGCAGCGCCATGCACAGTTCGGAGACCGCGGCGTCGAAGCTCAGCGAGGCGAACTGGAGCACCCGGGCGTCCGGCCCCACCGCGAACCTCTCGATCTGCGCCCGCGCCAGGTTGCCGAGCCCCGCATGCGGCACGACCACGCCCTTCGGTGTCCCGGTCGACCCCGAGGTGTAGATCACGTACGCGGCGTTGTCCGCGCCGAGCGGGCCGGTCCGTTCCTCTTGGCGGATGGGACCTGGCGCCCTCTCCGCCACCGCCGCGACGACGCCTGGGTCGTCGAGGACGATCAGTCGGCCCCCGAAGTCCTCCGGTACCAGGGCCCGCGTCTCCCGTGTGCAGAGCATCACCGCCGGGTCCGCGTCCGCGAGCACGAACGCCACCCGCTCCGGCGGGTATCCCGGGTCCACCGGCACGAAGACGCCCCCCGCCATGGACACCGCGAGGACGGAGATCACCGTCGCCACGGATCCCGGCGCGAGGACGGCCACCCGCCGCTCGGGCCCGACCCCGGCCGCGATCAGACCGCGCGCCCAGCGTCCGGCCTCGGCCTCCAATGCGGCGTACGACAAGGACCGCTCGCCCGATACCAGCGCGACGGCATCCCGCGACCGCTCCACCTGCCCCCGCAGCAGCTCGGGCAGCGTCTCGGCGGTCACCGGCTTCTGCGTACGGTTCCACTCGCCCACGACGAGCTCGCGGCGCGCCCCGCCCAGTACGCCCACCCGCGCAACGGGCGCCGACGGATCGGCGGCCATTCCTTCGAGCACGCAGCCGAGTGACGTCACCATCTCCTGCGCCCAGGCACGGTCGAACACACCGGGCCGGTAGATGAACTCGCCGTGCAGGCGCTCGCCCGGCACCGCGATCAGCGTCAGCGGGTAGTGGCCCGTGTCCTCGGGTGTGCCGCCGGGGAGAATCGACAGGGTGTCGGGGGACGGCTCCCGGAGGGGCGGGCGCGGGTAGTTCTCGTAGACGACGAGCGTGTCGAAGGCGGCTCCGGGGCCCGCGGCCTTGCGGATCTCGGAGAGGCCGATGTGCTGGTGGGACATGAGCGCGACCTGCCGCTCCTGAAGGCCGGTCAGCATCGCGGCGACCGACTGCTCCCCCAGCAGATCGACCCGTACGGGCAGCGTGTTGATGAACAGGCCGACCATCGACTCCACGCGCGGCAGCTCGGCGGGACGGCCCGCCGCCGTCGCGCCGAAGACCACGTCCGTGCGCCCGACGATCCGGGCGAGGAGCAGGGCCCAGGCGCCCTGCACGACCGTGTTCACCGTCAGGCCGTGGCCGCGCGCCAAGTCGACGACACGGCGGGTGAGTTCCTCGCCGAACTCGAAGGGCACGCGCTCCGGCACGGCGGACGCGGCGGAGGGGTCGTCGGGCGTGGCCAGCGTCGGCTCGTCCGAGCCCGTGAACTCCGAGCGCCATGCCTCGCGCGCGGCCTCCTTGTCCTGGCGTTCCAGCCATGCCAGGTACTCGCGGTAGGAGGTCGCGGCGGGCAGGGTCCGCCCGTCGCCGCCCGCCGCGTAGATCGTGGACATCTCGGCGATGAGGACGGGCAGCGACCAGCCGTCCGTGACGATGTGGTGGTTGATGACCACCTGGGCATGCCGGTTCTCGCCGAGCCGGACCAGCAGCAGGCGCAGCAGCGGCGCCTGCGTCACGTCCAGTCGGCGGGCACGCTCGCCCTCGACGATCCGGTCGAGTTCGGCGCGCGCCTCGGCCGCGTCGAGGGGCGACAGGTCGACCTCGCGCCAGGGCAGTTGCACCTCGCGCGCGATGACCTGCACCGCCTGGCCCGAAGCGCGCCGGTGGAAGCTCGCCCGCAGGATCGGGTGCCGGGTGATGATCGCCTCCCAGGAGGCCCGCAGCCGGTCCACGTCCAGTGGCCCGTCCAGGTCGAGTACGCGCAGCCCTTCGTAGAGGTCAGGTCCCTGCTCGTCGAATCCAGCATGGAACAGCAGCCCTTCCTGCAACGGCGAGAGGGGCCATACGTCGGCCAGATCCGGCACGGCTGCCTCGAGTTCGTCGACTTCGTGCTGCGTGAGGTCGTCCAGGAGTGAGAAGTCGGAGGGGGTGTGCCCGCCGACCGTGGAGCCGGTGGCGGAGTCGGCGGATTCGGAGTCGGTGTGGGTGTCGGGGGCGGTGGTGTGGGCGGCCAGGCCGGCGAGCAGGTCGAGCCAGATCCGGGCGAGGTCTTCCGCCTCGGGTTCGTCGAGGACTCCGGTGGGCCAGGTCAGCGTGACGGTCAGCTCCGGGCCTTCGGGGGTGTCCTGTATCGCAGCGCCTGCTTCGATGGCGTGCAGGGCGGGCATGTCCGGGTCCACCGAGCCGCCGATCGCCTCGCCACCGGCCGGCGCCCAGGGGGCGACCTGGCCTGCTTCCGCCTCTCCCTCCACCTCGGGGGCTGCCGCTGCCGTCGCGAAACGGCCCAGGTAGTTGAAGCCGATCTGCGGGGTCGGCAGGGCCGCCAGGGCCGGTGCGGTGTCGGGGTTGAGGTGGCGCAGGAGACCGAAGCCGAGCCCGTCGCCCGGTATCGCGCGCGCCTGCTCCTTGACCTGCTTCAGCAGCGCTCCGGCCGCGGGGCCGCCGGTGCGCGCCTCGTCCAGGTCGATTCCTGCGGCGTCCAGGCGCACCGGGTTCGTCGTGGTGAACCATCCGACGGTGCGGGCGAGTTCTGCTCCCGAGAGGGGCTCCCTGCCGTGTCCTTCCACGTCGAGCAGCACGTGCCGCCCGCCCTCGCCACGGCGCCAGTGCGTGACCGCTCCCGTGAACGTCGACAGGAGCACCTCGTGCACCCCGCAGTGGAACAGCGCGGGCGTCCGCCCCGCCAGCGTGGCCGCGAGGTGTGTCGGCACGGTCCAGGAGCGGCGGCGCATGCCGGCCGCGGTGTCCAGAGCCGGGTCCAACGCGCGGTTGCCCAGCGGTGGTTCGGCCTCGCCGAGCAGTGCGGTCCAGTCCGCGAGCTCGGCGGTCCGGCTCTCGCCGGTGGCCTGCGCGACCAGGATGTCCGTCCACTGCTTGAACGACGTGCCCACCGGGTCGAGCTCCGGCTCACGTCCGGCCGCCGACGCCTCGCACGCGGTCCGCAGATCCGGGACGAGGATGCGCCACGACAACCCGTCGACCACCAAGTGGTGCAGTACGAGGACCAGTCGGCCGGTCCGCTCCGGCCCGGCGTCCACCCAGACGGCCTGGAGCACCGCACCCGCCGAGGGATCCAGGCGCTCGGTGGCCTCGCGGGCCGCCCGGTCCGCGCGAGCGTCCAGCGAATCGTCGTCCGGCGCGTCCGCCGCGTCGACCCGCGTGACCAGAGCGGCGGCGTCGACCGAACCGCGCTGCCCCACGGACAGCACGAGCCCGTCCCCACCGGCCGTGGCGCGCACACGCAGCATGTCGTGCGCGTCGAGTACGGCGGCGACACCGCCCACAAGGACGTCCTTGCCGAGACCTGCCGGGGCGCCGACGCTCATCCACTGCGCGAACCTGCCGCGCAGACCTCGCTCGCCGAGCGCCCGCATCACGGGTGTCGGGTGGACGTCACCGATGCCCGATTCCGCCGCGCCCGTCTCCACGCCCACGTACTGGGCCACGGCCGCGAGACCCGCGGGCGTCTCGTGCTCGAAGACGTCCTGCGCCTTGAGGAGCAGGTTGGCGCGGCGGGCACGGGCGACCAGCTGCATCGACATGATCGAGTCGCCGCCCAGCTCGAAGAAGCTGTCGTCGGGCCCGACCCGTTCCAGACCCAGCAACTCGGCCGTCAGCGCGCACAGGACCGCCTCGGTCTCCGTGCGCGGCGCCCGCTCGGTGACCTTCCCCGCGAAGTCGGGGGCGGGCAGGGCGTCGCGGTCGACCTTGCCGTTGCGGGTCACCGGGAGGGTTTCCAGGGTGAGGACGGAGGCGGGGACCATGTAGTCGGGCAGGGTCCTGGCCACGTGGGCGCGGATGAGTTCGGGGTCCGGCGACGGACCGTCCGGGACCACGTAGCCGACGAGGCGGCGCTCCGCCTGGCCGTCATCGCGGGCGACGACGACCGCCTGGGCCACGGCGGGATGGGCGGCCAGGGCGGCCTCCACCTCGCCGAGCTCCACGCGGAAGCCGCGGATCTTGACCTGGGCATCCGCACGGCCGACGAAGAGCAGCTCCCCGCCCTCCGTCCAGCGCACCAGGTCGCCGGTGCGGTACATCCGCTCACCCGGCACGAACGGGCAGGCCACGAATCGCTCCGCGGTCGGACTCGGGCGGCTCCAGTAACCCTGCGCCAACCCCGCGCCCGCCACATACAGTTCACCGGTCACGCCCGGCGCCACCGGATGCAGGAACGCGTCAAGGACGAAGGTCCGCCGGCCGCTCATAGGACGGCCGATCGGCAGTACGGAACCCATCGCGTCGCCCGGAGCCAGCACGTGCCAGGTCGCGCACAGGGTCACCTCGGTCGGCCCGTACATGTGGCGCACGGCGACGTCCGGGCAGGCCTCCCGCAGCCGGGCCACCGACCCGGCCGGGACGACGTCCCCGCCGGTCAGGACCTCACGTAACCCGGTGAAGCAGTCGGGTGTCTCCTCCGTCAGCGCCCGGAACTGCCCGGCCGTGGCATGGACGGACGTCACCCCACCTCGCACGTGCTCGCGCAGCTGCTGGGCGTCGACGACACCGGAACCGGCCATCACCACACGGCCACCGGCGGCCAGCGGAACCCACAGCTCGAACAGCGATACGTCGAAGGCATGCGGGGCATGCATCAGCACCGCGTCCGCCGGGCCCACGTCCCAACTCCGCTCCCCCACCAACGCCGCGACGCTTTCGTGCGGCACGGCCACACCCTTGGGCACGCCCGTCGAGCCCGACGTGTACATCACGTACGCCACGTCATGCGCCGCCACGGGAGCACCAGGCTCTCCGTACTCAACTGCGGCCAGCGCCTCGGTGACCTGCGGGTCATCCGCCACCACCAGCCGCCCACCGAAGCCCTCCGGCACCACAGACCGGCTCCCCGACGCACACACCACCACCGCCGGACCCGCATCCCCCAACACGAACGCCACCCGCTCCACCGGCCAACCAACATCCACCGGCACATACGCAGCACCAGCCCGCCAAACCCCCACAAGCAGCGCAGGCAAGTCCGACGACCGCTCCATCACCACCGCGACACGATCCCCTCGCGCCACTCCCACGCCCGACAAGTACTGGGCCCAGCGGCCCGATCGGTCCCACAACTCCCCGTACGAAACGGCCCGTTCAGCCTCGATGGCCACCGCGTCCGGCGAAGTTCCTACCCGTCCGGCGATCAGTGCAGGCACGGTCCCGCCAGAGGCCCGTACCCCTGTGGCGTTCCAGTCCTCCACGACCGACGCACAGTCCCCGGCATCCAGCGCGTCCACCCGGGCCACCGGCACCGACGGGTCCGCCACCAGTTGTTCGAGGACCCGTATGACCTGACGCGCGGTCCTGAGGGAGCTCTCCCGTTCGATCAGATCGGGCCGGTAGGTCACGAGGATCCGCAGCCGCTCTGCGGGGATGACTCCCACGGCCAGCGGGTAGTGCGTCCCGGCCAGCGTGCTCAGCTGGGTGATCGAGACCTCGTCGCCCGCCGGGCCGCCGTCGGCGGGTCCGGGCAGGGTGGCCGCGTTGCGCGGGTAGTTCTCGAACATCAGCATCGTGTCGAAGACCGCGCCGGGTCCCGCGAGTTGCTGGATCTCCGACAGGCCCAGGTGCTGGTGGGCGATGAGCGCCGACTGGTGTTCCTGTAGCTCGGCGAGCGTCTGCAGGACCGTCTTGGCGGGGTCGAGCCGCACGCGTACGGGCAGGGTGTTGATGAAGAGGCCGATCATCGACTCGGCGTCGGGAAGCTCCGGGGGACGCCCGGCCACAGTGCCGCCGAACACGACGTCCGTGCGCCCGGCGAGGCGGGCGAGGACGAGTGCCCAGGCGCCCTGCACCACGGTGTTCACCGTCAGCCCGTGGGCGCGGGCCAGCTCGGTCAGCGCCAGTGTCTTCTCCCGGGAGAGCTCCGCCGAGCTGACGGCCGGCACCACCGGTGGCCGGCCCGGATCCGCCGGTGCCACCAGCGTCGGTTCGTCGGCGCCGGTCAGTTCCGTTCGCCAGGCGGTCCGTGCGGCCTCCTTGTCCTGCTGCTCCAGCCAGGCCAGGTAGTCGCGGTAGGAGGCGGTCGGCTTCATGAGCACCGCGTCTCCGCTCGCCGTATCGCCGCTCGCTACGTCGCCGCTCGCCGCGTACAGCGCGGACACCTCGTTGAGGATGACCGGCATGGACCAGCCGTCCACCAGGATGTGGTGGCTGGTGACGGCGAGTCGGTGGCGGTTCTCGCCGAAGCGGATGAGCAGCAGACGCAGCAGCGGCGCCCGCGTCAGGTCGAAGCGCTCCGCCATCTCGCACTCGGCCAGACGCTCGGCCTCGGCCTGCGCTTCCGTGTCCGCCAGTCCTGATACGTCGGCCTCGCGCCAGGGGAGTTCAGCCCGCCGGGCGACGACCTGTACCGCCTCGCCGGAATCGGGCCGGTGGAAGCTTGCCCGCAGTGCCGCGTGCCGGTCGAGGAGCGCCTCCCACGCGGCCCGCAGCCTGGCCGCGTCCAGCGGCCCGTCCAGCGCCATCAGCCGCTGGCTCTGATAGACGTCGGGCCCTTCCTCGTCGAACGTGGCGTGGAACAGCATCCCTTCCTGCAACGGTGACAGCGGCCATACGTCCACCAACTCCGGCTCGGGCGCCTCCAGTTCTGCGATGTTCCGCTGCGTGAGGTCCAGGAGGGGGAAGTCGGACGGTGTGTGTCCACCGGCGGCGGGGTCGGCGGTGTGAGCGGCCAGACCGCCGAGAGTCCGGTCCCAGGCACGGCCGATCTCTGCCGCTTCGGCGTCGTCGAGGACGCCGGTGGGCCAGCTCAACGTGAGGGTCAGCTGCGGCCCTTGTGGCGTGTCCTGTACGGCGGCGCTCGCTTCCAGGGTGTGCAGGGCGGGCGTCTCCGGGTCGATGGAGCCGCCGATCGCCTCGCTGCCGGACAGCTGCCAGGGGGTCACGGTGTCCTTCGCCGCGTCGGCGGTGAACCGGCCCAGGTAGTTGAAGCCGACCTGCGGGCGCGGCAGGGCCGCCAGGGCCGGTGCCGTGTCGGGGTTGAGATGACGCAGGAGACCGAAGCCGAGCCCGTCGCCCGGTACCGCCCGCACCTGCTCCTTCACCGCCTTCAGCAGCGCACCGACCTCCGGACCACCGGCCACCACCTCACCCACGTCCACGCCACCGAGATCCAGACGCACCGGATGGACGCTCGTGAACCAGCCGACCGTGCGCGACAGTTCCGCACCTGACACCGGCTGACGCCCATGACCCTCCACGTCCACCAGGACCCCGGGGGCGGCTTCACCACACCTGTGGGCGACCGCGCCCGCCAGGGATGCCAGGAGCACCTCGTGCACACCGCAGTGGAAGACCGTCGGCGTCCTGCCCACCAAGGTGGCGGCGTCCTCCGCCGTCACGGTCCAGGACCGGCGGCGCATGGTCGCGGCGGTGTCCTTCTCGGGCACCAACTCACGGCGCCCGATGGGTTGTTCCGTACGGCCGAGCAGTTCGGTCCACCGCGTGAGTTCCGCCGTGCGGCGCTCGCCGCCCGCCTCTTCGGTCAGGGCGTCGGCCCATCCCTTGAACGGTGTTCCCACCGGGTCGAGCCGCGGCTCCCGGCCTGCCGCCAGCGCCTCGCAGGCGGTTCGCAGATCCGGGAGCAGGATCCGCCACGAGACTCCGTCGACCACCAAGTGGTGCACCACTAGGACCAGTCGCCCGTCGCGCCCCGGCCCGGCATCCACCCACACGGCCCGGACCATCACACCCGCGGCGGGATCGAGCCTGTCCACGCCCTCGCGTGCCGCCGTCGCCGCGATGTCATCGAGCGAGCCGGCCGACGCGTCCTGCGCGTCGACACGGGCGACGAGATCCTCGGCCTCCACCGAACCCCGGGGCCCCACCGACAGCTTGGGTCCGTCATCACCGCCGGTCACCACGCGTGCCCGCAGCATGTCGTGCGCATCGAGAAGCGCACGCACACCGCCCACCAGCACGTCCCGGCCGAGCCCTGCCGGAGCGCCGACCGTCATCCACTGCGCGAACCCGCCGCGCAGAGCCCGCTCGCCCAGCTCCCGCATCACCGGCGTCCAGGGCACGTCGCCCACGCCCGCGTCACGGTCCGTGCCCGCGCCGCGCGTCCCCTCGGCCGTCTGCGCGACGCGTGCGAGGCGCTCCGGGGTCTTCTCGTCGAAGACCTGCCGAGGCGTCAGCACCAGGCCTGCGCGGCGGGCTCGCGCGACCAGTTGCATCGACATGATCGAGTCGCCGCCGAGCTCGAAGAAGCTGTCCTCGACGCCGACCCGCTCCAGGCCTAGCACCTCGGCGAACAGGCCGCAGAGAACCGACTCGGCCTGCGTGCGCGGCGCCCGCCCGGTGGCCCGGGACGCGAAGTCGGGGGCGGGCAGGGCCTTGTGGTCGACCTTGCCGTTGCGGGTGACGGGCAGTTCGTCCAGGGGGAGGACGGCGGCCGGCACCATGTAGTCGGGCAGCGTCCTGGCCACGTGCGCGCGGACGAGGTCAGGGTCGATGCCCTCCGGGGTCCCGGGTACGACATAGCCGATCAGGCGGCGCTCACCCGGGCCGTCCTCACGGGCGACCACGACAGCCTGCGCCACCGCCGGGTGCGCGGCGAGCGCCGCCTCCACCTCGCCGAGCTCCACCCGGAAGCCGCGCACCTTGACCTGCGCGTCGGCGCGGCCGACGAAGAGCAGTTCACCCGTGTCGGACCAGCGCACCAGGTCTCCGGTGCGGTACATCCGCCCGCCCGGCACGAACGGGCAGGCCACGAAGCGTTCCGCGGTCAGCTGCTCCCGGTCCCAGTACCCCTGCGCCAGTCCCTCGCCCGCCACGTACAGCTCACCGGTCACGCCCGACGGCACCGGCTGGAGGAACGCGTCCAGGACGAACACCCGCCGGTTGCCCAGGGGGCGTCCGATGGGCAGCACCGAACCGACCGCGTCGCCGGGCCCCCAGACCCGCCAGGTCGCGCACAGGGTCACCTCGGTCGGCCCGTACAGATGCCGTACGACCACGTCGGGGCAGGCCTCGCGCACCCGTGCCACCGCCGCGACCGGCACCACGTCGCCGCCCGTGAGGACCTCGCGCAGCCCGGCGAAGCACTCGGGTGACTCCCCTGCCAGGACACGGAACGAACCGGCGGTCAGATGCACCGCGCTCACCCCGCGTGCCGCGTGCTCCCGTACCTGCTCGGCGTCGACCGCGCCAGGCCCGGCGACGACCACCCGGCCACCGGCGGCCAGCGGGACCCACACCTCGAAGAGGGAGACGTCGAAGGCGTGCGGGGCGTGCATGAGCACCGCGTCGTCCGGTCCGATGGACCAGCCGCGCTCCCCCACCAGCGCCACGACACTGCCGTGCGAGACCGCGACGCCCTTGGGGACTCCCGTGGATCCCGAGGTGTACATCACGTACGCCACGTCGTCCGCGCCGACGGGCACGGGCACGGGCGATTCGTCGTCGGCGCGCGGGGCGAGCGCGGCCCCGCGCACGTGCGGGTCGTCGACCACGACCGGCTCGGCGCCCTCCGGCACGACGGCCCGGGTCTTCTCCGTGCACAGCACGACGACCGGAGCCGAGTCGTCGAGGACGAACCCCACCCGCTCCAGCGGAGAGCCCGCGTCGACCGGCACGTAGGCGGCGCCCGCCCGCCACACTCCGAGGAGGAGCGGCAGCAGGTCCGGCGACCGCTCCGTCACGACGGCGACGCGGTCGCCGCGCCGCACCCCCAGGTCCGCCAGGTAGCTGGCCCAGCGGCCGGACTCCGTCCACAACTCGGCGTACGAAAGGGTCCGTTCGCCTTCTACCGCCACCGCGTCCGGTGCCAACTCCGCGCGTCCGGCAATCAGTTCCGGCATCAGGCCGCCCGGCTCCTCGCCCGATGTGCCGCCCCATCCCTCCACGACAAGTCCGCGCTCGGGCGCCGCGAGCACCCCGACCCGCCCCACGAGAACCGACGGATCCGCCACCAGCTGGTCGAGCACCCGCACGAGCCACGCGAACACCGACTCGGCGGTCTCACGGTCGAACAGGTCGGGCCGGTAGTCGAGCTTGCAGAGCATCCGGTCGCCGTCGGGCGCCACCACCAGCGTGAACGGGTAGTGGGCGGTCTCCTGGCCGGCGGCGACCCGCACGGTGAAGGAGTCCGGCGCCGGGGGTCCGGCGGGCGGGCTCGGATAGTTCTCGTACACGAGGAGCGTGTCGAAGACCGCGCCGCCGGAGTCGGCGAGCCCCTGCACCTCGGGGAGACCCAGATGCTGATGTGCCATCAGGGACGACTGGCGTTCCTGGAGTTCGGCCATCATGCGCGCGACCGACTGACCGGCGTCGAGCCGTACCCGCACAGGAAGCGTGTTGATGAACAGGCCGACCATCGACTCGACGCCCGGCAGTTCCATCGGCCGTCCGGCCACGGTGGCGCCGAACACGACGTCCGTGCGCCCGGCGAGCCGCGCGAGGACCAGCGCCCACGCGCCCTGCACCACCGTGTTGACGGTAAGACCCTGGCCACGGGCGAACCGCACCAGGCCTTCGGTGAGCTCCCCGGGAAGCTCGTTGACCAGGCTCTCCGGAGGCTGGGGCGACCGGCCCGAATCCGCGGGCGCCACCAGTGTCGGCTCGTCCGCCCCGGCCAGTTCCGCCTGCCAGGCGGCCCGTGCCGCGTCCCTGTCCTGGCGGCCGAGCCAGGCCAGGTACTCGCGGTAGGACGTCACCGGCGGCAGCCCGGAGGTGTCGCCGCCCGCCGCGTACGTCGCCGAGAGTTCGTCGAGCAGCACCGGCATGGACCAGCCGTCCATCAGGACGTGGTGGCTCGTGACCACCAGGCGGTGGTGGTCCGCACCGATCCGGATCAGCAGGAGCCGCAGCAGCGGAGCCGCCGCGAGGTCGAAGCGCTCGGCCCGCTCCCGGCCCGCCAGGCGCTCCGCCTCGGCCCGCGCCTCCGTGGCCGCCAGAGCGGAGAGATCGGCCGCACGCCACGGCAGCTCCACGTCCCGCGCGATGACCTGCACCGCCTCACCCGTCTTGCGCCTGCGGAAGCTCGCCCGCAGCGCGGCGTGCCGGGCGAGGAGCGCCTGCCAGGAGGTGCGCAGGCGGTTCGCGTCGAGTGGGCCGGTCAGTTCGAGCAGCCGCTGCCCCTGGTAGACGTCGGGACCCTCGCTGTCGAAGGCGGCGTGGAAGAGCAGCCCTTCCTGCAGTGGCGACAGGGGCCACACGTCCTCGACCAGGGATCGGGTCATCGCTTCTCTCCTCAGGGACTGAGACATGACGGCTACGGGATCTCGTCGGCGAAACCGGCTTCGAGCTCGTCGACCTCGTCCTGTGCGAGGTCCAGGAGCGGGAAGTCGGAGGACGTGTGTCCGCCGGCGGCGGGATCGGTGGTGTGGGCGGCCAGACCGCCGAGCAGGTCGAGCCAGAGCAGGCCGAGGCGTTCCGTGGCCGACTCGTCGAGGAGCGCGGCGGCCCAGCTCAGGGTGAGGGTCAGCTTGGGTCCCGCGGCCGATTCGACGATGACCGCGCCCGCCTCGATCGTGTGGGTGGCGGGCATGGCCGGGTCGAGGGAGCCGCCGATCGTGGCGTTCGACGCGTCGGCGGTGAACCGGCCCAGGTAGTTGAAGCCGATCTGCGGGCGCGGCAGGGCCGCCAGGGCCGGTGCCGTGTCGGGGTTGAGGTGGCGCAGGAGACCGAAGCCGAGCCCGTCGCCCGGTACCGCCCGCACCTGCTCCTTCACCGTCTTCAGCAGCGCACCGGCCGCCGGACCACCGGCCGCCACCTCACCCACGTCCACACCGTCGAGATCCAGACGCACCGGGTGCACGTTGGTGAACCAGCCGACCGTGCGCGACAGGTCCACGCCGTCGACCGGCGCCCGGCCGTGTCCCTCGACGTCCAGCAGGACCCCGGGGGCGGTCTCCTGCCGCCAGTGGGCGATGGCTGCCGCCAGGCCGGACAGGAGCACCTCGTGCACACCGCAGTGGAAGACCGTCGGCGTCCGGCTCGTCAGCGTTTCGGCCTGCTGGGTCGGCACGGCCCACGAGCGGCGGCGCAGGGTGGCCGCGGTGTCTAGGGACGGGTCCAACTCCCGTTTCCCGAGCGGGGGTTCAGCCTGCCCCAACAGGGCGGACCACTGCGGCAGTTCAGCTACCCGCGCATCCCCCGCGGCCTGCTGGACCAGCAGGCGCGACCAGTGCCGGAAGGAGGTGCCCACCGGGTCGAGCCGCGGCTCCTGGCCGGCCGCCACCGCCTCGCACGCGGCCTTCAGGTCCGGGACCAGGATCCGCCACGAGACCCCGTCGACCGCCAGGTGATGCACCACGAAGGCCAGCCGTCCGACCCGGCCGGGACCGGCGTCCACCCACGCCACCTGAAGCATCACGCCCGCCGAGGGGTCGAGACGTTCCGCTGCCTCCTGGGCCGCCTCGTCCGCGATGTCGTCGAGGGTGCCGGCGACGGCGTACGTCGCGTTCACGCGGGTGATCAGCGCCCCGGCGTCCACCGAGCCCTGCTCGCGGACCAGCAGCCGCGGCCCCTCGTCGCCCCCGGCCACCACGGCGCGCAGTACGTCATGGGTGTCGACGACCGCGCTCAACGCGGCTGTCAGGACGGGCCGTTCGAGGCCGGACGGAGCGCCGACGATCATCCACTGGGCGAACTTCGGGCTCGCGGCACGCTCGCCGAGCTCCCGCATCACGGGCGTCCAGGGCACCTCGCCCACGCCCACGTCCGGCGGCGCCGACGCCTCGCCCGCTGGTCGGCCGACGGCGGCGAGACCGGCGGGCGTCTCGTGCTCGAAGACGTCCTGCGCCTTGAAGAGCAGGTTCGCGCGGCGGGCGCGTGCCGCCAGCTGCATCGACATGATCGAGTCGCCGCCGAGCTCGAAGAAACTGTCCTCGACGCCGACCCGCTCCAGGCCGAGCACCTCGGCGAACAGGCCGCACAGCGTCTCCTCCGCCTCGGTCCGGGGCGCACGGCCTGACACACGTTCCGCGAAGTCGGGCGCGGGCAGCGCCGCCCGGTCGACCTTGCCGTTGCGGGTCACGGGCAGGGCGTCCAGGACGAGTACGACGCCGGGGACCATGTAGTCGGGCAGCACTCGGGCGGCCTCGTCGCGTACGAGTCGGGGGTCGATGGCCTGCGCGCCCTCGGGGACCACGTAGCCGACCAGGCGGCGCTCGCCGGGGCCGTCGTCGCGGGCGACGACGACCGCCTGGGCCACGGAGGGATGGGCGGCCAGGGCGGCCTCCACCTCGCCGAGCTCCACGCGGAAGCCGCGGATCTTGACCTGGGCATCCGCGCGGCCGACGAACAGGAGCTCGCCGGATTCGGTGCGGCGCACCAGGTCGCCGGTGCGGTACATCCGCCCGCCGGGTGCGTACGGGCACGCCACGAAGCGGTCGGCGGTCGGACCGGGGCTGTTCCAGTAGCCCTGCGCCAACCCGGCCCCCGCTACGTACAGTTCACCGGTCACGCCGGGCGGCGAAGGCTGGAGGAAGGCGTCCAGGACGAAGGCCTGCCGGTGGGGCAGGGGCCGCCCGATCGGGAGCACGGAGTCCGTCTCGGCGCCCGGCTCCAGTACGTGCCAGGTCGCGCAGAGCGTCGTCTCCGTCGGGCCGTACATGTGGCGCACGGTCATCTCGGGGCATGCCCGCCGGACCCTGGCCACCGAAGCGGCCGGGACCACGTCTCCGCCGGTCAGGACTTCGCGCAGTCCCACGAGGGACTCCGGGGACTCTTCGGCGATGACGCGGAACGATCCGGCGGTCAGATGCACCGCCGTCACACCGGCCTTCACGTGCTCGCGCAGCTGCTGGGCATCGACGACACCGGAACCTGCCATCACCACACGCCCACCAGCAGCCAGCGGAACCCACAGCTCGAACAGCGATACGTCGAAAGCGTGCGGGGCATGCATCAGCACCGCGTCCTCCTGGCCCACCGACCAGCCACGCTCCCCCACCAACGCCGCGACGCTTTCGTGCGGCACGGCCACACCCTTGGGCACGCCCGTCGAGCCCGACGTGTACATCACGTACGCCACGTCATGCGCCGCCACGGACGCAACAGGCTCCCCGTACTCAACTGCGGCCAGCGCCTGCGTGACCTGCGGGTCATCCGCCACCACCAGCCGCCCACCGAAGCCCTCCGGCACCACAGCCCGACTCCCCGACGCACACACCACCACCGCCGGACCCGCATCCCCCAACACGAACGCCACCCGCTCCACCGGCCAACCAACATCCACCGGCACATAAGCAGCACCAGCCCGCCAAACCCCCACAAGCAGCGCAGGCAAATCCGGCGACCGCTCCATCACCACCGCGACACGATCGCCCCTCCGTACGCCGAGTGAGGTCAGGTGCGCCGCCCAGCGGCCCGCCCGGCCCCACAACTCCCCGTACGAGAGGCTCCGTTCGCCCTGGACGACGGCCGGGGCGTCCGGTGTCTCCGCCACCCGTCGAGCGATCAGCCCCGGCACCGACTCAACCTCGGGAGACGCCCCGAGGGCCGTGGGCGCGAGCAGCGTGCCCGCCACACCGACGCGCCCCACCGGCGCCGACGGATCCGCCACCATCCGTTCAAGGACCCCGGTCAGCAGCCCGGCCAGCGGCTCGCCGACCGCTTCGTCGACCAGGTCGGGTCGGTAGGTGACGTCCACCCGGAGACGTTCGCCGGGGGCGATGCCGATCGACAGCGGGTAGTGGGTCGCCTGGCGGGACTCCACCGTGGTGATGGAGAGCGCGTCGGGTGCGGTCACCTCTCCGGGCGGCCGAGGGTAGTTCTCGTACACCAGGAGTGTGTCGAAACCCGCTCCCGGGCCTGCGAGTTGCTGGATCTCCGAGAGGCCCAGGTGCTGGTGGGCGAGGAGTGCGGACTGGCGGTCCTGGAGCTCCCGGAGCATGTCGAGCAGCGGCTGCGAACCGTCGAGGCGGACCCGCACCGGCAGGGTGTTGATGAAAAGGCCGATCATGGAATCGGCGCCCGGCAGCTCCGGAGGGCGTCCCGCCACCGTCGCCCCGAACACCACGTCCGTACGCCCTGCGAGACGCGCGAGCAGCAGCGCCCAGGCGCCCTGCACGACGGTGTTCACCGTCAGGCCGTGGGCGCGGGCCAGCGCGGTGAGCGCCCCGGTTGTCTCCCGGGAGAGGTGGCAGGAGCGTTTCTTCGGGGGTGTGTCGCCGTGTGCCGGGGTCGTGGGGGCTACGGCCTGCGTCGGTTCATCCGCTCCGGCCAGCTCCGCCTTCCAGGCGGAGCGTGCGGCTTCCTTGTCCTGGCGGGAGAGCCAGGCCAGGTAGTCCCGGTAGGACGTCGCGGGCGCGAGTCCCGACGCGTCGCCGCCCGCCGCGTGGATCGCGGTGAGCTCGTTGAGCAGGAGCGGGGCCGACCAGCCGTCCATGAGGATGTGGTGGCTCGTCATCACCAGGCGGTGACTGCGTTCGCCGACGCGGATCAGGAGCAGGCGCATCAGGGGCGCCACCGCCGGGTCGATCCTGTCCGCGCGTTCGCGCGTGGCCAGGCGCTCCGTCTCGGCCGCCGCTTCGGCCTCGGTGAGGTGCGAGACGTCGGCCTCGCTCCACGGCAGGACGACCTCGCGGGTGATGAGCTGCACCGCCTCGCCCGTCTTGCGCCGCTGAAAGCTCGCCCGCAGCGCCGCGTGCCGGGTCAGCAGCGCTTCCCAGGAGGCGCGGAAGCGGCCGGCGTCCATGGGTCCTTCCACCGCCAGGATGTTCTGCACGGTGTAGACGTCGGGTCCCTGGCCGTTGAAGTCGGCGTGGAACAGGAGCCCTTCCTGCAGGGGCGAGAGCGGCCAGACCTCCGCGAGCGCGGAACCCTTGGCCTGGGGAGCCGGCCGGTGGGCGGCGGGTGAGTGCCCCGTGGCGGGGGTTGGAGTCTTCACAGCGAACGCCCTCCTTCGAGCTCTGCCGCTATCGCTTCGAACTGCTCGACCTCGTCCTGGGCGAGCTCGATGAGGGGGAAGTCGGACGGGGTGTGGCCGCCCGCCGCCGGGTCCGTGGTGTGGGCGGCCAGGCCCGCGAGGAGGTCGAGCCAGTGGCGGCCGACGCGCTCGGCCACCGCCTCGTCGAGGAGCGCGCCGTGCCAGCTCAGCGAGACGGTCAGCTCGGGTCCTTCGGCTCCGTCGCGGATGGTCGCACCGGCTTCGAGGGTGTGTGTCGCCGGCATAGCGGCCGCCGTGGAGCTTCCGACGGCCTCTTCGCCGGCCATCTGCCAGGGCTCCACGGCGCCTGTTCCGCCGACCGCGGGGAAGCGGCCCATGTAGTTGAAGCCGATCTGCGGGCCGGGCAGCGCGGCGAGCACCGGGCCGGTATCGGGGTTGAGGTGGCGCAGCAAGCCGTATCCGAGTCCGTCGCCGGGCACCGCGCGTGCCTGTTCCTTGACGGTCTTCAGGAGCGAGCCGACGTCCGGAACACCGGCTGCCGTGCCCGTCGCGTCGATACCGGACAGGTCGAGGCGGATGGGATGCACGCTGGTGAACCACCCGACGGTGCGCAGCAGATCGGCGTCCTGGACCGGCTTGCGTCCATGTCCCTCGACGTCGATCAGGACCGTGCGGTGAGTGCCGCGCCTGCCCTGGACGACGGCTCCGGCCAGTGTGGCGAGGAGTACCTCGTGCACACCGCAGTGGAAGAGCGCCGGTGTCGCTCCCGCGAGGGTGGCCGCCTGCCGGGGCGGGACCGTCCAGGACCGCTGGCGCATGCCTGCCGCCGTGTCCCGTGCCGGGTCCAACGGCCGGTGGCCGAGCGGGGGTTCAGGGCGGTCGCCTAGGAGATCCTTCCATGCGTCGAGTTCCGCGAGGCGGTTGCTTCCGGCCGCTTCCTCGACCAGGAGCCTGGACCAGCGCCTGAAGGACGTACCGACCGGGTCGAGCCCCGGCCGCCGCCCGGCTGCCGCCGCCTCGCACGCGGCCCGCAGGTCCGGGACCAGGATCCGCCACGAGACCCCGTCCACCGCCAAGTGGTGGACCACCAGGACCAGTCGGCCGGTCCTCGCCGGTCCCGCGTCGAGCCACACCGCCTGCACCATCACTCCGGAGAAGGGATCGAGGCGCAGGACCGCCTCCCGCGCGGCACGGCCCGCGAGCCCGTCCAGGCCATCAGCCGGGACCTTCGCCGCGTCGACCCGGGTGATGATGCGGGCGGCGTCCACGGATCCGCGCTCGCCCACCATGAGGCGGGGTCCCGTGTCCGCGTCTTTCGCCACGCGCCGGGTCCCTATGCCGCCGTCGTTCGCCACGAGACGGGTCCCTGCGTCGCCGTCGTTCGCCACGAGACGGGTCCCTGCGTCGCCGCCGTTCGCCGAGAGACGGGCCCCCGCATCGCCATCGTTCACCACGAGACGGGCGCCTGCATCGCCGCCGTTCACCGAGAGACGGGCCTCTGCGTCGCCGTCGGCCACGACCAAGCTGCGCCCCGCGTCAGTGCCGGCCACGACCAAGCTGCGCCCTGCGTCTCCATCGGCCACCGCACGGGCGCGCAGCATGTCGTGTGTGTCGAGTACCGCTCCCATTCCTGACGCCAGGGCTTCGCTCCCGAGGCCCGCGGGCGTGCCCATCACCACCCACTGGGTGAACCCGCCGCCGAGGGCCCGCTCGCCCAGGGCCCGCATCACGGGTGTCCGGGTCACCTCCCCCTCGCCCACGTCCGGTCCGGACTCGCGCCCCGCACCGAGCTTGACCACCCGCGCGAGGCTTTCCGGTGACCCGTGCTCGAACACGTCCTGGGCGCTGAAGAGGGCGCCCGTCCGGCGGGCGCGGCTCACGAGCTGCATCGAGCTGATCGAATCGCCGCCGAGCCGGAAGAAGTTGTCGTCGGCGCCGACCCGCTCAAGGCCGAGGACCTCGGCGAACAGAGCGCAGAGGATCTCCTCCGCCTCGCCCTCAGGGGTCCGGCCGGACACGTGGTCGGCGAAGTCGGGCGCGGGCAGCGCGGGGACGTCGACCTTGCCGTTCGGGGTGACGGGCAGGGTGTCGAGGGCGAGGACCGCCGCGGGCACCATGTACTCCGGCAGCGCCTGGGCGGCGTACGCGCGTACCGATGGCCCGTCCAGGAGCTGCGGGGCGAGCCGGTGGTCGGGGCGATCACCGCCGCGGGCGCCGGTTCGGGCCTCTGGTGGAGCCTCGTCACGCGCATCAGTACCGACCACATAGCCGACCAGGCGGTGCTCCCCCCGCCGGTCCTGGCGGAGGATCACCACGGCCCGGTCGACGGCGGGATGCCCCGCAAGGGCCGCCTCGATCTCGCCCAGCTCCACCCTGAATCCGCGCACCTTCACCTGTGCGTCGGCCCGGCCCGCGTAGACGAGGTCACCGGCGCCCGTGCGGCGTACCAGGTCGCCGGTCCTGTACATCCGCTCGCCGCGCGCGAACGGGCTGGCCACGAAGCGCCGCGCCGTCAGTCTCGTCCGCCGCAGATAGCCGCGGGCAAGGCCCGCGCCCGCCACATACAGCTCGCCGACCGTGTCGGCGGGCACCGGCCGCAGGAACGCGTCCAGCACATGGGCGGAGGTGTTGGCGACCGGGCGGCCTATCGACGGCTCGTCGTGTGCGCCGAGCGGGCGGCTCACCGTGGAGGCCACGGTCGCCTCGGTGACCCCGTACTCGCTGTAGATCTCCCGGTTCACCGACCACTGGGCGCGCAGTTCGTCGGAGACGGGTTCTCCGCCGATGACCAGGACGCGCAGCGCGGGCAGTTCCTCCGGCGGCAGTTGCGCCAGGAGCGTCGGTGTCATCGCGACGTGCGTCACCCGCTCCGTGCGCATCAGGCGGACCAGTTCCTCACCGGTCGCGTGGCGCCGGGCGGGCGGCGCGAGGATCAGCCGGCCGCCCGCGCACAGCACCGGCCAGATGTCCGACATGGAGACGTCGAAGCTCGGCGAGACGAGTTGGAGCACCGCGCTGTCCTCGTCGATCCGGTAGCGCGTGACGCGGTCGGCGACGAGGTTGCGCAGGCCCCGGTGGGGGACGACCGCGCCTTTGGGGGTGCCGGTCGACCCGGACGTGTAGATCACGTACGCCGCGTTGGAGGCGGTCAGCGGTGCGCGCCGCTCCGTGTCCACCATCGGGCCGTCCGCGTACGAGGCCATGGTCCGGACGGTCAACGGGTCGTCCAGGAGTAGTAGTTGGCCGGTGAACTCCTCCGGTACCGCCTCACGCGACCGCTGCACGCAGACCAGGACCGGCGGCGCCACGTCGTCCAGGAGCATGCGGAGCCGCGCCGGGGGCAGTCCCGGGTCCACGGGTACGTAGACACCGCCGGCCGTCGCCACCGCGAGGAGGGCGGTCACCAGCTCCGCCGAGCGGTCCGCCATGACGGCCACCCGCGTCTCGGGGCCCACTCCCCTGTCCGTCAAGCAGCGCGCCAGACGTCCGGCTCGGGCGGCCAGTTCGCGGTACGTCAGCGAACGCTCGCCGTCGACCAGCGCCACGGCGGTGGGCGTGGCCGCGGCCTGCCGGGCGAAGAGGTCCGGTGCCGTCGCGTCGGGCGCGTCGGGCGGGGCAGCCGCCTGCGCCGACGTGTGCCGTTCCCGCGCCACGAGCGGGCGCCTGGCCTCGGCCGTGAGAGTGCGCTCAGCCTCGGCCGGGAGAGTGCGCTCGGCCTCGGCCGTGAGGGTGCGCTCGGCCTCGGTCGCGAGCGCGCGTTCCGCCTCGGTCACGAGCGCACGTTCCGCCTGATTCACGAGAGCGCGTTCGGCCTCGGTAAGGGTGTCGAGCCGCCCCACCGGCGACGAAGGATCCGCCACCATCTGCTCGATGACGCGGACCAGCGAGGAGATCACGGCCTGGGCACGGTCGCGTCCCACCACGTCCGGGCGGTGCACGAGGAGCCCGCGCAGCCGGGCGTCCGGGACCACGATGAGCGCCAGCGGGTAGTGGCCCCTGTCCTCGGGCTCCCCGACGGGGCGGATGGCCAGCTCCGCGCCGGCGCCCGCCCCCTCGCGCGACCGGGGCAGGTTCTCGAATACGACGAGCGTGTCGAACACCGCGCCGGACCCCGCCAGTTGACGTATCTCGCGGAGTCCCAGGTGCTGCCGTGACATCAGCCCGACCTGTCGCGCCCGCAGGTCCCCGAGCATCCCGGCGACCGACTGGTCCGCCGCGATGCTCACCCGTACGGGCACGGTGTTGATGAACAGGCCGACCGCCGTCTCGACCCCCGGCAGCTCCGCGGGACGGCCCGCCACCGGGGTGCCGAACACCACGTCCGTGCGCCCCACGAGCCGGGCGAGGACCTGGGCCCAGGCGCCCTGCACGACCGTGTTGACGGTCACCCCTTGCGAGCGCGCCAACTCCGCGACGCCGCGGGTGAGTTCCTCGGTCAGCTCGAACGGCACCGGTTCAGGGACGACCTGCGCCCCGCCCTGCTCGTCGGGCGCCACCAGCGTCGGCTCGTCCGCCCCGGCGAACTCCGCGCGCCAGGCCTCGCGCGCCGCTTCCTTGTCCTGCCGGTCGAGCCAGTCCAGGTACGTCCGGTACGACGTCGTCGCGGGCAGCTGCCGGCCGTCGCCGCCCGCCGCGTACACCTCGGAAAGCTCCGCGAAGACGACGTCGGTGGACCAGCCGTCCACCAGGGAGTGGTGGACGGTGACGATCTGGCGGTGCCTGCCGTCGCCGAGGCGTATCAGCAGCAGTCGCAGCAGCGGCGCCGCCCGCAGGTCGAACTTCTCGGCCCGCTCGGCATGGGCGAGGCGTGCCACCTCGGCGGGCACGCCGTCCGCCGGGAGCTCCGAGAGATCCACCTCGCGCCACGGCAACTCGACGCCGGTCGCGACGACTTGCACCGGCTGACCCGAGTCGCGCTGATGGAAGCTCGCGCGCAGCACGGCGTGCCGGTCGAGCAGCGTCCGCCACGACGTCCGCAGGCGGTCCGCGTCGAGGGGGCCGTCCAGTGCCAGCGTCCGCTGGCTCGCGTACACGTCCGGGCCGTCGTCGTCGAAGGTGGCGTGGAAGAGCAAGCCTTCCTGCAGCGGCGACAGCGGCCATACGTCCACCATGCCGCCGGGCAGCACCGCGGCCCGTAGCCGGTCGGCCTCGCTCTCGCGGAGGTCGCCCATGAGCGAACCGGCCTGACGGCGGCGGCCGGGAGCGGTTGCCCCCGTCCGCTCACCGGGCTCCCCGAGCTCACCGGAGCGCTCCCCGGAACCGGACCGGGCGAACGCCGCAAGGGCCGTCGGTGTCGCGTGCTCGAAGACGTCCTCCGCCCTGAAGAACAGGTCCGCGCGCCGGGCGCGGGCGGCCAGTTGCATCGACATGATCGAGTCGCCGCCCAGCTCGAAGAAGCTGTCCTTGGCGCCGACGCGTTCCAGGCCGAGCAGCTCCGCCATCAGGGCGCACAGGACGGCTTCGACCTCGGTACGCGGTGCGTGTCCGGTGACCTTCGCGGCGAAGTCGGGGACGGGCAGGGCGGCGCGGTCGACCTTGCCGTTGCGGGTCACGGGGAGGGCGGCGAGGGCCAGTACCGCCGCGGGGACCATGTACTCGGGCAGTGTCCTTGCGAGGCTGTCGCGGACGGCCCGGGGGTCGAGGCCGTCCGGCTCCTCGGGCACGACGTAGCCGACCAGGCGGCGCTCGCCCCGCCGGTCCTCGCGGGCGACGGCCACCGCCTGGGCCACGGCCGGGTGGGCGGCCAGAGCGGCTTCCACCTCGCCCAACTCGACCCGGAATCCCCGCAGTTTGACCTGGCTGTCCGCGCGGCCGACGAAGAGGAGCGCGCCGTCCTCGCGCTCGCGCACCAGGTCGCCGGTGCGGTACATCCGCTCTCCCGGCGCGTACGGGCAGGCCACGAAGCGCTCCGCGGTCTGGCCGGCCCGGTCCCAGTAGCCGCGCGCCAGGCTCGGCCCCGTCACGTACAGCTCCCCGACCGTGCCGGCGGGCGGCGGCCGGAGCGCCTCGTCCAGGACGAAGGCACCTCGGCGGGGCAGCGGGTGCCCGATCGGGAGTACGGAACCCCCGTCCTCGCCCGGCCGCAGCACGTGCCAGGTCGCGCACAGCGTCACCTCGGTCGGCCCGTACAGATGCCGGACCCGCACGTCCGGGCAGGCCTCGCGCACGCGGGCCACCGAGGCGGGCGGGACCACGTCCCCGCCGGTGAGCACCTCACGTAGGCCGGTGAAGCAGTCCGGCGTCTCCTCGGCCATGACGCGGAACGAACCCGCGGTCACGTGGACGGCCGTCACACCGCCCTCGACGTGCTCGCGCACCTGGCGGCCGTCCACCGCGCCCGGCTCGGCGATCACCACGCGGGCACCGGCGGCGAGCGGCACCCACAGTTCGAACAGCGTGACGTCGAAGGCGTGCGGGGCGTGCATCAGGACCACGTCCGCCGGGCCCACCGCCCAGCCACGCTCCCCCACCAGCGCCGCCACGCCTGCGTGCGGCACCGCGACGCCTTTGGGCACCCCGGTCGAACCCGAGGTGTACATCACGTACGCCACGTCCTGCCCGTCCACCGGCAGGTGGACGCCCCTGCCCTCGTGGGCGGCCAGCGCGGCGCGCACACGCGGGTCGTCCACCTCCCGCACCACGGCGTTCCGCGGCACCGTACCCCGGCTGTCCGCGGTGCACAGCACCAGCGCCGGAGCCGAGTCCCCGATGACGAAGGCGATGCGCTCCGGCGGCGAGCCCGCGTCGACGGGGACGTGGGCCGCGCCCGCCCGCCACACGCCCAGGAGCAGCGCCACCAGGTCCGGCGACCGCTCCATCACCACCGCGACGCGGTCGCCACGGCCCACACCGAGCCCGGCCAGATAGGCCGCCCACTGACCCGACTGCGCCCACAACTCCCCGTACGACAGCGTCCGTTCGCCCTCTACCGCCACCGCGCCGGGCGACGACTCCACCCGTGCGGCGATCAGCTCCGTCACCAACGACGACTCCACCATTCCCCCTTCAGGCAGCTTCGGGCCGGCGCTCAGCGCTCGTCCGGGTCGGCACCGAGGCGCAGGATGTGCTCGCCGCCGACGGCTGGTGGCGGGCCGCTGCCGCCGAGCACGGGGCCGCTCCCGCCCAGGACGGGGCCGCCACCGAGGACAGGGCCGTGCAGCACCCGCTCCTTGTGGGCGTCGGGGCCCGCTCCGTTGGTGCCGGAGCGGTTGAACTGCGTGTGGTAGAGCTCGGCGTAGAGGCCTCCTGCCGCCAGGAGTTCCTCGTGCGTGCCGCTCTCGCGGACCTCTCCCTCGTCGATGACCAGGATCTGGTCCGCCTCGCGGATGGTGGAGAGGCGGTGGGCGATCACCAGGGAGGTCCTGTCCCGCAGGGCGGTGGTCAGTGCCCGCTGGATGGCCGCCTCGGACTCGGAGTCCAGGTGTGCGGTGGCCTCGTCGAGCACCACGATGGAGGGCGCCTTGAGGAGGAGCCTTGCCAGCGCGAGGCGTTGTTTCTCGCCGCCGGACAGCCGGTAGCCGCGGTCGCCGACCACGGTGTCGAGGCCGCTGGGCAGCGAGCGGATCAGGTCACCGATCTGGGCCGCGTCACAGGCCCGGAGCAGATCGCGCTGGGTGGCCTCGGGGCGTGCGTAGGACAGGTTCACGCGGATCGTGTCGTGGTAGAAGTGCGCGTCCTGGCTGACCACGCCGACGACGTCGCGCAGCGAGTCGAGGCTGACGTCTCGCAGGTCGTGGCCGTCGATGCGGACGCTTCCCGATGTCGGGTCGTAGAGGCGGGACACCAGATGGGTGGTGGTGGTCTTGCCGCCGCCCGAAGGACCGACCAGGGCCGTGAGTTTGCCGGAGGGCACCCGGAAGCTCATCCCGTGCAGCACCTCGGCCGTCTCCTTGGCCCGTTCGGCCGCGGACAACGCGTTGGACTCCAGCGAGGCGAGGGACACGTCGCTTGCGCGCGGATAGCGGAAGGACACCTGGTCGAACTCGATCTCCGGCGCCGGGCCGCTGCCCGGAGCGGTCAGGTCGACCGCGTCCGGCTTCTCGTCGATGAGGGGCTTGAGGTCGAGGACCTCGAAGATCCGGTCGAAGCTGACCATCGCCGTCAGAGCGTTGGACTGCAGGCTGGACAGCTGCGTGATGGGCCCGTAGAGCCGGCCCATCAGCGCGGCCAGTGCCACCAGCGTGCCGATGCGGAACACGTCGTCGAGCACCAGGCGGCCGCCGACTCCGTAGACCAGCGCGGTCGCCAGTGACGCGAGCAGCGCCATGAAGATGAAGGAGAGCCTGCTGTACACCGTCCAGATCACACCGACCTGGCGCACCTCGCCCGCTCGCGCCTCGAACGCCGCCGCTTCCTCGCGCGGACGCCCGAAGAGCTTGGCGAGCATCGCACCGCCCACGTTGAAGCGCTCGTTGATGATGCCGCCCAGTTCGCCGTTGGCCTGCATCTGCGCCCTTGAGTAGTGCTGCAGGCGCCGCCCCACGTAGATGCCGGGGGCGATGAACAGGGGCAGCAGGGCGACGGCGATCAGGGTGATGACCCAGGACAGGTAGAACATCTCGGCGAGCACGAGCAGCACGGTCAGCACGCTGGTCGCGGAGACCAGCATCGTGGTGAGGGCCTGTTGGGCCAGCATGACGTCGCCGTTGAGGCGGCTGGCGAGCAGCCCCGTCTGGGTCCTGGTGAAGAACGCCATCGGCTGCCGCTGCACGTGCTTGAAGACCTCGACCCGCAGATCGTGGCTCACGCCCTGCCCGATGCGTCCGGAGAAGTAGCTCTGCACGAGCTGCGCGAGAGCGTCGACGACGGCCAGTCCGGCGACGAGCAGGGCGACGGTCGTGATGACTCCCGCGTCGTCCTTGAGTATTCCGTCGTCGATGATGGTTTTCAGCAGCAGGGGCGTCGACACGATGATGAGGGAATCCACCACGGTGGTGAGGAGCAGAAAGGCGAACGCGGGCTTGTGCCACTTCATGTAGGACATCGCCCGGTGTACTGATCCCGGCCGCAGCGATTGCTTCTGGGCCCCGGATTGCGGCCCTCCGATGGTGGGTCCACCAGGTCCTTGGGTGATCAACACGCGACGGAATCCTCCTGCCTCGGCATTACGAAATGGGGCTCGCTGATATGGCCTGCAATTTGCTCACCCGCAGGACGATACCTTTCTGCATTCCCACCATCCAGGCCCTCAATTGGGCACGGGAATGTCCGCGTCGGGGCAGCACGATGCTCGCCGCGGAACCCGAAAAACCCAAAGAGCACAAAGAAATCGAAGAACTCGCTGGACTTGCGGGAATCTTGGTACTGCCCATGGAGATATCCATGTCCATGGCGGAAGGGATCGGCGTCCAACCGGGCAATCTGCCCACTTGGACGCCCGGCCCTCCCGGCGTCTCCGGGACGCCCTACGCCGTCTCGGCGACCTTGCGCTGGACGCGCACAGCGACCTCCGCCCACATCTCCGCGCACTCGCCCGCCAGGTAGGCCACGATGCGGCCGCAGTGCGGCGGGGTCTTGTCGATGATGTCGTCCCATTCCTCCGCGCTGATCGTGTGGATGTTGAGCAGTCGCAGCAGGATCCGGCCCGTCTCGCTGAAGCGCAGCGCCGGGTCCGCGTTGAGGCGCTTGAGGACCGCGGTGCGGTCCTGGCCGGTGTCACGGTCGGGGACGGCGGTGGGCCCGGTGCCGCCGCTCGGAACGCCGGCGATGCCTTCGCCGCCGCCCCGTTTCCCGCGCTGCGGCAGCGGGTCCTCGCCGCGCATCATCCGGTTGCGTACGTCGCGGACCGTCTCCGGGGAGATGGACGCGACGCGCGCGATCTGACGCAGGGACAGCTGGGGGTTCTCGGCGATGAGTTCGCTCGCCACCCTGCGCCCCTCGGTGCCGTCGACCGGGCGCACCCGGCCGTCGTGGCCGATCCTGCTCGCTTCGCCGGCCCGCTCGGCCGGGGCCCGTCTGCGGATCTCCGCGACGGTCCCCGGCGCGATGCCGCTGACCGAGGCGATCATCCGGTCCGACCACTGCGGATGCGAGGCGATGATGCGTCCGGCGGCACGCTTCCTGTCGGCCGTGGTCAGCGGCAGACCGTGCGTGACGTTGGACTCGACGGCGAGGACGAAGGCGTCGGCCGTGTCCCCGTCGAAGAACTTCACCGCGATCTTGCGCTGCCCCCGCAGTTCGGCGGCCCGCAGTCGGTGCAGTCCGTCGATGACGCGCATGGTCGAGCGGTGCACGGTGATGGGCGGGAGCGGACTCTGCACCACTGCCAGCGCCTCGACGTGTTCCTGATCCATTCCGGAGATTCGCGGTGAGTCGGCCGTCGACAGTGAATTGATCTCCACTTCGACGACCATGAGTTGGTCGATCTGCGCATGCCCAGGTATTGCCAACTGAAATCCCCCTAGCGATCTGATGTCTCCCGTGCGCACTTGACCACCCGCCGGTCAGGATCGGCGCAGGATTCGGGAGAGATCGACCATGAAGTGAAAAGTGGCGCGTGCTCAGAAGATCGGTTCGCCCGATGTCCGGGCGGCGAACGAGGTGCGCGGAAATACATCACCGCCACCGCGGTGATGAGCCCGAGCCGCACATCTCTCGTCGATTCGCAGAACTACACCCGCACTCGGCGCCACTTCCCCTCCGTCGGGATTCCGCCCCGGTCCTGAATTGGGGGCGGAATCCCGCTGGCCGAACCACGCTCACCCTAACAACGCGCTTATCTGCCTGGTACCCCTCACTAGCAGAATTGATCTAGGGCTGGAAACCCCTATTCACCCCTACCGGGTTGCCGCGCCGGCCCCGGCTCGTGCCGTCGGCCGCGTGAGCGTGCGGCCCATCAGCGGCGACAGGACCGTGACGATGTCCGCGAGCTCGCCGATCTCCGACCGGGTCACGGCCTGATCGCCGTCGCAGAGCGCCGTCCCGGGGTCGGGATGTACGTCGATCATGACGCCGTCCGCGCCGACGGCGAGGGCGGCACGGGTGAGAGGGACGACGAGGTCGCGGCGGCCGCCCGAGTGCGAGGGGTCGACGATGACCGGCAGGTGGGAGAGGCGCTGGACCACCGGCACGGCGCTGATGTCCAGGGTGTTGCGGGTGGCGGTCTCGAAGGTGCGGATGCCGCGTTCGCAGAGCACGATGTCGAGGTTGCCGCGCTGCGCGATGTACTCCGCCGCCATCAGCCACTCCTCGATCGTGGCGCCGAAGCCGCGCTTGAGCAGCACGGGCCGGCCTGCCGAGCCGACCGCCTGGAGGAGCGCGAAGTTGTGCATGTTGCGGGTGCCGACCTGCAGCATGTCCGCGTAGGGGGCGACCAGGTCGACGCTGGCCGGGTCGATGACCTCGGTGACCACCGGGAGGCCCGTCTCCTCCCTGACGTCGGCGAGGATCCGCAGGCCCCTCTCGCCGAGCCCCTGGTAGGCGTACGGCGAGGTGCGCGGTTTGAAGGCACCGCCGCGCAGCAGCGAGGCTCCCGCCGCCTTGGCCAGGTGCGCGGCGGCCAGGGTCTGTTCGGGGCTCTCCACCGCGCACGGTCCCGCGATGACGGTCAGGGTGTCCGGTCCGACGGGGACGCCGCCCACCCGGATGACCGACCGGTCGGGGTGGTGCTCCCGGCTGACCAGTTTGTACGGCGCCGAGATCCGCACCACGTCGAGGACGCCGCGCCGGTTGGACAGATTGAGTGCGTCGAACGCGTCCACGTCGCCCACCAGGCCGACGATGGTGCGGGTCACTCCACGGCTGACGAACGCGTCACCGCCCGCCGCCCGCACCAGTTCGACGACCGCGTCCACGTCCTGCTGTGTGGCCTCGGGGGCCATCACGACCACCATGGGTTCCTCCCGTTGTTCGAGAGGGCTTCGCCAGATCCGGCGGCCCATGCGGACGGGGGGATCCGGCAGGCGCCGCAACAACGTTAGGAGTTCGGTGCCCGACCCTCAACGGATGGCGGGGCATCGTCCAACTGCGCAATTTCCAGCGGGTGTCGGGGCGGATCCGTACGCGGCGGGAACGAGACCTCCACGACGAGTCCGCCACCGGGGCGGGCGTGTGCGCCGATCACGGCGTCGTGGGCGACGGCGATGGCGCGGACGATCGAGAGGCCCAGCCCGTGGTGGCCGTCGCCCGCGGTGCGGCCCAGCCGCTGGAAGGGTTCGAAGAGCCGCTCCACCTGCTCGGGCGGCACCTTGGGTCCGGTGTTGGCCACGGCGACGACGGCTCGCCCCGCAGCGGTGCGGGTGGTGATCCGCACATGGCCGCCGGGGATGTTGTAACCCATGGCGTTGTCGACGAGGTTGGCCACCAGGCGTTGGACGAGCGCCGAGTCGCCCGAGGTGGTCGCGGACTCGGCGGTGGTCTCGAAGCGCAGTCCCCGCCGCTCGGTCTCGGGGCGCGAGGCCTCGACGACCTCCTCGGTGATCTCCGCGAGGTCGAGCGGTTCGCGGTGGTCGAGTCCGCGCTCGCTGCTGGACAGGGTGAGCAGCGACTCCAGGAGGCGGGCCTGCTGCTTGCTGATCTCCAGGAGCCGCTCGAAGTTGGACCGGAACGACTCGCGGGTGGCATCGCGGTCGATGAGGGACTCCTCGAGCAGCGCGTGCTCCAGGGTGAGCGGCGTCCGCAGTTCGTGCGCGGCGTTGGCGACGAAGCGCTTGTGGGAGTCGAGGGCCGTCTCCAGGCGGCCGAGGAGTCCGTCGACGGTGTCGGCAAGGTCCTTCAACTCGTCGGCCGGGCCGACGACCGCCAGCCGCTCGTGCATGTTGCGGGCGGAGATGCGCTGGATGGTGCCCGTCATGGTGCGCAGCGGACGCAGGACGCGCCCGGCGACCAGCCAGCCCAGACCGATCGCGATCACCGCCATGATGGCCAGCGCGATTCCCGACTGGACCTGCAGATGGTCCATCTCGATCTCGTGCTGGCGGAGCGCCTGGTCGCGCAGCTGCTGGGTGATGTCGTTGAGCTGTACGGAGGAGTTGGACTCGGGATAGCCGAGGTAGAGGCGGCCGTCGGCGCCCGGCGACAGCACGGGTTCGCCGCCCCGGTTCTTGACGAGGACGAGGTTGGCCGGGGTGCGGGCGACGAGCAGATTGGTGATGGCGAGCAGGACCACGCCCGAGGCGACGAACAGCACGCCGTACAGGAGCGTCAGACGCACGCGCACGCGCCGCGGCAGCAGCCGGCGGACGATCCACGGTGACAGGGCGAAGGACGTGGGCAGGCGCATGGGCATCTCAAATCCGGTAGCCGCCCCGGGGAACGGTCTCGATCACTGGCGGGTCGCCGAGCTTCGGTCGCAGACGGTTGATGGTCGCCTTGACGGTCGTGGTGAACGGGTCGGCCGCCTCGTCCCACACCCGCTCCAGGAGTTCCTCGGCCGACACCACCCGGCCCTGGGCGGCGAGCAGGTACTCGAGTACCGCGAACTCCTTGGGAGTCAGCGCAAGGCGCTCCCCGGCCCGGGAGGCCATCCGCTGCGCGGGATCGAGCCGCAGGTCGCCCTGGACGAGGACCGGTGGCAGCGCGGGCTGCGAGCGCCGGGCGAGCGCGCGGATGCGGGCGACGAGTTCGGCGTACGCGAAGGGCTTGGGGAGGTAGTCGTCGGCGCCGAGGCTGAACCCCTCCACCCGGTGGGCGATCGTGCCGGACGCGGTGAGCATCAGGACCCTGGCGTGCATCGGCTGGGCGGCCAGCGCGATGCAGACCTGGTCCCCGTGGACTCCGGGGAGGTCCCGGTCGAGCACGACCACGTCGTAGTCGACGACCGTCGTGCGTTCCAGCGCGTCCGAGCCGTCGTAGACGACGTCGACCGCCATCCCCTCGCGGCGCAGCACGCGCGCCACCGAATGCGCGAGCTCCGCGTGGTCCTCGACCACCAATACCCTCATCGCCCACCCCTCGCACGGCGCGTCACGAACGGAGGGGACCAGAGGTGGGAGCGGCGGGAAACGCCGCCGCGGCAGAGGCTGATCATGCGGCACCACGTTGCCCGATCCCACGTCACACACCGGTCACAGCTCCGGCGACGGCCCCCCGTCGGCGCGCTCTCGTGTTCGACCTGCTGCTGCCGAAAGCGTACCGCCGCGGTGGCGGATCCTCCGGTCACAGATTCGCGGACCGCAGTGTGACCGGCCGCCGCGTAGAAACGGAAGTGCATTCGCGACGCCCGCACATGGTCCGGGAGAGGAGATGCAGGCCGTGGTCACCCACCCGCACGGCGACCTGCACCTCCCCCCGCTACACCACGCGCAGCCGGTCGCACGCCCCGCCGTCCTGCCGCCCCTCGCGGCGCCCCTCCCGGTGGCCCTCCCTCCTGCCGGGTCCCGCGACGGTCATGGGCACGGGCCCGAGTTTCGCCGCCAGGTCGGCCCTGCGCTGGACGGCGAGCTTGCGGTAGGCGCGCGTCAGGTGCTGCTCGACGGTACTGATCGTGATGAACAGCTTGTCGGCGATCTGCCGGTTGGTGTGGCCGCGGGCCGCGAGCGTCGCCACGCGCAGCTCCGCGTCGCTGAGGTCGTCGGCCTTGCGCCGGGCGCCGGACGGCCACGGCTGCTCGGCGGGCAGGGAGTTTCCGGCGTCGGCCACCGGCGACACCCTGGGGACGGGGACTCCGCACTCCCGCCCCAGCTGCTGTGCCTTGCGGGCCAGGGCGCGTGCCTGGCCGCCGTTGCCGAGTTCGCGATGGGCGCGGGCCAGCTCGTCCGTCGCGCGGGCCAGCTCCACGCGGTGGCCGCGCTCCCGCAGGGTGTCGATGGCCTCGCCCAGGAGGGGAAGCCTGCGCCCGGGGTGGAGCGCGCTCGCCAGCACCCGCAGCGAGAGGCCACGCGTCCAGGCGGTCCCGGCGGTCGCGCCCCCGGCCAGGGCCAGTTGCTCCTGTGCGAGCGTCCGGGCCCGCTCGTCGTCACCGAGCAGCACATGGGCCTCGGCCGCGTCGGTCCGCCACGGGACGAGGGCCGGCAGATCGAACTCCCAGCGGGTCATGAGGTCGCCGCACGTGTGGAAGTCGTCGAGCGCCGCGTAGGGGCGTCCGGCGGCGAGATAGTAGTGACCGCGGGCCCGGAGGTAGAGCAGTCCGTCGGGCGTGTGGAGCGCCATCTCCGGTATGGGTACCCCGAGTTGGGCCGCCGCTTCGTCGAGGCGGCCCATGGCGGTCTTGGCGTACACCGACGTGGCGATCGGCGAGGCGACGGCCACGCCCCAGCCCTCGGGCGGGACGAGCGTGATCGCCAGCTGGGCCGACCGTTCCGCGGCGGCGAGCGCGCCCAGCCTGAGTTCGACGCGCGCCCTGACCGCGGCGAGGAGCGCCTGCCACATGGGCGCCCCGCGCTCGGCGGCTTCCTTGTACAGGGTCTCGCACCAGAAGCCCGCAGTGTCCAGATGGTCGCTCAGGACAAGGGAGTTGAGGGCCACGACGAGCGCCGTCAGGGTGCTGTCGTCCAGGCGGGTGCTCTGCAGGATCTGCTCCGCCCTGACCACCACGTCGTCGCCCGCGCCGTCGAGGACCGCCTTCATCAGGGTCGCCGCACGCTGATGGGGGCTGCGCGCGGGCGTCCGCGAGCGCCGTTCGGCGTCGGCGTGCCGGGCCCTGGCCCGTGCGGAGCCGGGCAGTCCCGGATATTCGTACGCCATCCAGGACCGTACGCAGTCGAGTCCGCGCGCGGCGCCCGCGTCAGGGTGCCCGCAGAGCTCGGTGCCGGCGCCTTCGCGCTCGGCGGCGCCGAGTATCTCCAGGGCCGGGTCCACCTGGCCGAACCAGAGCAGGTGGCCCACGAGTTCACCGGTGTGCCGGTTGCCGAGGCCGCCGTCGAGCGCGTCGGCGGTGAGCTCGGGCAGGTGCCGGGCGACGGTGGCCGGGTTGAGCCGCCAGCCCGCTCGGGTCAGCGCCACCCTGATCGCCACGGACTGCCGGGCGTCGGTGCAGGTGTCGCGGGCGGCGCGCAGGCAGGTGAGGGCGAGTTCGACCTCGTCGTCGGCCAGCGCGCGCTCGGCGGCCTCCAGGAGCGTGCTGAGCGCCCACGGGGCGTCGATGGGTTCGGCCGCGATCAGATGTTGCACCACCACGGTCGCCGCTTCGCCGTGCTCGTGCAGCACTTGGGCGACGCGGGCCTCGAGGCGGGCGCGGTGTGCGGGCTCCATGCTCCGCAGTACGGCGGCCCTGCCCGCTTCGTGGCGGAACCAGCCGGAGTCGAGCAGCCCCGCGTCGTTCAGGGCGCGCAGGCTGCGGTGGACCGACTCCCGGCTGGTTCCCAGAACTTCCACCAGTTCGGCGAGCGGCACGTCCTGGCCGACCGCCGCGAGCGCCCACGCGGTGTTCCGCGTCGCGGCGTCGCTGCGGAACAGGCCCGTGGTGACGGCCTGCGCGAAGGCGTCGCCCGGTACGAGAGCGGCGGAGCCGCACCCGCCGTCGTCCGCCGTCGCCAGGCGGTCCTCGATCAGTGCCCGGGTGAGGAGCGGGCTCCCGCCGCCCGTCCGATGGAGCTCCGAGACGAGCTGGCGCGTTCCCCACCCCTCGCCGCCGTATCCGGAGATCATTTCGGCCACTCCGTGCCGCTCGAGTGGTCCGAGCCTGATATTGCGGCAGCCCGGCAGACGCAGCAAGTCAACGTGTAATCGCGTATTTCCGGCCAGAAATCCGCTGTTCTCGCCCAGGACCACCAGAATGCGGCTGGCGTCAAGGCGACGGGCCAGGTACAGGACGCATTCCAGGGAGTGGCCGTCGGCGTGGTGCACGTCGTCGATGCTGAGCACCACCGGCCTTTCCCTGGCCTGTTCCAGGACAATCCCGCAGAGCTTGGGAATCTCATTCATCACGACGGGGGGCAACACCCCCTCGGCCCGCCGAATCTGCGCGGCCACCGCCATCAGGTCCACAAGACGGGCCGCCCGCTTGGCGTCGGCCCCCGGCAGATCCGCGCCGAGCAGCAACTGCCCCATCACGCCGAGCGGCAGGTCGCTCTCCGCCTCCGACGCTGTGGCCTGCAGGGACAACGCGCCCGCAGCGCTTGCCCGTTCGCCGAACGCACGCAACAGCGCGGTTTTCCCGCTGGCCACCGCGCCACTTACCAATAACACTCCGCCATGCCCCGCCATACTGGCGTCAAGCATGCCATCCATGATCGAAAATTCTTCTCCACGGTCCACCAAGTTCATGAGCCGACTTCTCCCCCGTGCCTGACGGCTGATCCTGGAGCGGCCGGACGGTCAGCCGGATCGCACCTTTCGACTAGCCCGGCCACTTGCTTGAAGACTCTGCCATATCTGAAAATCAACCACCAGCGTCATTTGACTCGATGATGTCGAATAACCGTCGTGAACGCGCCACTTGGCCGATGACCGGACTTCCCTGTTCCATATCTCCGGGAAACTCCGCGGTATTGCCGAGGGGGTGGAAACCAAAGGAATTTCGGAAGGTTCTCCCGGACTCGCGAGGAGAGAAGGAAGAGACGGCGGGCGACGCCCGTGACGGGTGAGCCGACTGGACAAATGGCGCGATAGGTACGGCCCGGCCGCACGGGGTCTGACTCGTTCATCGCGCCCTTCGGATCCCCAACACCCCATGCTCAAGACGATGTTGCTGTGGCAGACTGCGGCGATCCAAGCGTCCGCAGCAGCAACGGAGTACGTGATGACCGCAGGTGCGCCCCGGCCGACGATCGACACCAGCAACCCGCATCCCGCGCGTGTCTACGACTGGCTGCTCGGCGGCAAGGACAACTACCCCGTCGACGAGGCGGTGGGCGAGAAGCTGCCGCCCGAGGCGAAGGACGCCGCACGGCAGAACCGCGCGTTCATGCACCGCGCGACCGCCTGGCTCGCCTCCCAAGGCGTGGACCAGTTCCTCGACATCGGCACCGGGATACCCACCGCGCCGAACCTGCACCAGATCGTCCAGGAGATCGTGCCGTCGGCGCGGGTCGTCTATACCGACAACGACCCCATCGTGCTGCGCCACGCCGAGGCCCTGCTGGTCAGCAGCGCCGAGGGGTTGACCGACTACATCCAGGCGGATGTCCGCGAGCCGCTGGAGATCCTCGAACACGCCCGGGGACTCCTCGACTTCGAGCGCCCGATCGCCCTCTCCCTGATCGCGCTCATGCACTTCCTGCCCGACGACCAGGACCCGTACAGCATCGTGAACACGCTGGTCGGCGCCCTGCCCTCCGGCAGCCACCTGGTGCTCTCGCACGCCTCGTCCGACATCTACCCGGAGCTGTCCGCCCAGGTCACCGCCGAGTACGCGAAGGGCGGCATCAAGCTCGGCTTCCGCGACCGGGCCGGGGTCAGCCGCTTCCTCGAAGGCCTCGACCTCGTGGAGCCCGGACTGGTGACGGCCCCGGAGTGGTTCAAGGACACCGCGCGGCCGCAGGCGGAGGGCAGCGGGATCTACGCCGTCGTGGCGCGCATCCCCTAACCGCCGAAGCCGCCGAAGCCGCCGACTAGTTGCCCGCGAACATGTCGAGCAGGCCCTGCGGCGAGTCCTCGCGGAAGCAGCGGACGAGGCTGTCGGCGGATTCGGCGGCCGCGTTCTCGCTGCGCGGGAACAGCGTCTCCTCGTAGGCGGCGAGCGCGGCTTCGGTGTCGCCGGGGTGCGCGGCGATGGCGCCGGCGAGTTCGGCCCCGTCGAGCATGGCGAGGTTGGCGCCCTCCCCCGCGAAGGGGGACATGAGGTGCGCCGCGTCACCGAGCAGCGTGACCCCCGGGACCCGGTCCCAGCGGTGGCCGATCGGCAGGGTGTGGATGCGGCGGGGCACCAACGCCCCGTCGGCGTCTTCGATCAGTGCCCGCAGGCTCTTGTCCCAGTCGGCGAAGTGCTCCAGTACGGCCGCCTTGGCGAGGCCGGTGCCGTCGGCGGTGAAGTCGACGGTGGAGATCCACTCCTCGGGGGCCTTGAGCGCGGTGTAGACGTGCAGGCTGCCGTCGGGCTCACGGTGGGCGAGGAAGCCCTTGCCCGCGCCGAGCGCGAAGAGCATGCCGTCGCCCACGACGGCGGCGCTGTCGGGGTGACGGACGTCGGCGTCGACGAGGTCCGCCTCGATGAAGGAGAGGCCCGAGTAGGCGGGGGTGGCGTCCGAGACCAGGGGCCGGATCCGGGACCAGGCTCCGTCGGCGCCGATCAGGAGGTCGGTGGTGAAAGTGGAGCCGTCGGCGAGCGTCACCTCGTGGCGACCGCCGCCGAGCGCACGCGCCCCGGTGACCTTCGCGCCCCAGTGCACCGCGCCCTCGGGCAGCGAGCCGAGCAGCAGGTCGCGCAGGTGGCCGCGCTCGACCTCGGGGCGCCCGCCGTCCCCCTCGTCCACCTCCTCCTTGCGGACGACGGCGTCCTTGTCGAGGACGCGCATGGCCTCGCCTCCGGGGTGGATGAGGGCGCGGAACTCCTCGTACAGGTCCGCGGCGCGCAGGGCGGCCTGGCCGGACTCCTCATGGATGTCGAGCATGCCGCCCTGGCCGCGGGCGGCCGACGAGGCCTCCAGGTCGTACAGGGCGGCCTGGACGCCGTTGACGTGCAGGACGCGGGCGAGGGTGAGGCCGCCGAGGCCCGCGCCGACGATGGCGATGGGGTGGTGGGGGCGGTGGGGCTGGTGCGTGGTCATGGCGGTGCTCCTTGCGTGGGGGTGGTGGATCCGGGGGGGCGTGGCGGCGCTCAGCGCTGGCGGCCGTCGGGCGGCAGAGGCGTGTGCAGGATGCCGTTGATCAGCGTGCGAAAGCCCCAGGAGAGGCGGGCCTCCGGCTCACCGGACAGGAGCTCGGCACAGGCCCCGGCAACGTGCGGGTGGGTCCGCTCGGACGCGTCCCGCAAGGCCGCGGACAGCGCGTCCCACTCCTCCCGGGCGCCGCTGGCCCGCTCGCCCGGGGAGTGCTCGGCGGCGGTCGCGGTGGCGTACTGCAGCAGCAGGTCGATGCCCCAGGCCGCCTGTCCGGGCGGGACCCCGCCCTCGTCGAGCAGGGCGAGCAGCGTCTCGATGAGACGCAGGTAGTGCTCACCGCTGGGCCGGGCCACCAGTGCGGCCTTGGCGAGGCCGCGGTGCCGGAAGAGCACGGCGGTGTAGGAGGTGAGCACCTTCTCCAGGCGCTCGCGCCAGTCACCCCCGTCCGGCGCCGCCTCGACCGTGCCGAGGAGCTCGTCCAGGATCGCCGCGTGCAGCTCGGCGGTGTTGCGGACGTAGACGTAGAGGGAGGCGGGCCCGGTGTCGAGCTCCTGGGCCAGTCGGCGCATGGTCACCTTGCCCAGGCCTTCGGCACCCATGATCTCCACCGCGGCGGCCACGATCCCGGCCCGTGTCAGGGCCGGCTTCGCGGGGCGCTCGCGGCGGCTGCGCGGGGCGTCGGGACGGGCGGGGCGGCCATCGGAACGATCTGTCATACCACCAGCATAACGAACATGTTCGTTACGAGCACGTTCGGAGCGAACGCGTTCGTCACATCGGTCGCCGCGCACGCATCCGCGGCCCCCTGACCCACGACCTTGCAGGGACTTGGTTGGCGATCAGCGAGGGCGGGCATCAGCGTGAGGCAGGAACGGCCGCGCAAGACATGCCGCGGCCCCGGTGGGCGAGTGTTCTCGCGAGTACACCGGGATGTCCCAGGGGAGGGAAGTGAGTCGCCATGCGTGCGCACCAGCGCGCCCATCGGCACGTCGCCCGCGTCGAGTACGCACTGCCGCAGGAGGTCGCCTCGGCCGGACGAGCGCGTCGTCTGACCTCAGCGTTTCTCACCCGGCCGCGCCGGCACCTGACCGAGGTGGACGCCGAGCGGGTGGACGACGCCACGCTGATCGTGTCCGAACTCGTCACCAATGCCACCCAGCACGGCCACAGCCCCTGCCGGCTGCGCCTCGAGGTGTCCGACGACAGCGTGACCGTCGAGGTCCACGACCAGAGCCCCGTCGGCCCGCGCACGCTCAAGCCGAGCACCGAACGGGAGAGCGGCCGGGGCCTGGCGATGGTGCGGCACCTCGCCGCGCGTCTCGAGGTCGTCGGCAGCGGTCGCCGCGGCAAGGCTGTCCGCGCGGTGCTCGCCTGACGCCGCCTCACGTCACACCTTCGGCATCGGGGCTGCAACGTCCTCGCAACCTCGCCCGGAGTCGACTGGGTCACCGCCCCTGAAAGGCGGACCGGTGACCTAGGAGCGGCTGCCCATGACCGATACCCCGCGCACCGACACCCCGCGCGTGGAGCTGACCCCCGCCGCCGCCGATCTGGTGCGGCGACTGCGGGAGGCCCACGGACCGCTGATGTTCCATCAGTCCGGCGGCTGCTGCGACGGCAGCGCGCCCATGTGCTTCCCGGAGGGTGAGTTCCGCACCGGCGACTCCGATGTGCGGCTGGCGTCCCTCGCGGTGGAAGGCGTGGCGGAACCGGTCGCCTTCTGGATGTCGAAGAGCCAGTACGACGTGTGGAGCCATACCCGGCTGATCGTGGACGTGGTGCCGGGGCGTGGCAGCGGTTTCTCCCTCGAAGCCCCGGAAGGCGTACGTTTCCTCATCCGTTCCCGACTGGTCGGTACTTAGTCATACGTGCGGCACCCGTCCGGCTCTGCCCTCTGGTGCACTTTCTGACCGACCCTCAGACTGAGGCGGTCGGTCAGCCAGGAAGACTTCAGGGGGCACGGTGGCAACACGGCACAAGCACACCTCGAACCGGTTCAGAACGGCGAGAGCGACGCTGTCGGTACTGACGGCATTCGGCACGCTGGCCGGCGCGGCTCTGATGGGAGCGGCACCGGCCAGCGGCGTGGAGACGACCGGCGAGTCGGCCACGTCGCGGATCGCGCCCGGCGTGGAGTACCGGCAGTTCGACATGCCGACCGACCACGGCATGGCCCGCGTGCACCTGCTCGACGTCGATCTCAGCGATCCCGACACCGGCGTCGGCCTGCTCTATCCGGGTGCGGTGGGAGCCCGCTCCGTCGTCTCCGCGCTCGCGGACGGGGCGGGGGCGGTCGGCGGGATCAACGGCGATTTCTTCAACATCTCCGAGACCCAGCATCCGGGCGTCGAGGCCACCGGCGCGCCCGTCGGCCCGGCGATCGCACGCGGCCGGGCCCTCAAGGGAGCGGTGCCGAACGGTCAGCGCTTCGGTCCCGCGATGCCTCCCGGAGTGACCACCGAAGCCGTGCTCGGCGTGGGCTTCGACAACCGGGCCCGCCTGGACAGCCTCCGTCTGGACGGTGAAGTGCGCATCGGCAAGACACGGTTGCCGCTGCGTGGGCTCAACCAGTACGCCCTCCCCGTGGGATCCGTCGGCGCGTTCACCAGCGACTGGGGCCGTACCTCGCGGGTGCGCTCCACCTGCGGCACCGACACGAACCGCGGCGCCCCCTGCAGCACGGACACCCATGAGGTGACCGTGCGCGGCGGCCGGGTGGTGGAGTCGGCAGGCACGCCCGGCAGCGGCCCTGTCGCCTCGGGAAGCACGGTCCTCGTCGGCCGCGAGGCGGGCGCCCAGGAGTTGCGCAAGCTGTCCGTCGGCGACCGGGTGCATGTCCGCCACGGCCTGGTGGCGGCCCAGTCACGGGTCCCGTTCCGCTTCGCGCTCGGCGGCTTCCCTGTCCTGCGCGGCGGCATCCCGCTGCCCGGCCTGGACTCCGTCACCCCGGCCGTGCGGACGGCGGCCGGTATCTTCGACAACGGAAAACGCCTCCTGCTCCTCTCCCTCGACGGCGCCCCCGAGTTCCGTACGGGACTGACCATCGCCGAAGTGGCGCAGACCCTGCGGGGGTTGGGCGCGCGCGACGGCTTCAGCCTGGACGGCGGCGGCTCGTCCACGCTGGTCTCGTCCGCCACCCTGGTCGCGAGGGCCCCGGGCGCGGAGTCCGTCACCGTACGCAACCACCCCAGCGGCGGCGCGGAACGCCCGGTGGCGAACGGCATCGGCGTGTTCTCCCGGGGCTGACCGGGGACGGCCGCGAACGCGGGTACGGGTTCGCGACAAGTAGGGGGTGAGACCGCCGACCGGCGGTACGGATACGGAGGTCCCGTGACCACGGACCTGGACGACGAGGAGCTGCTGGCCCGCACCGCGCGGGATCCGGCAGCCTTCGAACCGCTGGTGGTGCGCCACTCGGCGGCTCTCCACGGCTACTTCGCACGAAGGGCGCCCGCTGCCGCCGACGATCTGCTGGCCGAACTCTGGCTCCAGGCGTACGCGGCCCGGCGCGGCTTCGACGCGGCCCGCGGCCCCGCACGGGCCTGGCTGTTCGGCGTCGCCCGCAACGTGCTGTCGGCGCACTGGCGACGGCTCGACCGGCAGCGCCCAGGAACGCCCGCCGACGGCCGTGACGACCCGTGGGAAGCGGTGGACGCGCGGCTCGACGCCGCCGCGGTGGCGCCGCACCTTCGCGAACTGCTTGCCGCACTGCCGCCGGAGGAGCGGGAGTTGCTGCTCCTGGTCGCCTGGGAGCAGCTCACGCCCGGGGAGGCCGCCGCCGCGGTCGGCATCCCCGCGGGAACGGCCCGCTCACGGCTGCACCGCGCCCGTACCCGGCTGCGCGCGAGCGCGCCCCTCAAGCTGACCGGAGACCTGTCATGACCGAACGCGGTGACCTTCTCGACTTTCCCGGTGCCGACGAGCTGATCGCGGCGGGTGACGTGGCGCCGCCCGCTCCCGAGGCGGTGACGGCGGCACGGACCGCTCTGGCACAGGCGGTGCGCCGCGAGACGACTCCTGTCGTGGTCCCGCTGCGTGGCCGCGCGGTTCCGCGCCGGCGCAGGTTCCTGGTCGCGGCGGCCGCGGTGGCCGTGATCACCGCGGGCGCCGTGGCGTACCCGGCCCTCGATCTGGGCGGCAGCCCCGCGGCCACCGCGTCGGCGGCCCAGTTCCTGGACGAGATGGCGGGTGTCGCGGCGGACTCACCGGCCGCTGCCACGTCCCCGTACTGGAAGGTCCACATGGAGACGGTGAACCAGGACGACGGGAATGCGACGACGACCACCTACATCGACCGGGCGGGCCGCGTCTGGACGGTCGACGCGAACGGCACGGTCCACGGGCCGGGCAAGGGGAGCAAGACCAAGAAGTGGTCGGTGGGCGGTAAGTGGCTGACCTGGCCCGCGCTCGACAAGCTGCCCACGGGGCAGAAGGCGCTCACCGCGCTCTTCCCGAGGGACGCCGAGAGCCGCCGCCACCAGGTGACGGCCCTGTTGGAGGACTCGCCCGCGAGCCCCGCACTGCGAGCCACGCTCTTCCGGATCCTCGCGGACACCCCGGGCGTGAAGCTGATCGGTGACGTCAAGGACAGCAAGGGGCGATCCGGTGTCGCCTTCGAGATCAGGTGGTCCACCATCGGGTTCTCGACCGGCCCCGGCAAGGACGTGAAGTACCGGATGACGGATCGCTACGTCGTCGACCCGGACACCGGCTTCCTCCTGGAGACGACCCACGAGAACCACGGCAAGAACGGCTCCGCGGCCCGCTACACCTGGCTGGAGCTCGGCCCGGCAGACCGCGTCGGCTGAGCCGGGCCCACCGTGCGGGCGGGACACCCTCACTCGGTGTCCCGCACCGCCACCAGGCCGTTGAAGACACCCACGTACGCCGTGCCGTCCGGGCCCAGGGTCACCGGCGCCCAGTTGTTGTCGTAGGCGATGCCCGTACCGGCCAGGCGCTTCCACTTGGTCTCGCCGGTACGGAAGTCGACGGCCGTCAGGTACCAGGCGTCGATGCCGAGGCTGTTGGGCTCCTTCGTATAGAAGTACAGCAGCCCGGAGGCGGTGGACAGCTTGGGCACGTTCGAGGGAGCGCGGACGTCGCTCTCCCACACGGTGTCGCAGCCGCTGCCGTCCTCGCGTACGTCGATCCTGCTGACCCCGCCGACGACGCTGCGCCCGAAGGTGAGCGAGGTGATGTTCTCGTAGCCGTAGTTGTTCTCGACGACGAGGCTGTTGCCCCAGGTGATCAGTGAATTGTCGGTGGTGGACGCGCCGGCGCCGAAGACGGGGACCTTGCAGACCAGGCGCTTGTCGTCGGCGATGTCCTCGCCTCTGCGGTAGACGAGGACGTTCATGCGGTCGTCGGCGTTGTCGGTGATCGCCACGTAGTCGTCGTCGCCCTTGCCGAAGAGGTCGGGCGTGGTGCCCGAACCCTGGTTCACCGAGCCGGGCTTGGTGCCCGTGCCCCGGTCGTAGGTCTGGCGCCAGACAGCCTTCGGGGTGTCGTCCGCCCCGGCCCGGAAGCTGTAGAGCGCGTGGTCGGAGACAATCGACACGCCGTCTTCGGCGACGGAGAACGAGTTCTGGATCTCCTCGCCGTCGAGCCGGATGGACCGGATGTCACCGGACTTGGGGTCCACCGTGCCGACGCGCCCTTGCCGGGTCACCCACCAGATGCGGCCGTCCCAGTCGGGCATCACCGAGGTGACCGGGTCACATTCGCCACTCGGGTAGAGATGTGACCAGGTGACGCAGTCGTGCGGGACGTGCGCGGTCAGGTCCCAGTCCTTGTCGACGACGAACCGCCAGCTGCCGTCCGCCGCCTGCTCGTGCGCGAGCCGGACGATGTGCTGGCGGGAGTCGGCGAGGACGAGCCGGTCCTCGTTGTCGAGATACGAGTAGGCGCCGCCCGAGGTGTCCTTGAAGATCTTCGAGAAGTCGAGGCGCGTGATGGCCTCGACGGTGGAGGGGCGCTGCGGCAGCTTGTACTCCGCGAGCGTCTTCATCGTGTCGGGGTCGAGCAGCTTGACCAGGAACCCGGTGAACGTGCCGCAGACGGTGACGATGCGCCCGGCCTTGTCGAAGGTGACGGTGGCGCACTCACCGCCGAGCGCCGCCATCTTCTCGCTGCCGACCTCCGGCTTCTTTCCCAGGGGCCCGTTCCAGGGGTACGTTCCGCTGCCCGCCGCGTCCGCGTGCATCCCGCTGCGGCCGTTGGCGGCGAGATAGGGGTGCTGGGGCGGCTGCTGTCCGGGCAGGGGGCGGGCTTCGGCGGGCCCGCCGGTGTACTGCTCGACGAGCCGGTGCCCCGGCGCCTTCGGTATGTCGTCCGCCTGGGCGGGATACGCGAAGGACGCGGCGAAGACCGTGAGTGCGGTCAGGGCGAGGGCACTCCTGAAGGTTCTGCTGAGGGTTCTGCGACGCGGCATGCGCCGAAGCTAGGGCCAGACCCTTGAAGTGTCCATGGAAAGGTGACAGTTGTTCACGAAGACGCAACGATCATGGCTGGCTGCCCTCACGGCTGCAAGCCGCTGACGATGTCCGCGGCGGCCGTGACCCCGTTGTGGATGGTCGGCGCCATGCTCGAACTCGCCAGATAGAAGCCGAGCAGCGCACAGACGATGGCGTGCGAGAACTTCAGCGCGCCGTTGCGCAGAAAGACCACTGCCAGGATCACCAGCAGCAGCACCACAGAGACCGAAATGGCCATGGGGACAACCTCCTCCGCCACGTCGGCACCGCGGCTCTGGGCCGAGTGTGGCGCAGCGGAGGGACCGTCCGGGCGACCGGCATGTCCTCCGAACGGGTGTTATGTGCCGGGACGTTGCTTCAGTGGCCGGGGGCTATCGCCCGCGGGCGTCGAGGAACGCCTCAAGACCCGCTAGGTCGTCCGTGTTCAAGTGGTCGACACCGGCGGCGAGCAACTCGCCCCACACGGCGTCGCGCGCCGGGCCCGCCAGGTCGGGCGTCGCCCAGAAGCGGACGCGCTGCCCGCGCTTGTGGGCGGCCGCGACGATGCCGCGCAGCTTGTCGCGCTCGGCGGCGGGGATGGCGCCGACGCCCTGCCAGCTGAAGTTGAGCGTCCAGTTGTCGCTGATCAGCGGGATGAGCGAGGCGGGCGCCGCGGTGCCGAGGTCGGCGAGGCGGCCGTCGTAGAAGGCGCGGCGCACGCGCTGGGCCTCCATCGGCGCGCGGGCCGCACGGTCGCCGGATATCACCGCCGTCACGGGGCCGCGGCGCACCTTGCCGTAGGAGTACGTGGTGAACAGGTGCCGGTAGCGCCGCAGGTGCCGGTCGAGTTCGAGGTATGTCGCCGCGCCCTCGGTCTTGATGTCGATCAGGAGCTGGAAGGGGGTGCGGTGGTAACCGCGGTACACGGAACCGTGGTTGGCGCGCACGCGGGCGGCCAGGGGGTCGAGGTAGAGCGATTCGAGGGTGCGGGTGGGGTCGAGGTCGACCGGGTCGTGCGCGACCAGGAGCTTCCCGTCGACGAGGTAGATGTCGGCCTCGACGCTGCCGAAGCGGTGGTCGAGCGCGTCGAAGAGGGGCCGGGGGTGGTCGTAGTCGTTGTGCGCGTGGGCGCGGACGAGGGGACGGGGTCCGTGGCCGCGCTCGCTCGCCTGGGCGTACGCGGGAACGGCGGCGGTGCCGGCGAGCGCGGCACCGATGGTAAGGGCTCTACGACGGGTGACGAGTGCCATGGAGACTCCCGGAAGGGGCGAGGGACGACGGGCGGGCCTCAGTGAGTATGAGGCCATGCTCGCGTCAAGAAACCCCCTCGGGACGGGAGTTGGCGCTATCGACGCTCTGCGTTAACTCCGTACATCTCGCGCCGTCCCGCGCCCCCCTCGCAGCGCCTCAGGCCACGTTCTCGGCGGCGACGAGATCGCTCCAGTGGACGGTCCGCTCGCACCACCGCTCAAGGAGCACCCGGTCGTGGCCGACGGCGAGCAGTCCGGCGCCGCTCTGGCGCCGGTACTCCTCGACGGCGTGCACGAGCGCCGCCGTCGTCGAGGCGTCCAGCATCGCGGTCATCTCGTCGCAGATCAGCCAGCGCGGGCGGAGCACCAAGGCGCGGGCCAGGCAGGCGCGCTGGAGCTGGCCGTCGCTCACCTCGTGCGGCCTGCGGCCCAGGAGGTCCTCGCCGAGGCCGACGGTGGCCGCCAGCTCCCGTACCCGCCCGGTGGCCTCGGCCCCGCGCCCGGCGGCGCGCAACGGCTCGGCGATCAGGTTCGTGAGGGTGAGGCGCGGGTCGGCGGACAGGCGGGGCTGCTGGAAGACGACTCCGAAGGCGGTGCGCTGGGCGCGGGGGGCGCGGTGCCGCCAGCCGCGGGCGGGCTCGCCGTCGATGACGACGCGGCCCGCGTCGGGCCTGTGCAGCAGGGCGGCGACCCGGGCGAGGGTCGACTTTCCGCAGCCGCTGGGGCCCAGCAGGCCGAGGGAGGCGCCGGGCGCGAGCGTGAGGTCGACGCCGCGCATGACGGGGGCGCGGCGGTCGTATCCGGCGGTGATGGAGAGGAGTTCAAGCACGGGGTGCCTCCAGGACGGCCGCCGCGTGGGGGTGGTGGCAGGCGACGCCGCCCGCGGCCTCGGGAACGGTCGCGCAGGCTGCGTCCGCCGAGGGGCAGCGAGCCGCGAAGGCGCAGCCGCCCGGCAGTGCGGACAGTTCGGGCGGCATGCCGGGGATGGGCGTGAACTCCCGCTCCGGGAGGGCGTTCAGGAGGCCGCGCGCATAGGGGTGCCGGGGTCCTGGGGTGCCGAAGAAGTCATCGGCTTCGGCGAGTTCGACGATGCGGCTCGCGTACATCACGGCGACGCGGTCCGCGATGCGTTCGGCGGCCGCCAGATCGTGGGTGATCAGGAGCAGCGCGCGGTCCTCGCCGACGTGTTTGCGCAGCTCGTCCACCGTGCGGTCGACGAGGTCGCGGTCCAGGCCCGTGGTCGGCTCGTCGGCGAGCAGCAGCGGCGCGTCGCCGATGAGCGCGAGCGCGGTGGCCGCGCGCTGGGCGAGGCCTCCGGAGAGCTCGTGGGGGTAGCGGTCCAGGTGCCCCGCGGGGAACGCGGCGCGCTCGGCGGCGGCTTCGGCGGCCTTGCGCAGCCCCGGGCGGCGCACGCCCGCCAGTTCGCGCAGGGTCTCCTCCAGCTGGGCGCGGACGGTCCGTACCGGCGTCAGGTGCGCGGCCGGGCTCTGCGGTACGAGGCCGACGCGCCGCCCACGGACCGTGCGGGCCAGGGTGCGCTCGTCGGCGGTCAGCAGGTCCACGTCGCCGATGAGCGCGGACCCGGCGGTCTCCGCGTTCTGCGGGAGCAGCCCGAGCAGGGCGGAGGCGAGCACGGACTTGCCGCAGCCGCTCTCGCCGACGAGGGCCAGGCACTCCCCCGCCGCCAGGTCGAAGTGGGCGTCGGTGACGGCGGAGACGAAGGTGTCGCCGCGCATGCGGAAGCGGACGGAGAGACCTCGTACGGAAAGCACCGGGGACGAGGGGGACGGGGTGGGGACGGGCTCGGTCACAGCATCAGCTCCGATCGGCGCCGGGGATTGATCCGTTCCCGCCAGGCGCCCGCGAGGCCCGCGATCGCCAGGGTGGGCACGATGATGAACAGGCCGGGGAAGAGCGTCGGCCACCAGTCCCCGGCGAGCAGCGAGCCGCGCGCGCTCTGCACGAGGGTGCCCAGGCTCGCCTGGTGGGTGGGGAGTCCAAGGCCGAGGAAGGACAGCGCGGACTCGTGCCAGATGGCGTGGGGCACCATCAGGACGGCGGCGAGTCCGGCCTGCGGGAGCACGCCGGGCAGCAGGTGGCGCACGGTGACGCGCATCCGCGAGGCGCCGCCGGAGATGGCCGCGTCGACGTACGGACGCGAGCGCAGCGACAGGACCTCGGCGCGCACGATGCGGGCCGTGGACAGCCAGTGCGTGAGCGCGACGGAGACGACCACCGGCCATACGCCGGGTCGGAACATCGCCACGATGAAGATGCCGAGCAGCAGGTGCGGCACGGACGAGAAGACGTCCACGAGCCGCATCACGACCCGGTCCACCCAGCCGCCCGAAGCGGCGGCGAGCGCGCCCACGGCCGTGCCGATGACGGTCGCCACGACGGCCGCCACCACACCCACGAGCAGCGAGACGCGCAGCCCGTACACGCAGCGCAGAAGCAGATCGCGTCCCACGTCGTCGGTGCCGAAGGGGTGCTCCCAGGAGGGCGGTCGCAGCTTGGCCGCGAGGTTCACGGCCTGTTCGTCGAGGTTGACGAGCGGCGGCACGAGGAGCACGGCGAGCACGATGGCGGCGACGATCACCGCCGAGGAACGCACCCGCCACGCGCGCGTGGAGCGAGTTTTCGAGGCGCTCCCCGGGGAGGCGCGCCAGGCAGTCGTCTCAGCCATCGAATCCCACCCTCGGGTCGGCCAGGCCGTACAGAAGATCGGCGAGGAGGTTGCCAAGGAGCACCGCCACCGTGGCGAGGACGGTGAGCGCGGCGAGCAGCGGGAAGTCCACGGCGGTCGCCGCCGACACGGTGGCCGCCGCGATGCCGGGCCAGCTGAAGACGGTCTCCACCAGGAGCGCCCCGGTGATCAGTTCGGGCACGCGGGAGCCGATCAGGGTGAGCACCGGGAGCATGCCCGAGCGCAGGGCGTGGCCGAGGAGCACGGTCCGTTCGGCGAGGCCACGCGCGCGTGCGCCCCGGACGGGATCGTCGCCCAGCGCGTCGCCGACCCCTTGGCGTACGTACAGGACGAACCACGGGAGCTGCGAGATCGCCAGGACGGCCGCGGGCAGCACCAGATGGCTGGCGACCTGCCCCGCGGTCACGGCCGAGCTCGCGGTGTCCGTGAGCCCGCCCGATGGCAGCACCCCCAGTTTCAGGGCGAACAGCCAGACGGCGAGCAGCCCGATCCAGAACGGCGGGGCCGCTTCGAGCGTGTAGGCGAGCGAGGTCACGGCGCGGTCGAGCCAACCGCCGGGGCGGCGCGCGGCGAGGACGCCGAGCGTGGTGCCGACGAGGATCGCGAGCAGGAACGCGGTGGCGGCGAGCAGCACGGACCAGCCGATGCGTTCGCCGATGACGTCGGCGACGGGCTGGCGCAGGGTGCTGGAGTCCCCGAGGTCGCCGCTGACGGCCGAGGTCAGCCAGTCCCACCAGCGCTGTACGAGCGGCTGGTCGACGCCGAGGTTGGCCCGGAGCTGGTCGAGGTTCTCCTGCGACGCGGTGAGACCGGCCGTGCCCGCGTACGCCTTGACGGGGTCGAAGAAGGACGCGGCGGCGATCGCGAAGACGCCGAAGGTCACGGCGAGCAGGACCGGGACGGCGAACAGGGCCCGCCGTCCCGTCATGCGCGCCATCGGCCCCCAGGGGAGCTTGTGGAGCGCGGACTTCACTGCTTCGGCTGCCAGTCCTCGACGTTCCACCACGGGCCCGACGCGAGGCCGTGGTCGTGCGGCTCGGTCTGGGTGGTCAGGTCGCCGAAGCGCTTGTCGACGACGTAGAGGTGGTCGATGTGGGTGAGGAAGGTGTAGCCGGGGTTCTTCACGAGATCGCGCTGGATCGTGTCGTACGCTGCCTGCCGCTCGGCGTGGTCGCCGCTCTCGCGGGCCTTGTCGAGCGCCTTGTCGACCTCGGGGTTGTCGTAGTGCGCCATGTTGTTGAAGCCGTCACCGGCGAGCGAGGACTTCAGGAGGGTGTACTGGTCGAAGTCCGGGTCGGCCGGGGAGCCTCCGCCCGCGAGGACCGCGTCCTTGGGCATGCGCGGCTGGATGACCTCCCACGTACCGGCCTGCACCTCGACCTTGATGCCGAGCTTCTTGGCGTCGGAGGCGTAGGCGAGCGCGTGGTCCTGGCGGAGCTTGTCGCCGGAGAGGTACCAGAGCGGGAAGGTGGCTTCGACGCCGTCCTTCTCGCGGATGCCGTTCTTGCCCGGCTTCCAGCCCGCCTTGTCGAGGATCTTCTTGGCGGCGGCGAGGTCGTGCCCCCGCTCGGTGCCCTTGGTGAACCACGGGCTGTCGGTCGGGACCGGCCCGTAGGCCTCCTTGCCCGCGCCGTCCAGGATCGAGTCGACCATGGCCTTGCGGTCGACGCCGGTGTCGAGCGCGCGCCGGACGGCAGTGTCGCCCGTGACCTTGTTGCCGGTGGGCAGGGTCACCACGCGGTAGTCGAAGGTCTTGGCGGCGTACGACTTCTTGTTGCCGTCGCTCTCGTACTTCTTGGCCAGGTTGGGCGGCAGGATCGCGCCGTCGAGCTCACCTGCGTCGAGCCGGGTGGCGCGGATGTCGTCGTCCTTGATGATGGCCATGGTGAAGTTCTTGACCTTCGGAGCGCCGCCCCAGTACCCGGGGTTCGCCTTGAAGCTCAGCTTCTCGCCCTTGGACCACTTCACCAGCTCGTAGGGGCCGGTGCCGACGGGCTTGGTGGTGAACTCACCGGTGTTCACGTCCTGCTTGCCCGCTATGTGCTCGGGCGCGATCGGCAGGACGGTGCGCTCGGCGAACGGCGCGTAGGGGTACTTGAGGTGGAAGACGACGGTGTCGTCACCCTTCGCCTCGACGTCCTTGACGGCGTCGAGCTCGGTCTTGGCGGCGTTGTTGGTCTTCTTGTCGAGGATCGTCTCGTAGGTGAAGACGACGTCCTTGGACGTGAAGGGCTTGCCGTCGCTGAACTTGACGCCCTCGCGCAGCTTGAACGTGTAGGTCTTGCCGTCGTCGCCGACCTTGGGCAGTTCGGCGGCGAGCGCGGGCTTGAGCTTCATGTCGGCGTCGTGCGTGAGCAGACCGTCGAAGATCTTGGAGTTGCCGTCCTTGCCGTAGCCGAGGAGGGGGCTCAGGGTGTCCGGTTCGTACGCGATGCCGACGACCGCTGTGGCGGCCTTCGCGCCGCCCGCGCCCTTGTCGCCCCCCGGCGCCGAACAAGCCGAAGCGGCGACCGCCAGTGAGGCGGCCGCCGCTACCGCGCCCGTACCCCGTATCGATCGGGCCCTCATGCTCCACACCCCTACTGAAGATCAAACGTTATTGCGAACGAGTCGCAATTATGCCTCATGTAATGGGTGGGTAAAGAACGTGGCCCGTACCGAAAAGATCACAGGGTCCGGGGTCCCGTCAGGGAGCCGGCAGGTTCACGCGCGCGGCCAGCTCCTCCCGGTGGCGTCCCACGGTGCCCAGTGCGATCGAGTCGGACTTGGCCCGCTTGAGGTAGAGGTGGACGGGGTGCTCCCAGGTCATGCCGATGCCGCCGTGCAACTGGAGCGCCTCCTCGGCGACGTGCACCGTGGCGGGCGACGCGTAGGCCTGCGCGAGGGCCGCAGCGACATGGGCGTCCTCGCTGCCGGTCGCGAAGGTGTCGGCCGCGTTGCGGGCGGCGGCGCGCATGTTGACCACCTCGAGCCAGAGCTGGGCGAGGCGGTGCTTGAGCGCCTGGAAGGAGCCGACGGGCCGGTTGAACTGGTGCCGTTCCTTCGTATGACGCACGGTCTCGGTCAAGCACCAGTCGGCGAGGCCCAGTTGCTCCGAAGCCAGGAGCCCGGCCCCCGCCCACAGCCCTCGCCGCACGGCGGGTCCCGCCTCAGGGCCGACCACGCGCGCGTGAGCCCCCTCGAAGACGACCGTGGCCAGCGGACGCGTGAGGTCGAGCGCGGTCCGCGCTTCGACGGTGACGCCGTCCTGCGCCGCGTCCACCGCGAACAGCCCCGCACGCGTCGGCACCAGCAGCACGTCGGCGGCGACCGCGTCGGCGACGCCGGACACGCTGCCGTGCAGGGCCTCGCCGTCCACGCGTACCTCGGGCAGCACACCACCCGGCGCGGTGGCCAGCGGCACGGCGAGCACGGCGACCGTGCGCCCGGAGGCGAGCGCGCCCAGGAGTTCGCTGGCCGCGTCGCCCTCGCAGGCGAGGAGCGTCTCGGTGGCGATGACCGCACTGGTCAGATAGGGCACGGGCGCCACCGCGCGGCCCAACTCCTCCAGGACCACGGCGGCTTCGCGGTGCGTGGCGCCCTGGCCGCCGAGCGCCTCGGGCACGAGCAGGCCCGCGAGGCCCATGCCGTCCGTGAGCGCCTTCCACAGTTCACGGTCGTGCGGCTCGGCGGACTCGGTGCGCGCGAGCACGGCGGCGGCGTCGCAGTGGTCGGCGAGGAGGCCGCGCACCACCGAGCGCAGCGCCTCTTCCTCTTCGGAGTACAACAGGTCGCGCTGCGAGCTCAGTGATGACTGCGTACTCATCGGGCGAGGTCCTTCCACGCGACGTCCTTGTCGGTGCGCGGCTCGGAGGGCAGCCCGAGGACGCGCTCGGCGACGATGTTGAGCAGCACTTCGCTGGTGCCGCCCTCGATGCTGTTGCCCTTGGCGCGCAGATAGCGGTAGCCCGCGTCGCGGCCGACGAAGTCGACCTTCGCGGGCCGCCGCATCGTCCAGTCCTCGTACAACAGCCCTTCCTCGCCCAGGAGTTCCACCTCCAGGCCGCTGATCTCCTGGTTCAGACGGGCGAATCCCAGCTTCATGCCCGAGCCCTCGGGACCCGGGTGCCCGGCGACCAGTTGCTGGCGAAGGCGCTCCCCGGTGACCCGGGCGACCTCGGCCTCGACCCACAGCGTGAGGAGCCGCTGGTGCAGGTCGTGCGTGCGCAGCTCGGGGCGCTCGCGCCAGGCCTCGACGACCGGGCCGATCATGCCGCCCTCGCGCGGGATGCGGGAACCGCCGATGGACACGCGCTCGTTCATGAGGGTGGTCTGCGCGACCTTCCAGCCGTCGCCGATCTCCCCGAGGCGGTGCGCGTCCGGGATGCGTACGTCGGTGAGGAAGACCTCGTTGAACTCGGCCTCGCCGGTGATCTGCCGCAGCGGACGCACCTCGACGCCCGGGTCGGTCATGTCGCAGACGAAGTAGGTGATGCCGCGGTGCTTGGGCACCTCCGGGTCAGTGCGGGCGATGAGGATGGCCCAGCGGGCGGCATGCGCGCCGGACGTCCACACCTTCTGCCCGTTGACCACCCAGGTTCCCCCACTCCCGGCTTCGTTCGAGCGGGAGGTGCCCCCACCGTCCAGGACGGCGCGCGTGCCCAGGGCGGCGAGGTCGGAACCGGCGCCCGGCTCGCTGAAGAGCTGGCACCACACCTCGTCCCCGACCCACAGCGGCCGCAGGAAGCTCCGCTTCTGCTCCTCGGTGCCGAAGCGCAGGATGGTCGGCGCGGCCATGCCGAGGCCGATTCCGATGCGGCGCGGGTCGTTGTCGGGCGCGCCCGCGGCCTCCAACTCGGCGTCCACGACGGCCTGCAGCGATCTCGGCGCACCGAGCCCGCCCAGCCCCTGCGGGTAGTGCACCCAGGCGAGTCCGGCGTCGAAGCGGGCCTTCAGGAACGCCGCGCGCTCCGTCGACGCGGGCGGGTGTGCGGCGAGGAACTCCTGGGTGCGGCGGCGCAGTTCGGCGGCCTCCGTCATGCGTCACCTCCCGCGGGGACCACGGCCACCCGGCCCGTGGTGACTCCGTCGGCGACGCGCTGGACGGCGGCTGCAGCGTCGCTCAGCGGCACGCGCTCGCTGATCAGCGGCTTGATGGCACCCTTGGCCGCGAGCTGGGTGAGTTCCTCGTGGCAACGGAGGATCGCCTGCGGGTCCTTGGCGTTGTAGAGGCCCCAGTGCAGGCCGAGCACCGCGTAGTTCTTCACCAGGGCGTGGTTGAGCGCGGGCGTCGGGATGACACCGCTGGCGAAACCGACGACGATGATCCGGCCCTCGAAGGCGACGCACTTCGTGGACTGCGTGTACGCGTCGCCGCCCACGGGGTCGTAGATGACGTCGGCGCCACGGCCGCCGGTGGCTTCCTTCACGGCGCCGATCACGTTCTCCGTACGCCGGTCGATGACCAGGTCGCAGCCGAGCTCGCGCGCGACCTCGGCCTTCGCGGCGCCGCCGACGACACCGATGACCTTGGCACCCGCCGCCTTGCCGAGCTGGACGGCGGCGCTGCCCACTCCCCCGGCGGCCGCGTGCACCAGGAGGGTCTCGCCCTCCTGGAGGTGCGCGCGGCGGTGCAGGCCGAACCAGCCGGTCTGGTAGCCGATGTGCAGGGCCGCGGCCTCGGCGTCGTCCAGGGCGTCGGGGGCGGGCAGCACGGTCGCCGCGTCGGCGATCGCGTACTCGGCGAAGCCGCCGTGCGGGAGGGCGGGGTTGGCGATCACGCGCCGGCCGTCCTCGGTCTCGCCGCAGATCTCCACGCCCGGTGTGAAGGGCAGCGGGGGCGTGATCTGGTACTGCCCGCGACAGAGCAGGGCGTCGGGGAAGTTGATGTTGGCGGCGCGGACCTTGAGGAGCAGCTGTCCGTCGCCCGGCACCGGCCGGTCCACGTCTTCGAGGCGCATCACCGCGCCCGGCTCGCCGTTCTGGTGCACTTGCCATGCCTGCATGCGGGGCCTCCACGGGGCGTTCGTAGACCTAGCTCCATCGCATACTAAGCGGTCGCTTGCAGGCAGGGGAACCGTCTGGTCAGTCCACTTCGCGCTTGCTCTGCGTGGGCCGCGCGCGTACGTGCATGCGCTCGCCCTGCGGCCCGAACAGGCTGAGGAATTCCGCGGGCCCCTCACCCGTGGACCCGAACCAGTGCGGAAGGCGGGTGTCGAACTCGGCGGCCTCGCCCGCCGTGAGGATCACGTCGTGATCGGCGAGCACGAGCCGCAGCCGTCCGGACAGGACGTACAGCCACTCGTACCCCTCGTGTGTCTGCGGATCGGGCTGGACGGAGCGGGCGGGCTCGACCACCTTGTACGCCTGGAGGCCACCGGGCTGCCGGGTCAGCGGGACCATCGTGCGGCCGTTGCGGACGATCGGCTTGGCCCGCACCCGCGGGTCGCCGACGGGCGGGGCGCCGACGAGCTCGTCCAGGGCGACCTGGTGGGCGCGGGCGATGGGGAGCAGGAGTTCGAGGCTGGGCTTGCGGTGGCCGGACTCCAGGCGGGAGAGGGTGCTCACGGAGATGCCGGTGGCGGCGGCGAGGCCCGCGAGCGTCGCGCCGCGCTCCTTGCGGATGCGGCGCAGGCGGGGGCCGACCTCGGCCAGCACGCCGCTCATGCCCGCGTCGCCTTCGGTGCCTTCCACGCCATCGGCCTCGGTGGTGGTCGCGGTCCTGGTGTTTTCGGTCGCCTTCATACGTCCATTGCAGAATCAGCAAAGGCGTTTGTCAATCCCCGGGCTACTCCAGTCGGCGCGGGCTTGAGGGCATGGCGCTTTGAGGCGTTCCGCGATATCGATGCGGCCATGACGGACGAAGCGAACGAAGGGACCCCGCCAGGGCTCCCGGCCCCCGCCCCGCCGGGCACGAGCGCCCTGCCGGAGGGGACGTACGACGGGACGGTCGTCCTCGTGACCGGCGGCGGGACAGGCCTGGGCAAGGCGATCGCCGCGGAGTTCGCCCGGCTCGGCGCCGACCTGGTGATCGCGAGCCGCAAGGAGGAGCGTCTGAAGTCGGCGCGGGACGAGCTCGCGGGTCTCGGCGGGCGGGTGGCGGCCGTGGCGTGCGACATCCGGGACCCCGAGCGCGTCGCCGAGGTCTTCGACGCGGCACAGGACGCGTTCGGCCTGCCGGGCGTCCTGGTCAACAACGCGGCGGCCAACTTCCCCGTGCCCGCCGAGGACATGTCCCCCAACGCGTGGCGAGCGGTCGTGGACATCACGCTGACCGGGACGTTCTTCATGGCGCGCGAGTTCGGCCGCCGCCATCTCGCGGCGGGCGCACCCGGCTCGATCATCAACATCGGAGCGTCGTACGCGTGGACGGGCGGCCCCGGTTTCGCGCACAGCGCGGCGGCGAAGGCGGGTGTGAAGAGCCTCGTCGAGAGCCTGGCGGTGGAGTGGGGTCCGTACGGGATCCAGGTCAACGGCCTGGTGCCGGGGTTGATGCCGCACGAGGACATGACCGACGACATCCGCGGCAACCTCGACCGGGCGAATCCGGCGCAGACCTCCCGGGAAGGGCAGCAGACAGGGCAGCAGGCTTCGCAGGCAGGGCAGTTGGGCGCTCGCCAGCCCGCCCTCCGCGTCGGCGCCCCGCGCGAACTGGGCTGGGCCGCGACCTTCCTCGCCTCTCCCTACGCCCGTTTCATCACGGGGCACACCTTGGTGGTCGACGGCGCGAACTGGCAGCGTCGGGGGCTGGTGAGCCCGGAGGTGATGACGGTGCGCGAGCAGATGGGACGAGGGCCCTTCGAGGGTTAGCCCCCCAAGCGGCAGGGCGGGGCGCAGGCCTACTTACCCTCGAACGTCGCCGCCCGCCGCTCCCCCTTCGCCGCGTACCCGGCACGCGAGTCCTCCGACGTCAGCGTGATCGCCGCGTTCATCGCGACCCGGTCGAGGGCTGCGTCCATCCCCGCGTCCGCGTACGCGTCGATGCCCCGCTTGATGCCCTGGACGGCCAGCGGGCCGTTCGCCGCGATCTCCGCGGCGACTTCGCGGGCCGCCTTGGTCAACTCGGCCCCGGGTGTGACGAGTTGGACGAGGCGCAACCGCTCGGCCGTGGCCGCGTCGATACGGCGTCCGGTGAGCGAGAGCAGCTTGGCCCAGCCCGCGCCCGCCTCACGCGCGATGCGCAGATCACCGCCCGCGTCCACCGCGACTCCGATCTGCGCCTCGGGCAGCGCGAACACCGCGTCGTCGGACGCGATCCGCACGTCCGCCATCAGCGCCAACTCGAAGCCGAACCCGAGGCAGTACCCCTGTACGGCGGCGACGATGGGCTGCGGAAGGCCCGCGAAGGCACGGAAGCGCTCGTGGACCCAGCGCAGACCCTCGTAGTAGTTGCGGGTGCGCTCGGATCCCGAACGGCCGCCGATCGCACCGCCGTTGCTCGCGGTGACGTCGATCCCCGCACAGAACGCCCGCCCCTCGGCGCGCAGCAGCACCGCCCTGATCGAGTCGTCGAAGCGGATCCGGTCGGCGAAGATGCCCAGCTGGCGGGTGGACTCCCAGCTCCACGCGTTGAGCTTCCGCGGACAGCAGAGGGTGAGGGTGCCGATGCCGTCCTCGATGTCGAGGCGCAGCCGCTCCTCACCCTCCGGTATGTCCTTGCCGATGGTGTCGATCATCCAGGACCAGCCCCTGCCTACTCTTCTGACGCCTCGTCAGGTAGTTGACGTGGCGTCAGAGTAGCGGCGGTGGCTCAGCGGCTGAAGACCTCGTCAGCGACTGAAGACCTCGAAGGACACCGCGGGCTTACCGCCGAAGCGCGGCGCCACCCGCTGCGCGTTGCCGGTGAGGAACTCACGGCAGTACTTCTCGGGGTCCTCCTGCGTCAACACCTCGATGTACGTGCGGTGTTCGAGGAGCGAGCGCACGGAACGCTCCAGCCCGGCCGTGGCGTCCGCCGCGTGCGTGGGCGACGAGGAACCGGCGACGGCCACCCAGCGCACACCGTTCCAGGGCTCGAGACCGTCCTCCTCGATCAGCTCGGGGAAGATCCACCGGTTGCCCGCGTCCGCCACGGCGTCCAGGGTGGCGCGGCCGACGGCGACGTGGTCCGGGGTGTTCCATGCGACGCCGCCCCAGGTGTCGCGGTGGTTGAGCGTGATCACGAGCTCGGGGCGGTGCCTGCGCACCGCGGCGGCGATGTCGCGGCGCAACCCGATCCCGTACTCGATCACGCCGTCCTTGTGGTCGAGGAACTCCACGCTCGACACGCCGACGACCGCCGCACTGGCCCGCTGCTCCCGCTCGCGCAACGGCCCGCAGGTGGCGGGGTCGAGGGTGTCGATGCCCGCCTCGCCTCGGCTGGCCAGGAGGTAGGAGACCTCGCGCCCGCCGTCCGTCCATCCGGCGATCGCGGCGGAGCAGCCGTACTCCAGGTCGTCGGGGTGGGCGACGACGGCGAGGGCGCGCCGCCAGTCCTCGGGCATGGGGGTGAGCTGGTCGTTCAGGTTCAACGGCTCTGTCATGCCCGCAGCCTAACTTCGCGGCGCCCCGCCCGTGGTGTCCTCAGGCCTCGCCGCGGGCCAGGGCGAGCAGCCGGTCGAGGACGCGCGGTGAGCCCACCCGCAGTCCGTCGTGCTCGTACTCGTCGGTGACCCAGGTCCGCAGGCCGCGGATGGAGCGTGCGGTGCGCAGGGAGTGCTCGGTGTCCACGTACATGTCGTCGTGGTAGATGGCGGCGGCGGCCGGCACCTCGTTCGCGGCGAGGCGTGCCGTGTCGTGCAGGGGCGCCCACCCGGTGCGTGCGGCGAGGAGGTCCGCGGTCTCGCGCAGCGGCCGCAGCGCCGGGTCGCAGTCGAACTGCCAGCGCTGGACGGCTTCCCCGGTGAAGAGCAGCGGCGCGTCCCCGGCGAGCGCCTTGCCCGGGTCGAACTGCGGGAACTCGCCGCGAAGCCGCTCCGCCGACCAGTCGGTGGGCCGCTCGCCGTGGCCGTAGATCGACTCGTGGAGGAGCGCGAAGAGCGGACGGTCCCTGAGCGAAAGCTCGGCCTGTACGTGCTCCTGGAACGCGTCGGACAGCTCGAACCCCGCGGGCGTCCTGACGAAGGCGTCCTCGATGAGGTAGTGCAGACGGTGGCTGCCGTCCTTGGTGCCCAGCAGCATGCCGAGGGACTGGAACGCCTCGACGGTGAGGCGGTAGCCGCCGTTCAGGACCGGCTCGTGCTCGGCGAGGTGGGCGGCGATGCGGCGGGCGCGCTCGACGTCCTGGGGGTAGCGGGCGTAGTGGGCGGCGCTCTTGCGCTGCATGCGCGGGTAGGCGGCGCGGTAGACGTCGTCCGCGTGGCCGTCGAGCGCGGGAAGGCCGCCGGTGATGATGGCGGTGTCCAGGCCTTCGGGGGCCGCCGACAGGTAGTGGGTCGCGCAGAAGCCGCCGAAACTCTGGCCGAGGACGGTCCAGGGGGCGCCGCCGGTCAGCTCACGCCGGATCAGCTCGCAGTCGCGCACGATGGAGTCGGCGCGGAAGTGCGTGAGGTAGTCGGCCTGTTCGCGGGGGCCGCCACGCAGCGGGAGCGTCTGGCGCGTCGCCGGAGTGGAGCTGCCGGTTCCGCGCTGGTCGAGCAGCAGCACCCGGTAGTCCTGCAGGGCCCTGCCCAGCCAGGCCTCCTTGCCCGCGAACCGGTTGGCCCCGCAGCCGGGGCCGCCCTGCAGATACACCAGCCACGGCAGGTCCAGGGCGTCCCCGCGCCCGCTCGCCACGGCCTCGCGGGCGAAGAGCTCGATCCGCTCCCCCGCCGGGTCGTCGTGGTCGAGGGGAACGGTGAAGCGGTGGTCGGTGAGGACCACGCCGGGCTGACGGTAGGAGGCACTGGCGGTCAAGGGGGCTCCTGGGCGCATGCGGAACGGGACACTTCGCCCCAGTTCAGCACACCCGTCCCGGAGCCGGTCAGCGGGGCATCAGGCTGGAGCGCCGTACGACCAGTTCCGGCTGGAGCACCACACGCCGGTGATCGTGTGCGTCCGGCTCGGCATCCGACTCGGTCTCCTCCAGGAGGAGTTCCGCGGCCATGGCGCCCATCTTGATGGCGGGCTGGCGCACGGAGGTGAGCGGGACGACGGCCGCCGCGGCGAACTCGATGTCGTCGTAGCCGACGATGGCGATGTCATCGGGCACGCTCACCCCGGCCGCGTACATCGCCTGGAGCACCCCGAGGGCCAGCAGGTCGTTGGCGCAGAAGACGGCGGTCGGCCGCTCGGCGAGACCGAGCACGCGGGCGCCCGCGTCGCGTCCCGCGGCCACGTCGAGGCGCTCGGTGGGCAGCTCCCGCAGCGCCGACGCCGGAAGACCGGCCTCGGCCAGGGCCTGCAGCGCTCCCTGCCTGCGGTCCTTGACCTGGTTGAGTCCGGGCGGGCCGCTCACGTACGCGATGCTGCGGTGCCCCGTGTCGACCAGATGGCGCACCGCGAGCGCACCGCCGAGGACGTCGTCCACGGAGACGGAGCACTCGGTGGCGCCCTCGGCGACCCGGTCGACCAGGACGAACGGGATGGCGTGCCTGCGGAACGCCTCGATGTTGCGTCCCGTGGCGTCCGCCGGGGTCAGCAGGACGCCCCGGACCCGCTGTTCGGCGAAGAGCGCCAGATATTCGGCCTCTTCGGAGGGGCTCTGTCCGCTGTTGCACATCATGACGCGGAGCCCGGCGTCGCGCGCGGCCCGCTCGGCACCGCGCGCGACGTCCACGAAGAAGGGGTTGCCCATGTCGAGCACGAGCAGCGCCATGATGCGGCTCTGCCCCGCCCGCAGCTGCCGTGCGGACTCGCTGCGTACGTAGCCGAGCCGTTCGATCACGGACTGCACCCGGTGGCGGGTCTCCTCGGAGACCACGTCCGGGCGGTTGATCACGTTCGACACGGTGCCCACCGACACGCCGGCGTGCTTCGCCACGTCTTTGATGCCGACCATGCGTCCCCTTGTTCCGTTGCTCGTGCGGTGCCGTGCGCACCGCCGCATGCGATCCCCTCAGAATTTGTACTGGTCGATGTTCTTCTTGTCGAAAACGGTCGGTTCGCCGAGATCGACGACTCCCTTGTCACCGATGGTGAAGCTGCCGAGGTCGCCCGCCTCGAACTTCTCGCCCTTCTTGCCGGTGATCTGCCCGGACTTCAGGGCCACGGCGGTGTGCGCGGCGAGCGCGCCGAGCTTGGCCGGGTCCCACAGTTCGAAGCCCTCGACGGTGCCGTTCTTCACGTACTGGCGCATGTCGTTGGGGGTGCCGAGGCCGGTGAGCTTGACCTTGCCCTTGTACTTCGAACCCGAAAGGTACTGGGCGGCGGCCTTGATGCCCACGGTCGTCGGGGAGATGATCCCGGCCAGCTTCGGGTGCTCCTGGAGGAGGCCCTGGGTCTGCTGGAAGGACTGCTGGGCGTCGTCGTTGCCGTAGGCGGTCTTGACCAGCTTCATGTCCTTGTACTTGGGCTTCTTCAGCTCCTTCTTCATGTAGCCGATCCAGGTGTTCTGGTTCGTCGCCGTCTGGGCGGCGGAGAGGATCGCGATGTCGCCCTTGTAGCCGAGCTGCTTGCCCAGCAGCTCCACCTGGGTGCGGCCGAGCGCTTCGGCGCTGGACTGCGAGACGAAGACGTCACGGCATCCGGGGTTGGTGTCCGAGTCGTACGTGACGACCTTGATGTCGTTCTTCATGGCCTGCTTGAGCGCGGTGCACAGGGCGCCGGGGTCCTGTGCGGAGACGGCCATGGCGTCGACCTGCTGCTGGGTGAGCGTGTTGACGTAGCTGACCTGCCCACTGGTGTCGGTCGCGCTGTTGGGTCCTGTCTCCTTGTACTTCGATCCGAGCTCGCCCAGCGCCTTCTCGCCGCCCTTGTCGGCGACGGTGAAGTACGGGTTGTTGACCTGCTTGGGCAGGAAGGCGACGGTGAGGCCCTTCTTGGTGGCCGCGTCCGGGTCGGCCTTCGCGTTCGAGGCCTTGGCCGCGTCGTCGTCCTTCGAGGACTCCTTGGTGGTGCCTCCGCAGGCGGTGGCGGTGAGGGCGAGCGAGGTGACGGCGGCCAGGGTCACGCAGGCGCGGGTGAGCGCGGAGCGGCGGACGGAGCGGCGGGGAGAGAGCATCGTTGGTCCCTTTCGGACTTTGTCGACGGTACGAGGGGTCAGCGGGCTGGAGCGGCGGCGGCGCGTCGGCCCGCTCGGGCGACGGCGATCTGCCGGGCCACGCGCGGCCCGAGGACGGACACCACGAGCAGCACGCCGGTGACGACGATCTGCGACTGCGCGGAGACGTTGAGCAGGCTCATCGCGTTCTGGAGCGCGCCGAGCAGGAAGACTCCGGCGATGGCACCGCCGAGGGTGCCCTTGCCGCCGTCGAAGTCGATGCCGCCGAGCAGGACGGCGGCGACGACGGACAGTTCGAGGCCCGTGGCGTTGTCGTAGCGGGCGCTCGCGTAGTGCAGGGCCCAGAAGATGCCCGTGAGCGAGGCCATGAGTCCCGTGGCGACGAACAGCCACAGCTTGTGCCGCTTGACGCGGACACCGGCGAACCGCGCGGCCTCCTCGTTGGCGCCGATCGCGAAGAGCGAGCGCCCGAAGGGAGTGGCGTGCAGGACGACGACGGCGATCGCGAGCAGTGCGAGGAAGGGCAGGAAGGCGTACGGCAGGAACGTGTCGCCGACCTGTCCGGCCGCGAAGTCCAGGTACTGCGTGGGGAAGTCCGTCACGGCGTCCGACCCGAGGACGATCTGTGCGATGCCCCGGTAGGCGGCCATGGTGCCGATGGTGACGGCGAGCGAGGGCAGCCCGAGGCGGGTCACCAGGAGGCCGTTGACCAGGCCGCAGACGACTCCGAGGAGGAGTACGAGCGGAATGATCGTCTCGATGGCCAGGCCGGCGTTCCACAGAGCGCCCATCACCGCTCCGGAGAGCCCCGCCGTCGAGGCCACCGAGAGATCGATCTCTCCGGAGACGACGAGAAGTGTCATCGGGAGGGCGATCAGGGCGATGGGGAGCGTGTTGCCGATGAGGAACGACAGGTTGAGGGCGTTGCCGAAACCGTCGACAAAGGAGAAGGACATCAGGAGGAGGACGACAAGGAGTGTGCCGACAACCGTGTCCCAGCGGATGGCGCGCGTGACGTTGAGCCGGTGGGAGTCAGCCATGGCGGGCGTTCCTCTTCTTCAGGGCCTTGGCGACGCGCAGGGCGACGATACGGTCGACGGCGATGGCCAGGACGAGCAGTACGCCGTTGATGGCGAGCACCCACACGGAGCTGACGCCGAGCGCGGGAAGCACGCTGTTGATGGAGGTCAGGAGCAGGGCGCCCAGTGCGGCGCCGTAGACGCTGCCCGAGCCGCCGGTGAAGACGACGCCGCCGACCACGACGGCGCTGACGACGGTCAGTTCGTAGCCGTTGCCGGTGGCGGAGTCGACGTTGCCGAAGCGGGCCAGGTAGAGCGCGCCCGCGAGTCCGGCGAGCGCTCCGCAGGCGGTGTAGGCCGCGAGGATGCGCTTGCGCACCGGGATGCCGGCGAGGCGCGCGGCCTCGGGGTTGGAGCCCAGGGCGTAGAGCTCGCGTCCGCCGCCGAAGTGCCGCAGGTAGTAGGCGACGGCGATCAGGACGGCGAGGGCGATCAGCGCGAGGTAGGGCACCGCCGAGATCCCGCCGGAGCCGAAGTCGACGAAGCCGTCCGGCAGGTCGGACGCGGTGATCTGCCGGGAGCCGACCCAGATGGAGTCGATGCCCCGGATGATGTAGAGGGTGCCGAGCGTCACGACGAGCGCGGGCACCTGGCCGAGGCTGACGAGCGCCCCGTTGAGCAGCCCGCAGCCGACGCCGAGCGCGACCGCGAGCAGGATCGCGACCGTCGGGTCGCCGCCGCCCTGGAGGTAGTTGCCCGCCGCGAAGGCGCTGATCCCGAGCGTCGAGCCGACCGACAGGTCCACGTTGCGGGTGATGACGACGAGGGCCTGGCCCGTCGCGACGAGGACGAGGATGGTCGCGTTCAGGAGCAGGTCCTTGATGCCCTGCTCGGAGAGGAACTCGCTGTTGCCCGCCTGGGTGATGCCGATCATCACCAGGAAGACCAGCAGGATGGCAAGTTCGCGCATCTTGAAGACGCGGTCGACCAGGCGGGTGGCCCCGGCCTTCTCGGGGTCCACGGCGGGTGCCGGGCTCTGGGTGGTCACGCTCATGCCGTCCTCCCGGTGGCGGCAGCCATCACGGACTCCTCGGTCGCCCGCGCGCGCGGGATCTCGGCGGTGAGCCGCCCTTCGTGCATGACGAGGACCCGGTCGGTCATCCCGAGGATCTCGGGCAGGTCGGAGGAGATCATCAGGACCGCGACTCCGTCGGCGGCGAGTTCGGAGAGCAGCCGGTGCACTTCGGCCTTGGTGCCGACGTCGATGCCGCGGGTCGGTTCGTCCACGATCAGCACCTGGGGCTTGGTGGCCAGCCACTTGGCGAGGACGACCTTCTGCTGGTTACCGCCGGACAGGGTGCCCACGGCGTCGGCGATGCGCGCGTACTTCACCTGGAGGCGCACCGCCCAGTCGAGCGAGCGGCTGCGTTCGGCGCCGCGGTCCATGAGGCCCGCGCGGACCGTCGTACGCAGTCCGGTGAGCCCGATGTTGCGCTCGATCGACATGTCCATCACCAGGCCCTGGGCGCGCCGGTCCTCGGGCACGAGGGCGAGTCCGGCGGCCATGGCGGTGCTGGGGGCGCCGTTGATCAGCGCCTTGCCCTGCACCTCGACCGTTCCGGCGTCCCACCGGTCGACGCCGAACACGGCCCTCGCGACCTCGCTGCGCCCGGCTCCCACGAGCCCGGCAAGACCGACGATCTCGCCGCGCCGCACATCGAAGGAGACGTCGGTGAAGACGCCCTCGCGGGTCAGCCGGCGGACGCTGAGCGCGACGTCGCCCACCTGGGTGTCCTGCTTGGGGTAGAGCTCATCGAGGTCGCGGCCCACCATGCGGCGTACGAGGTCGTCCTCGGTCAGGCCGGCGAGCGGCTCGCTCGCGATCAGGCCGCCGTCCCGCAGCGTGGTGACGCGCTGGCACAGCTCGAAGATCTCCTCGAGGCGGTGCGAGATGAACAGCACGGCGGCGCCCTGTTCGCGCAGGGTGCGCACGACGCCGAAGAGCCGGGCCACTTCGCTGCCGGTGAGGGCCGCGGTCGGCTCGTCCATGATCAGGACCCGTGCGTCGAAGGAGAGCGCCTTGGCGATCTCGACGATCTGCTGGTCGGCGATGGAGAGGCCGCGCGCGGGCTGATCGGGGTCGAGGTCCACGGCCAGGCGCTTGAAGAGCGCTTCGGCCGCCGCGTGCACGGCCTTGTGGTCGACGCGGCCGAGGGTGCGGCGGGGCTGGCGCCCCATGAAGATGTTCTCCGCGACGGAGAGGTCGGGGAAGAGCGTCGGCTCCTGGTAGATGACGGCGACGCCCGCGTCCCTGGCGTCACCGGGGCCGTGGAAGACGACCGGGGACCCGTCGAGCGTCAGCTCTCCCGCGTCCGGCCTGTGGACCCCTGCGAGGGTCTTGATGAGGGTGGATTTCCCTGCGCCGTTCTCGCCCGCGAGGGCGTGCGCCTCACCGGCGTACAGCTCCAGGGAGACGTCGTGCAGGGCGCGAACGGCCCCGAAGGACTTGCTCAGGCCCTGCACGGCAAGGACGGGGGGCTCTCTCATAGGTAGCACCGATCGGTCACGAAGGGCATGCGGCTTCTGGCATGGGGTGTCAGGCATGGGGTGTGTCAGGCATGGGGTGTGTCAGGCGTGAAGGTCTGGCATGGGGTCCTGCTTGGGGATGAGGCATCGGGCGTTCGGCGTCGGGTGGGTCCGACGGCGTCGGGCGTCATCGGGAGTCACTCGCCGGACACCCGGCGTGAAAGGTTTCAATCAATTTCCAGGGAAGCTAAACCCGCGCCAACTACGGCGTCAATGGGCGTGACTTGAAAATCCTGTCACCACGCCAGGTGCCAAGGGCGAAGCTCTCCAGCCCCCTTGACATCAGGCGGCACTCTCCCTAGCTTCGCCTCTCGTGAAACGATTCACCGCCGAGTCGTTACGGAGTCGATAAGTGATCAGCAGAAGACGACTGCTCAGCACCACCGCCACGGCCGCCCTGGGAACGGCGATGGCCGCCGGGGCAGTTCCGGCCGCCCACGCCGCCCCGTCCGCGGGAAGCCGGGCTCTACGCGTGACCAGACCGACCGTCGAGTACGTCAGCCACCCGCTCGGCCTCGACGTACCGCGTCCGAGGCTGAGCTGGCCCCTGACGTCCGCCGAGGAGGGCCAGGCGCAGACCGCCTACCAAGTGCGTGTGGCCACCGATCCGGGGCGCCTGACGAAGCCCGACGTCTGGGACAGCGGCAAGGTCGCGTCGAGCGACTCCGTCCTGGTTCCCTACGCGGGTCCCGAGCTCAAGTCCCGTACGCGCTACTACTGGTCGGTGCGGGTCTGGGACGGCGCGGGCAAGGCCTCCGGCTGGAGTGAGCCCTCCTGGTGGGAGACCGGGCTCTCCGCGGCGAAGGACTGGACGGCACGGTGGATAGGCTCCCCCGCCTCACTCACCGGGGCGCCAGCGCTGGACGGCGCCTCGTGGATCTGGTTCCCCGAGGGTGACCCCGCCGGCAGCGCCCCGGCGGCCACCCGTTGGTTCCGCGGCCGCGTCGACGTCCCCGAGGGGGTGACCCGCGCGCGCCTCGTCACGACGGCCGACGACGGCCACACCGCCTACGTGAACGGCACGCGGGTGGCGCACACCGAAGCGGACGGCCCCGCCGACAACTGGCGCCGCCCCGTGGTCGTCGACGTGACGGCCCAGCTGCGCCCCGGGCCCGCGGTCGTCGCCGTGGCCGCCACCAATGCCACCACCGGTCCCGCCGGGCTGCTCGGCCTGCTCGAGGTGACGACCGCGGACGGCGTGCACACCCTGACCACCGACGGCACGTGGAAGACCACCGACAAGGAGCCCGCGGGCGACTGGCAGGCGACGGGGTACGACGACGGCTCCTGGCAGGCGGCGAAGGTCATCGCCGCCTGGGGTTCGGGCCCCTGGGGCAAGGTCGCCCCCAACCACTGCCCCGCCACGCAACTGCGCCACGAGTTCCGCCTGCGGGCGGGCAAGAAGGTCGCGCGGGCACGGCTGTACTCCACTGCCCTCGGCCTCTACGACGCCTGGCTGAACGGCGAGCGCGTCGGCGACGACCGCCTGGCGCCCGGCTGGACCGACTACAACAAGCGGGTCCAGTACCAGACGTACGACGTGACCAAGCAGCTCAAGTCCGGCGCCAACGCGCTGGGCGTGACGCTCGCGGTCGGCTGGTACGCGGGGAACGTCGGCATGTTCGGTCCGCACCAGTACGGTGACCGGCCCGCGCTCCTGGCCCAGTTGGAGGTCACGTACACCGACGGCTCGACCGACCGCGTGCTGTCCGGGACCGACTGGCGCACCGCCACCGGCCCGGTGACCGCCGCCGACCTCCTGTCGGGCGAGGACTACGACGCCCGCCTGGAGACGGCGGGCTGGACGCGCGCCGGATTCGACGACTCGCACTGGGTCGCGGCCGACGCCATCGACAAGGTCAAGGCCACCGTCGTCGCCCAGATCGACGGGCACACACGCGTGGAGAGCGAGATCTCCGCCCGCAAGGTGAGCGAGCCGAAGCCCGGCGTGTTCGTCTTCGACCTCGGCCAGAACATGGTCGGCGCGGTCCGTCTCGCCGTCTCCGGAAAGGCCGGCACGAAGGTCAGGCTGCGCCACGCGGAGGTGCTCAACCCCGACGGCACGGTCTACACCACCAACCTGCGGACCGCGGGCGCCACGGACACCTACACGCTCAAGGGCGGCGGCAAGGAGACCTTCGAGCCGCGCTTCACCTTCCACGGCTTCCGCTACGTGGAGGTGACCGGCTACCCGGGCACACCGCCGCGCGAAGCCGTGGTGGGCCGGGTGATCCACACCTCGGCGCCCTTCACGATGGACTTCAAGACGAACGTCCCCATGCTCAACCAGCTGCACAGCAACATCACCTGGGGCCAGCGCGGCAACTTCCTGTCCATCCCCACGGACACCCCCGCCCGCGACGAACGGCTCGGCTGGACCGGCGACATCAACGTCTTCGCACCGACCGCCGCCTACACCATGGAGTCGGCGCGCTTCCTCACCAAGTGGCTCGACGACCTGCGCGACGGGCAGCCCGACGACGGCGCCTTCCCCGACGTGGCCCCGTTCGTCGGCACCGTCGGCAAGGGCGTGGCCGGCTGGGGCGATGCCGGAGTGACCGTCCCCTGGGCGCTGTACCAGGCGTACGGGGACACACGCGTCCTGGAGCAGTCCTGGTCCTCGATGGTGAAGTGGCTCGACTACCTGGAGAAGCACAGCAGCGGCTACCTGCGCCCCGCCGAGGGCTACGGAGACTGGCTCAACATCCAGGACGAGACCCCCAAGGACGTCATCGGCACGGCCTACTTCGCGCACAGCGCGGACCTGGTCGCACAGGCCGCACAAGCCCTGGGCAAGGACCCGGCCCCGTACAAGAAGCTCTTCGGCAGCGTCCGTGACGCCTTCCGCGCGGCGTACGTGACCGGCGGAGGCCGGGTGAAGGGCGACACACAGACCGCGTACGTGCTGGCCCTCTCCATGGACCTGCTCGCCGACAGCGACCGCGCACCGGCCGCCGCCCGTCTGGTGGAGCTCATCAAGTCCAAGGAGTGGCACCTGTCGACGGGCTTCCTGGGCACCCCGCGGCTGCTCCCCGTCCTGACGGCCACCGGCCACACGGACGTCGCCTACCGCCTCCTGATCCAGCGGTCGTTCCCCAGCTGGGGCTACCAGATCGACAAGGGCGCCACGACGATGTGGGAGCGCTGGGACTCCATCAAGCCGGACGGCAGCTTCCAGGACGCCGGCATGAACTCCTTCAACCACTACGCCTACGGCTCGGTGGGCGAGTGGATGTACGCGAACATCGCGGGCATCGCACCGGCCGACCCCGGCTTCCGCAAGATCCTCGTCCGCCCGCGCCCCGGCGGCGGCGTCACGGAGGCCCAGGGCACCTTCGACGCGCTCTACGGCCCGGTCACCACCCACTGGAAGACGGACTCCGAAGGGTTCCGTCTCACCCTGACCCTGCCCGCCAACACCACGGCGGAGGTGTGGATCCCCGCCGACAAGCGCTCTCAAGTGACGCACGGCGAGACGGAGTTCCTGCGGATGGAGGACGGCTGCGCCGTCTTCGCCGCGGTCTCCGGCACCCACCGCTTCTCCAACTGACCCACCTCGACCGCTCTTTCGGAAGGCTGCGCGATGACCGCCGGAACCAGCAAGGACGCCGTGAAAGCGGCACTCACCACCCAGGCCCTGGAGACCCCGTCCTGGGCGTACGGCAACTCCGGTACGCGCTTCAAGGTCTTCGCGCAGCCAGGTGTCCCCCGCACGACCCGCGAAAAACTGGACGACGCCTCCCGGGTGCACGCCCACACGGGCGTGGCACCCAAGGTCGCCCTGCACATCCCCTGGGACAAGGTCGACGACTACGCGGCCCTCGCGGAGTACGCCGCCGAGCGCGGAGTGACGCTCGGCGCGATCAACGCCAACGTCTTCCAGGACGACGACTACAAACTCGGCTCGGTCACCAACCCCGACCCCACGGTCCGGCGCAAGGCGCTCGACCACCTCCTGGAGTGCGTGGACGTCATGGACGCGACGGGTTCACGCGACCTGAAGCTGTGGTTCTCCGACGGCACCAACTACCCGGGCCAGGACGACATCCGCACCCGCCAGGACCGTCTCTCGGAAGCCCTGCACACCACTTACGACCGCCTCGGCGACGACCAGCGCATGCTCATCGAGTACAAGCTCTTCGAGCCTGCCTTCTACGCGACGGACATCCCGGACTGGGGCACGGCGTACGCGCACTGCCTGAAGCTCGGGCCCAAGGCGCAGGTCGTCGTCGACACCGGCCACCACGCCCCGGGCACCAACATCGAGTTCATCGTCGCCACACTGCTGCGCGAAGGCCGCCTGGGCGCCTTCGACTTCAACTCGCGCTTCTACGCGGACGACGACCTGATGGCGGGCGCCGCCGACCCCTTCCAGCTCTTCCGGATCATGTACGAGGTCGTCCGCGGCGGAGGCCTGACCTCCGACATCGCGTTCATGCTGGACCAGTGCCACAACATCGAGGCGAAGATCCCCGCGATCATCCGCTCGGTGATGAACGTGCAGGAGGCCACGGCGAAGGCGCTGCTCGTCGACGCCGACGCACTGGCCGAGGCCCAGCGGACCGGCGACGTGCTGGCCGCCAACGCCGTCCTGATGGACGCCTACAACACCGACGTCCGTCCCCTACTGGCAGAAGTCAGGGAGGACTCGGGGCTCGACCCGGATCCCATGAGGGCCTATCGGGAGTCAGGCTGGCAGGAGCAGATCGTCAAGGACCGCGTGGGCGGCGAGCAGGCCGGATGGGGGGCATGAGCGACATGACACAGCACGCACGGATCAAGGAACTTCTGGACCGCGCCCACCGCTTGGGCGCCGACCCGCGCAACACGAATTACGCGGGCGGCAACGCGTCGGCGAAGGGCACGGCCCCCGACCCGGTCACCGGCGCGGACACCGACCTGATGTGGGTCAAGGGCTCGGGCGGCGACCTGGGCACGCTCACCGAGGAGGGCCTGGCGGTCCTGCGCCTCGACCGCCTCCACGCGCTGAAGGAGGTGTACGGGGGCGCGGATCGCGAGGACGAGATGGTCGCCGCCTTCGACTACTGCCTGCACGGCAAGGGCGGCGCCGCCCCCTCCATCGACACGGCCATGCACGCCCTGGTGGACGCGGAGCACGTGGACCACCTCCACCCGGACTCGGGCATCGCCCTGGCGTGCGCCGCCGACGGCGAGAAGCTGACAGCCCAGTGCTTCGGCTCCACGGTGGCCTGGGTGCCCTGGCGCCGTCCCGGCTTCCAGCTGGGCCTGGACATCGCGGCGGTGCAGGCGGCGAACCCCGACGCCATCGGCTGCGTCCTGGGCGGTCACGGCATCACGGCCTGGGGCGCCACGGCGCAGGAGTGCGAGCGCAACTCTCTGCACATCATCCGCACGGCGGAGGCATTCCTGACCGAACACGGCAGGCCCGCCCCGTTCGGTCCTGCCCTGGAGGGCTACGGCCCGCTTCCCACAGCCGCCCGCCACCGCCGCGCGGCCGAACTGGCGCCCTACATCCGCTCGCTGGCGTCTCAGGACCGCCCCCAGATCGGCCACTTCACCGACTCGGACACCGTGCTCGACTTCCTGACCGGCGCGGAACACCCGCGCCTGGCGGCCCTGGGGACCTCCTGCCCGGACCACTTCCTGCGCACGAAGATCAGGCCCCTGGTCCTGGACCTCCCGCCCACCGCCCCGCTCACGGAGGCCATCACCCGCCTCAAGGAACTGCACACCGCGTACCGCGCGGAGTACGCGGCCTACTACGCCCGCCACGCCGACCCGACCTCTCCCGCGATGCGCGGCGCCGACCCGGCCATCGTCCTCGTTCCGGGCGTAGGAATGTTCTCCTTCGGCAAGGACAAGCAGACGGCGCGCGTGGCGGGCGAGTTCTACGTGAACGCCATCAACGTCATGCACGGCGCCGAGGCCGTCTCCGCCTACGCGCCGATCGACGAGTCGGAGAAGTTCCGCATCGAGTACTGGCCGCTGGAAGAGGCGAAGCTCCAGCGGCTGCCCAAGCCCAAGCCGCTGGCGACCCGCGTCGCCCTGGTGACCGGCGCGGGCAGCGGCATCGGCAAGGCGATCGCCCACCGCCTGGTCGCCGAGGGGGCCTGCGTCGCGGTGGCGGATCTCAACGCGGAGAACGCCGCGGCGGTGGCCGAGGAGTTGGGCGGGCCGGACAAGGCGATCGCCATCCCCATGGACGTCACGTCCGAGGACCAGATCACAGCTGCCTTCGCCGCCGCGGCCCTGGCGTTCGGCGGGGTGGACCTGGTGGTGAACAACGCGGGCATCTCCATCTCCAAGCCCCTGCTCGACACCACGGCCCGCGACTGGGACCTGCAGCACGACATCATGGCCCGCGGGTCCTTCCTCGTCTCCCGCGAGGCGGCCCGCGTCATGCGGGACCAGGCCCTGGGCGGCGACATCATCTACATCACGTCCAAGAACGCGGTGTTCGCCGGCCCGAACAACATCGCGTACTCCGCCACCAAGGCGGACCAGGCCCACCAGGTCCGCCTCCTCGCCGCCGAGCTGGGCGAGTTCGGCATACGCGTGAACGGCATCAACCCGGACGGCGTGGTCCGCGGCTCGGGGATCTTCGCGGGCGGATGGGGCGCGCAGCGCGCGGCGACGTACGGGATCGAGGAGGAGAACCTGGGCGAGTTCTACGCCCAGCGCACCCTCCTCAAGCGCGAGGTGCTCCCCGAGCACGTGGCCAACGCGGTCTTCGCCCTGACCGCGGGCGACCTGTCCCACACGACGGGCCTGCACATACCCGTGGACGCGGGCGTGGCGGCGGCGTTCCTGAGGTAACCCCAACCCCCTCCGGTCGGCGCCACGAGCCCGACCGGAGGGACGCTCCGTACCGGTGAGAAGCGGCAGACCACTGGCCCGCAGCCGCGCATCCGACCGGAGAGGACGTGCCGGTATGTCCGCCCGGAGCACGGCACGCGGCGCTCCGGTACCGAAGTGGCCACGCGCTCAAACCGAGAGAGCGAGGACGGACATACCGGCGCGGCCCCGCCCCCCAGAGCACAGCGCGCGGACCGAACACCCGCACTCAACCCTCAGCCCTCAACCAACCCTGCGAGCCACCATGCCCAACCCCCGCTCACCACACCACTTCGCCGCGATCGACCTCGGCGCCTCCAGCGGACGCGTCATGGTGGCCCGGACAGGCCCCGACACCCTCACGCTCCACGAGGCACACCGCTTCCCCAACCGTCCGGTCCGCGCAGCCGGCACCCTGCACTGGGACATCCTGTCGCTGTACGCCGGAGTCCTCGACGGCCTGCGCGCCGCAGGCGCCACCGCCCCCCTCACCTCCATCGGCATCGACGGCTGGGCAGTGGACTACGGCCTCCTGGACGCGGACGGCATGCTGCTGGGCAACCCGGTGCACTACCGGGACACCCGCACCGAGGGCATCGCGGCCAAGGCGTGGACGACGGTCCCGGCCACCGAGCTCTACGCCACGACAGGCGTCCAGTACGCCCCCTTCAACACCCTGTACCAACTCATGGCCGCCCAAGGGACGCCCCAACTTGCCGCGGCCAAGCATCTGTTGCTGATCCCGGACCTCCTGACGTACTGGCTGACCGGCGAGCTCGGCACGGAGCTGACCAACGCCTCCACCACGCAGTTGATCGACCCCGGCACACAGGGCTGGTCCCGCGAGGTGGCAACGCGCCTGGGCATCGACCTCGGGCTGTTCCCTCCCGTGCGGCGACCGGGCGATCCGGCGGGCCACCTGCTCCCGCAGGTCCTGGAGGACACCGGCCTGAGCACACCCACCCCCCTCACGACGGTCGCCTCGCACGACACCGCGTCAGCGGTCGCCGCCGTCCCCGCCACGACCGGGTACTTCGCCTACATCTGCACCGGCACCTGGTCGCTTGCGGGCCTGGAGCTCGCCGCCCCCGTCCGTACGGAGGAGAGCCGGGCGGCCAACTTCACCAACGAGCTCGGCATCGACGGCACGGTCCGCTACCTGCGCAACATCATGGGCCTGTGGCTCCTCCAGGAGTGCCTGCGCACCTGGGCGACGGACCCCGAAACCACCACCCCCGACCTGGATCAACTCCTCCGCGAAGCCGCCACCGCCCCCGCCCTTCGCTCCCTCGTCGACGCGGCGGACCCCGCCTTCCTGCTCCCCGGCGACATGCCGCACCGCATCGCCCAGGTCTGCCGGGCCACGGGACAGCCCGTCCCCGGCACCCCCGCCGAGACGACGCGCTGCATACTCGACTCCCTGGCGCTTGCCCACCGCCGCGCCATCGAGGACGCCCAACGCCTCGCGGACCGGCCCGTGGACGTCGTCCACATAGTCGGCGGCGGCGCCCGCAACGCCCTCCTGTGCCAGCTGACGGCGGACGCCTGCGGGCTGCCGGTCGTCGCGGGCCCGGCGGAGGCGGCCGCCCTGGGCAACGTCCTCGTACAGGCGCGGGCGCACGGCCTTCTGCGGGACCGTCATGAGATGCGCGCCCTGCTGGCCCGCACCCAGCAGTCGACTCGCTACGAGCCGACCGGCGACCCCGCACGCCGGGCGGCATGGGAGGAAGCATCGCGACGCGTCGCCGCGTGACGCGTGCCCGCATCATGACTTCCCGCAAAGCGAGCGCAGCACATACGCTGCATCCATCCGATGATCGACGAGGAGGAACCCGCGATGCGTGTCGCTCTGTTCCTGACCTGTGTCAACGACACGCTCTATCCCGACACGGGCCGCGCGGTGGTGAAACTGCTGACCAGGCTAGGAGTTGAGGTCGACTTCCCGATGGCGCAGACCTGCTGCGGGCAGGCGCACTACAACACGGGTTACCGCCACCAGGCAGAGCCGCTCGCCCGTCATTTCTCCGATGTCTTCGGCTCGGACGAGTACGACGCGATCGTGACGCCGTCCGGTTCGTGCGGTGCGATGGTCCGCGAGCTGTACCCCCGTATGGGAGAGCGGGCCCGTGCCGAGGGCCGGGGCGACGGCCTGGCGACCACGCTGGCCCCCGTCGTTCCCAAGACGTACGAACTCACCGAGTTCCTGGTGGACATCCTCGGTGTGACGGACGTGGGGGCGTACTACCCGCACACGGTGACCTACCACCCGACCTGCCACGGCCTGCGCAGCCTCGGGCTTGGCGACCGCCCCACGCGGCTGCTCCAAGCGGTCAAGGGGCTGGAGCTGCGCGCGCTTCCGGGCGCGGACGAGTGCTGCGGCTTCGGCGGCACCTTCGCGATGAAGAACTCCGATGTCTCGTCGGCGATGGGCACGGACAAGGTGCGCAACGCCGAGTCGACGGGCGCCGACGCGCTGTGCGCGGCGGACAACTCCTGTCTGATGCACATCGGGGGCACGCTGACCCGGCTCAGGAGCGGTGTACGCCCGGTCCACATCGCGGAGATCCTGGCGAGCACGGAAGAGGAGCCCCTGTCATGAGTGGCGCGAGCGGCACGTTCGTAGGCATGCCCGCCTTCCCCACGGCGGCCCGCGAGGCCGTGGGGAACAAGACCCTGCGCGCCAATCTGCGGCACGCCACCCACACCATCCGCGACAAACGGGCCCGCGCGGTCGCCGAGCTGGACGACTGGGCGCAGCTCCGCGAGGCGGGCAAGCGGATCAAGGACGAGACGCTGCGCCATCTCGACCACTACCTCGTCCAGTTGGAGGAGTCGGTCACTGCGGCGGGCGGCGTCGTGCACTGGGCGGCGGACGCGGACGAGGCGAACCGCATCGTGACCGCGCTGGTCAAGGCCAGTGGCGGCAGCGACGCCGAGAAGCGCGAGGTCGTCAAGGTCAAGTCGATGGCCACGCAGGAGATCGGCCTCAACGAAGCGCTGGAGGCCGAGGGCATCCACGCCTACGAGACCGACCTGGCCGAGCTCATCGTGCAGCTGGGCAAGGACCGTCCCTCGCACATCCTCGTCCCCGCCATCCACCGCAACCGCGGCGAGATCCGCGAGATCTTCGCGCGCGAGATGGGCGAGTGGGGCCGCCCGGCCCCGGAGGGGCTGACGGACACCCCGGCGGAGCTGGCCGAGGCCGCGCGTCTCCACCTCCGGGAGAAGTTCCTGCGCGCCAAGATCGGCGTCTCCGGGGCGAACTTCATGGTCGCCGAGACGGGCACCCTGGTGGTCGTCGAGTCGGAGGGCAACGGCCGCATGTGCCTCACGCTCCCCGAGACGCTGATCTCGGTGGTCGGCATCGAGAAGATCGTGCCGACCTGGCGGGACCTGGAGGTCTTCCTCCAGACGCTGCCCCGCTCGTCGACGGCCGAGCGGATGAACCCGTACACGTCGATGTGGACGGGCACCTCCGATGAGGACGGGCCGAGCACCTTCCACCTCGTGCTCCTCGACAACGGCCGCAGCGACACGCTCGCCGACGAGGTGGGCCGCCAGGCGCTGCGCTGCATCCGCTGTTCCGCCTGTCTCAACGTCTGCCCGGTGTACGAACGGGCCGGAGGCCACGCGTACGGCTCGGTCTACCCCGGCCCCATCGGCGCGATCCTCAGCCCGCAGCTCCGCGGCACCCAGAGCGAGATCGACGCCTCGCTCCCCTACGCCTCGTCCCTCTGCGGCGCCTGCTACGAGGTGTGCCCGGTGGCCATCGACATCCCCGAGGTCCTCGTCCACCTGCGGGAGCGCGTGGTCCAGGGCGGCGAAGTGACACGGGACGGCACGCGGGTGACGCTGCGGCCCGCGAAGGGGCACGCGGCGGAGCGGGCGGCGATGCGCGCGGCGGGCTGGGCGTTCGGCCGTCCGGGGGCGTTGCGGGCCGGGCAGCGGCTTGCGTCCGGGACCCGGCGCGTTCATCCACGCACGCTTCCCGGACCCGGCAGGGCATGGAGCGCGACGCGGGATCTGCCGAAGGTGCCGACGGAGCCGTTCCGCGACTGGTGGCAGCGTACGAACGGCGGCCAGGCGGAGAAGGGCGGCACGAAGTGAGCAGCAGGGACCAGATCCTGGGCCGCGTCCGGCGGGCGCTGGCGGACATCCCGGACGACAAGGAGACGTACGACTACGACCGGGCCGTCCCCCGCGACTACCTGCGCGAGCACGGCGACCGTTCTCCCCTCCAGACCATCGACCTGCTCGCGGAGAACCTGGCGGACTATCGCGCGACGGTGCACCGCGCGGACGGCGACCAGCTCCCCGCCCTCCTCGCGCGGCTGCTCACCGAGCGGGGGTCACGCACGGTGCTCGTGCCGCCCGCGCTGCCGCCCCACTGGCTGGCCGAAGGCGCTCCGGCCGCTCTCGTCCAGGACCTCGCGACGCACACCGCGCGGGAGCTGGACACGGTGGACAGCGTGGTCACCGGATGTGCGGTGGCCGTCGCCGAGACCGGCACGATCGTCCTGGACGGCGGCCCCGACCAGGGCAGACGGCGCATCACCCTCGTGCCCGATCACCACATCTGCGTCGTACGGATCCCCGACCAGGTCGTCTCCTCCGTCCCACAGGCACTCGAACGGCTCGATCCCGCCCACCCGCTGACGTGGATCTCGGGACCGTCGGCGACCAGCGACATCGAACTGGACCGGGTGGAGGGCGTGCACGGCCCGCGCACCTTGGAGGTGGTGCTGGTGAGCGGAGTCCGAAGGCCGCGGTTAGCGTGAGTGCATGATCCGGTTCGAGCAGGTGAGCAAGCGCTACCCGGACGGCACCATGGCCGTGGACGAGCTGTCCTTCGAGGTCGCCGAGGGTGAACTGGTCACGCTCGTCGGACCGTCCGGGTGCGGCAAGACGACCACGATGATGATGGTGAACCGCCTCATCGAGCCGACGGCGGGCCGCATCTTCGTCAACGACGAGAACATCGCGGACGTCGACCCGGTCCGGCTGCGCCGCCGTATCGGCTATGTCATCCAGCAGGTGGGGCTCTTCCCGCACCGGACGATCCTCGACAACACGGCGACCGTCCCCGCACTGATCGGCTGGAAGAAGGCGAAGGCGCGGGCGCGGGCGGCCGAGCTGCTCGACCTGGTGGGCCTTGACCCCAAGACGTACGGCTCCCGCTATCCCGAGCAGTTGTCCGGCGGCCAGCGCCAGCGTGTCGGCGTGGCACGCGCCCTGGCCGCCGATCCGCCCGTGCTCCTCATGGACGAGCCGTTCGGCGCGGTCGACCCGGTGGTGCGCGAGCAGTTGCAGGACGAGTTCCTGCGGATGCAGGCGGCGGTCCGCAAGACGGTTCTCCTGGTCACGCACGACATCGAGGAGGCGGTCAGGCTCGGTGACCGGATCGCGGTGTACGGGCAGGGACGCATCGAGCAGTTCGACACACCTGGGGCGGTGCTTGGCACTCCGGCGACGCCGTACGTCGCCGAGTTCGTGGGCGCGGACCGGGGCCTGAAGCGTCTCTCGGTCACCGAGATCCTGGCGGAGGACCTGGAGCAGCCGGTGGTGGCCAAGCTGGACGAGCCCGCGGCGCAGGCCGCGGCCAGGCTGCGCGAGCAGGACGCCCGCTGGGCGGTCGTCCTGGACACGGACGGCGATCTGCACGGCTGGGTCGGCATCGACGAGGTGACCCTGGCCGGCGAGGGCGGCAGAGTGGGCGACCTGGCCCATCGCATGAAGGCCTGGGTCCCGGTCGGCGCCCCGCTCAAGCAGGCGTTCGGCGTGATGCTCCAGCACGACGCGGGCTGGGTCGCGGTCCTCGACGGGGCCCGCTTCCTCGGCGTACTGACCCCCGCCAAGCTCCACGAGGCCCTGCGCCGCTCGGTGGACGCGGACGCCCAGGGCGTCCCACGCACCCAGGTGGAGTTCGACTCCGTCGCCGACGCCTGAGCCCGCGCCCGCCTGCCGCCGCGGGCTCGGTCAGAGCAGCCCCTTCTCCTCCAGGTACGTCCGCGCCACGTCCTGCGGCAGCCGACGCCAGCTGTCCACCTGTTCGTTCATGGAGGCCAGGTCCGCCGTCGTCAGGACCGAGTTGAGGCGGCCCAGTGCGTTCGCCACGCCCTTGCTGCCGGCGCGGGAGCGATTGACCACCGGGACGATGTAGTCGGCGTTCTGCAGTTTCTTGTCGTCCTTCAGGAGGACCAGGCCGAAGTTGTCGAGCGTGGCGTCCGTCGATGTCGTCAGGACCATCTGGTCCTGGCCGCTCTGCACGGCCTTCTTGGCCTGGGTCGTGCCCACGCCCTTGGGGTCCACGGAGGTGACGTCGATGCCGTAGACCTTCTTCAGGCCGGGTTCGCAGTACGGGCGTTGCACGCATTCGTCGCCCGCGGCGAGGCGTACCTTCAGGCCCGACTTGCCGAGGTCGCTCAGTGTCTTGAGGCGGTGCTGCTCGGCGTAGGACGCGGTGACGGCGAACGCGTTCTGGTCGACGGCCTTCCCCGGGTCCAGGACGGTGAGACCTCGCGGGGCGGCCAGTCCGCGCAGGGCCTTCATCGTGGCGTCCAGGTCGGGGGAGCCGACCGGCTTCGCGTCCGCGCCGTTCTTCTTGGCGTTCAGCCAGTCCGCGAACGTCGCCGCGTACTCGGGGACGACGTCGATCTGCCCGGCCTCCAGCGCCGGTTCGTACAGCTCGCGGTTGGCCACGGAGAGGATCTCCGCGCCGTATCCGGCCTTCGTCAGGAGCAGGGAGTACATCTGGGCGAGCAGGTCGCTCTCGGTGAACCCCGCCGAGCCGACGACCAGGTGGTGGCTGTCGCCGGGCGGCGCGGTGACCTCGCCCTGCGTCTCCAGGGACGGCCCCGACCCGCAGCCGGACAGCAGCAGGACCATGGCCACCGCCGCACCCGCACCCGCACCCGTACGCCGCTTCATCCCGTACGACCTCTCCCCCGCGCCCACCCGGGAGCGAGCCGTTCGCCGATCTCGAAGAGTCCCTCGACGATCAGCGCGAACACGGCGACGAGGACGGCCCCCGCCACCACCTGCGGTGTACTGGCGAGGTTGAACCCGGCCGTGATGATCCGGCCGAGCCCCCCGCCGCCGGCGAGCGCCGCGATCGTTGCGGTGGCGACGAGCTGCACGGCGGCGATCCGCACCCCGCTGAGGACCAGCGGCATCGCGAGCGGCAGTTCGACCCGCCACAGCATCTGCCGTCCCGTCATGCCCATGCCCCGCGCGGCCTGTACGACGCTGCGGTCGACCCCGCGCATCCCGACGTACGCGTTGGTGAGCAGCGGCGGCACGGCGAACAGGACGAGCGCGACGACGGTGGGGCCCTCGCCCCAGTTCCCGATCGGGGTGAGGAGCAGCAGGACGAGGACGGCGAAGGTGGGGACCGCGCGGCCGACGTTGGAGATGTTGACCGCCAGGGCGCCGCCCTTGCCCAGGTGGCCCAGGACGAGTGCGACCGGCAGCGCGATCAGACAGCTCAGCAGCAGACAGACCACGGTGAGGACCATGTGCTGGGTGAGCCGGTGCCAGATGCCGTCGTCGCCCGCCCAGTGCGCCGAGTCGGTGAGCCACTGCCAGGCATCGCTGATGGTGTTCATGAGCGGACCGCCCTCGTCCACGGGGTGAGGATCCGCTGCACGCCAAGGAGCAGCAGATCGGCCAGTACGGCGATGACGACGCACAGCACGGACGCGGTCAGGACCTGCGCCTTGAAGTAGGTGTTCATGCCCGCGTAGATGAGGTTGCCGAGCCCGCCGAAGCCGACGATCGCGCCGACCGTGACGAGGGAGACCGCGGAGACGGTGGCGATGCGCAGGCCCGCCATCGCGGCGGGCAGCGCGAGCGGCAGTTCGACGGTGAGCAGCAGCCGGATGGGCCCGTATCCCATGCCCCGGGCGGCCTGCCGGGTGTCCTCGGGGACGGCGCGCAGACCGGCCAGGATGTTGCGGACGAGCAGCGTCAGTGAGTACAGGACGAGTCCCGCGACCACGAGGGACGCGGAGAGGCCGTACACGGGAAGGAGCAGCGAGAACATCGCGAGCGAGGGGATCGTGTAGAGGACCGTGGTCAGCGCGAGGACAGGACCGGCCGCCAGGGCCCAGCGGCGGGCGACGACGGCCAGCGGGACGGCGATGACGAGCGCGATGAGGACGGATACCGCGGTCAGCTCCAGATGCTGGAGGACCGCGTCGAGGATGATCTGGCGGCGGGTGCTCAGATACTCACCGCAGATCCACTCGTTGCGCGCTAGGCAGTCGTCCGGGGGCGCGGTCACGTGTCCATTCCAGCGGGCGTGCCGGGGGACGGCGCGTTCTGGTCCCCCGTACGGGCGGCCATCGGCGGATCACATATCGCCCTCAATTACGCATAAAGAAAAAATAAGAGCAGAATGGATGTGCGCGACATCCCGCCGCGCGACGTGATCAGGCCTGCACGAACCAGAGGAGACGAGTCAGATGGCCGACGTCTCACACAGGGGAGACATAGCCGCTCACCCTGACGTATCAGAAATGCGGGATCGATACGCCCGCGTACTCGGTGGACGCGACGTGGCACTCGTGGACGGGCCCGTGTTCCTCACGGGCCTCTTCTGTGCCATCTCCCCCTGGGTGGTCCACTTCACCACCAGCCAGCCCGTCCTCGCGACGCACAACCTCATCATGGGCATCGCGATCGGCCTGCTGGGTCTTGGATTCACCGTCGCACCGGCCAGGATGTACGGCCTGAGCTGGGCCATGTGCGCCATGGGCGTATGGATGATCGTGTCGCCGTGGGTCGTGGGCACCAGCCCCGACATGGGCGTCGTCCTCACCAACGTCATCATCGGCGCCCTCACCCTCCTGCTCGGCCTCGTGTGTACGGGCGCGGCCGCGAAGGAGAGCCGAAAGGTCACCCCGAACTCCACCTGACGGACCCGAGAGCAGGAAGGCGGGCCAAGGACGCCGCAGCGGCCCCCGGATCGGCGGAGAGCCGGGAGCCGCTGTCGGCACGCTCGGGGCCGCCGTCAGGCGGCGCGGCTCACCCGCCCCTGGTGGCCGCGGATGATGTCGGCATAGCGCAGGCCGCTGCCCTTGACGGTGCGGCGCTGCGTCTCGTAGTCGACGTGGACCAGGCCGAACCGCTTGTCGTAGCCATAAGCCCACTCGAAGTTGTCGAGCAGCGACCACGCGTAGTACCCGGCGAGGGGCGCTCCCTTGCGGGCGGCGCTCGCACAGGCCGCGAGGTGGCGGATCAGGTAGTCGGTGCGCTCCGGGTCGTCGATCGTCCCGTCGGGGCGTACGACGTCGGGGTAGGACGAGCCGTTCTCGGTGACGTACAGCTTGCGCGCGCCGTATTCGTTCGTGAGGCGCAGCAGGAGCGTCTCGATGCCGCTCGCGTCGATCTCCCAGTCCATGCCCGTGCGGGGGACGCCCTCGCGGCGCACCTGGTGGGCGTAGGGCGCGGGGCCCGCGGGGTCGTCGCAGACCACGGCCGGGAAGTAGTAGTTCAGGCCCAGCCAGTCCAGCGGCTGGGCGATGGTCGCCAAGTCGCCTGCGCGCTCCGGGAGTTCGACCCCGTAGACCTCCTGCATGTCCGCGGGGAAGCCACGGCCGTGGACCGGGTCCAGCCACCAGCGGTTGGTGTGGCCGTCCACGCGGCGGGCCGCCGCCACGTCTTCGGGGCGGTCACTGGCGGGCTCCACCGTGGAGAGGTTGTTGACGATGCCGATCTGCGCGCCGGGCGCCGCGGCGCGGATCGCCTGGGTGGCGAGACCGTGCCCGAGCAGCAGGTGGTAGGAGGCGCGCACGGCGGCGGTCAGGTCGGTCAGGCCCGGGGCCATCCGGCCTTCGAGGTGGCCGATCCACGCCGAGCAGAGGGGTTCGTTGAGCGTGGCCCACTGGGTGACGCGGTCGCCGAAGCGCTCGGCGGCGAGGGACGCGTACGCGGCGAAGTGCTCGGCCGTCTCCCGCTCGGGCCAGCCGCCGCGGTCCTGGAGCACCTGCGGCAGGTCCCAGTGGTAGAGGGTCACCGACGGTGTGATGCCCGCTTCGAGCAGCCCGTCGATCAACTGGTCGTAGAAGTCCAGGCCCTTGGCGTTGGGCGGGCCGTCGCCACCGGGCACGATGCGCGGCCAGGCCAGGGACAACCGGTAGGCGTTGGTGCCCAGTTGCTTCATCAGCGCGATGTCCTCGCGCCAGCGGTGGTAGTGGTCGCAGGCCACGTCGCCGTGATCGTCGTTGTCGATCTTTCCGGGGGTGTGCGAGAAGGTGTCCCAGATCGAGGGGGAACGGCCGTCCTCGGTGACGGCCCCTTCGATCTGGTACGCCGATGTGGCCGTGCCCCACGTGAAGTCGTGCGGGAGTGCGGCAAGGTCGATGAGCTCGGACACGGACGTCCTCTCAGACGTGAGGGAATCAGGCGGGAGGGGGTGGGTCACTTGACGGCTCCGGCCGTGAGGCCGGCGACCAGATAGCGCTGGAGCAGGAGGAAGCCCGCGACCACCGGCACGCTCACGACCAGCGAGGCGGCCATGATCTGGTTCCAGTAGACGTCGTTCTGGGTGGAGTAGCCCTGCAGACCGATGGCGAGGGTGCGGGTGGCCTCGTTCGTCATGACGGAGGCGAAGAGCACTTCTCCCCAGGCGGTCATGAACGCGTAGACGGCGACCGCGACGATGCCGGGGATCGCGGCCGGCACGACGACCCTGAAGAGCGCTCCGACCGGCCCGCAGCCGTCGACGAGCGCCGCTTCGTCCAGGTCGCGCGGCACCGAGTCGAAGTACCCGATCAGCATCCAGATCGAGAAGGGCAGCGAGAAGGTCAGATACGTGAGGATGAGACCGGCCCGCGAGCCGAACAGGGCGATCCCCGTGGCGTTGCCGATGTTGACGTACATCAGGAACAGCGGCAGCAGGAACAGGATGCCGGGGAACATCTGGGTGGACAGGACCGTCACCGTGAAGACGCGCTTGCCGCGGAACTGGTAGCGGCTGACGGCGTAGGCAGCGAAGACGGCGATCACCACCGAGCAGACGGTGGCCGCGCCCGCCACGATCAGCGAGTTCATGAAGTACTTCGCCAGCGGGACGGTCTTCCAGATGTCGATGTACGGGCGGACGGTGAGCCCGCTCGGCATCCAGCGGAACTTGCCCGACACGTCTTCGAGGGGCTTGAGCGAGCTGGAGACCATCACGAACACCGGAAGCAGCACGAACCCGGTGAGCAGCGTCAGGAAGATCCGCCGTGACCACAGGAACGAGCGGGGCGCCGCCATCGGAGAGCGGGGTTTCGCGGCCCCGCGGGGCCGTGCCGCCATGCGGAGGCTAGACATGCACGGACTTCCTCTCGCGCGACGTGATCCACAGGTAGACGCCCGTCACCGCGAGCAGGAACAGGAGCAGCAGGACGGACATGGCCGAGCCGGTGCCGAAGTTCCAGGTGGCGAACGAGGATTGATAGATGTGGATGGAGATCAGGTCCGCCGCTTCGGGCGCCGCCCGGCCGAACAGGACGTACGGCGTGTTGAAGTCGTTGAACGTCCACAGGAAGAGCACGAGGACGAGGACCTGGTTGACCGGCCGCAGGGACGGCAGCGTGATGCGGCGGATCTGCTGCCACATCCCGGCGCCGTCCAGCGCTGCCGCCTCGTACATCTCCCTGGGGATGTTCTGCAGCCCGGCCATCATGATGAGGAAGGCGAACGGCCAGCCCTTCCACACCGAGACGGTGAGCAGCGCGACGAAGCTGTTGTCGCCGATGAGCCAGAACGGCGCGCTGTCGGTGAGGCCAAGCTGGTCGTGCAGCACATGGTTGATCAGGCCGTTGTCACGCTGGAACATGAAGCCCCAGGTGATCACCGCGGCATACACGGGCAGTGCGTACGGGACGAGGAAGAGCGCCCGGAGGAAGCCGCGCCCCTTGAACGCCTCCTGGAGGTAGATCGCGGCGGTCGTCCCGATCAGCCAGCAGAGGCCGACCGAGAGGAGGGTGAAGGCGCACGTGACGAAGAACGAGTGCAGCAGCGCCTCGCCCACCGGTGCGTCGAAGTCGACCGCGATCTCGTAGTTGTCCAGGCCCGACCAGGGCGCGGCGCCCCAGTCGCGGATGAAGAACTGCGTGAGTTCCTTGAAGCTCATCAGGGCGCCGATGACGATCGGCAGCAGATGGACGAGGAGTTCGAGCAGCAGGGCCGGGAGCAGCAGGAGGTACGGCAGGCCGATGCGGCGGAGCCGTCCGGGGCGGCGGCGCGGGCCCCGCTGTTTCTGCGGGGCGGTCGCGGGCGGCTCCTTCGCGTCCTGAACGATGGTCGTCGTGGTGGTGGTCATGGACGTGTCGCTCACTGCTGGGACATCTGCTGCTGAGCCTTGACCAGTTCGGCCTTCACCGACGCGGTGGTCACCTCACGGCCGGCCGCGGCGTCGGCGAAGAGCTTCTTGACGGCGGTGCCGACCGCGGTCTCGAACTGGGACTCGTTGGCCACCTGCGGCAGGGGCGCGGCGCTCTTGGCGAGGGTGTCGCGCAGCACCTTCAGCTCGGGGCGGTCGAAGGCGGCGTCCTCCTGGGCGGCCTTGACGGGCGGCACGGAGCCGTAGGACTTGCAGAGGATCTTCTGCTCCGCGTCGCTCGTCATGAACTTCACGAACTTCAGCGAGCCGTCGATGTTCTTGGTGTTCTTGAAGACGGCCATGTTGATGCCGGCGACCATCGAGTTGGTGGCCTTGCCCTGGCCCGGGGCGCCGGACTGGACCGGCACCGGCGCCACGCCCCACTCGTCGTCGCTCATGCCCTGCGACTTGAAGGTGGTGGCGGCGGCCTGCCAGAGCACCATCGCGGTCTTGCCCTTGGAGAAGTCGCTCAGAGACTGGTTCTGCGCGTACTCGGCGTTGCCCGGGGCGATGATCTTGTCCTTCGCCATCATGTCGACGTACTGCTTCACGGCCGCGACCGCGCCGTCCGAGGTGAAGTCGGCCTTGGCGTCCTTGGTGAAGAAGTCGGCGCCGTGCTGCTTGCCGAGGGCGAAGACCTGGTGGATGTTGTTGGAGAGGTTCGCCCCCTCCGCGCCCAGGGCCCACTTGCCGCCCTTGGAGATCTTCTTGCCGTCCTCGACCATCTCGTCCCAGGTGGCGGGCGGCTTCGCTATGCCGGCGTCCTCGAACATCTTTTTGTTGTAGTAGAGGGCGTACGCCATGGAGTACAGCGGGACGGCGGCCGGGTCCTTGTCCGGCGCCCCCGCCGAGCCGAGCGCGGACTCGACGAAGCGGTCCTTGCCGCCGATCTTCCCGAAGTTCTTCGCGTCCCAGGGCAGCAGGGCTCCGCTGGCCTGGAGTGACGCGCTCCAGGTGTTGCCGATGTTCAGGACGTCGGGGCCCTGGCCCGACGTCGTCGCGGTCAGGATCCGGTTCAGCAGGTCCGACCAGGGGACGACCTCGAGCTTGACCTTGATCCCCGTCTGCTTCTCGAACTTGGCGAGTTCGGGCTTGAGGATCTTCTTGTCCGCCTCGAGGTTGGGTCCTTGGTTCGACGCCCAGTAGGTCAGCGTCTTCGGCGAGTCGTTGGACCCTCCGCCGCCCGTCGTCGAACCGCCGCCGCAGGCGGACGCGGTGAGGGCGAGCGAGAGTGTGGCGGCGCCTACGGCGGCGGCTCGGAATCTGCGCATGGCTCCAGGTGTCCCTTCCGGAGGGAGTCATGGGGCGGATGGCCCAGTGCCGTAGGGAACCGGCGCTGTGTTCAACTCTTGAATGACCTCATGACTTAATTTAGGACGTGAGTTAAACCGGCAGGGAAGATACCGTCAAGGGGTCACACAGAACCAACTTCGAGGCAGAGCAGGCCGGAAGGAATCACATGGCTGGGCAGCGCAACGGGCGTACGGTGCACGACCTGCGGCGGGAGAACCGCGCCGCCGTACTGCAACGGCTGTACTTCGAGGGACCGATGAGCCGCTTCACGCTCGGCCCCGCCACCGGGCTGAGTTCAGGTTCCATCAGCAATGTCGTGGCCGAGCTGGTGACGGAGGGATGGGTGGAGGAGGCGGGCAGCGTGGAGTCCGACGGCGGGCGCCCGCGTACGCTCCTTCGGGTCGCGCCCGGCCGGGGTCAGCTGATCGGCGTGGACGTCGGCGAGACCCGCGTACGCGTCGAACTCTTCGACCTCTCCCTGTCCGAACTCGCCAGAGCGGAACGGCCGTTGACCCTGAAAGGCCATGACCCCGGCGGCATCGCCGAGCACATCCGCGATGGGATCGGCGAGGTCCTCGACACGGCGGGCGTCACGGACGAGGGGCTCCTCGGCGTCGGGATCGGTGTACCCGGAATCGTCGCGCGCGACGGAGAGCTCGGTGCCGTCGTGCACGGGCAGACCATCGGCTGGGACGCGGTCCCGCTGGAGTCACTGCTCCGGGACACGGACCGGGGGGCGACTCAACTCCCATCATCCGTACCGTATTTCATCGACAACGGCGCCAAGACGCTCGGCCAGGCGGAGATGTGGTTCGGCGCCGGACGCGGGACGCGCAACGCGGTGGTCGTCCTGTTCGGTTCGGGTGTCGGCGCGTGCGTCGTCACCGAGGACGCGGAGCACGGCCGCGCCGTCGAGTGGGGGCACCTCACCGTGCGGGTGCAGGGCAGACGGTGCCGGTGCGGTGCGCACGGCTGCCTGGAGGCGTACGCGGGGGCGGAGGCGCTGCTCGAACGGTGGCAGGAGGCGGGCGGGCGTCCGCCCGGGGGCATGGACGAGGAGTCCGGGCTCACCGCCATGCTCAACGCCGCCTATCCGCAGAGCGGCGGCGCCGCAGACCCGACGGCTCTGCTGGTCCTGGAGGAGACCGCCGAATACCTGGGGGCGGGTCTCTCCGACCTGATCAACCTCTTCCAGCCGGAGCGGATCCTGGTCGGCGGCTGGGCCGGACTCCAGCTCGGGCAGCGCTTCCTGACCGCCGTGAAGCGCTACATCCCCACCTACGCGCTGTCCTACCCGGCGGGGCGCGTCAGCATCGGGCTCGGACGGCTCGGCCCGGACGCGGTGACCGTCGGCGCGGCGACGCTCCCGCTGGCCGACTTCTTCGCGCGGGGCGGGCGGCGGGCCGCGCCGGTCCGCGAGGCCGAACTGCCGGGCTGGCAGACGGCGTTGGAGGGGCGCTCGCCTTCCTAATTCCTGGAGCTTGTCCCGGGCCCGGAGACCGGGGCACGCTTCGACCGGTCCGCGTCGCGGCGGGTGTGGTCGTCGGCGGGGGCGGTTGCGGCGATGGCGGTGGCTTGCGCGAGGAGGCTGACGGCTTGCCGCGACGGCGAGCCGGGCTCGGTGACGGCGAGCACCAGGTGCTGGTCAGCGGCCTGGGGGAGGTTGAGGCTCTGCTGGGTCACGGTGAGGGTGCCGACGAGAGGGTGGCGCATCTCGTAGCTGGCGAAGTCGCAGGGGTGCACCCGGTGGCCCGCCCACATGGCGGCGAACTCCGTGCTCTTGACCGTGAGTTCACCGATCAGCGAGGCAAGCAGCGTGTCGTCGGGGTGGCGTCCCGCGACCATCCGCAGATTCTCGACGACCGCCTTGGCCTTCGCGGGCCAGTCGGCGTACAGCGCGCGGGTGTGGGGGTCCAGGAAGAGCATCCTCGCCAGGTTGGGGCGCTCCCCCGCCCGCTGGGGGCTGTCCGGGCTCATATGCGCCGCGAACAGCGCGTGCCCGAGGTCGTTCCAGGCGAGGACGTCGGCGCGGCGGCCGCTGATCAGTGCCGGAACGCTCTCCAGGGTGCTCAGGAGGTGGAGGGTGGTCGTTCCTGCCTGCTCGGGTCGCGGCCGACGGGCGGGGGTCCGCCTCCGGCCCGCGTCGGCAAGGTCGTGCAGATGCCTGCGCTCCAGTTCGTTGAGGCACAGGGCGCGGGCGACGGCGTCCAGGATCTCGGGGGACGCCCCGGTCGACTGGCCCTGCTCAAGCCTGGTGTAGTACGAGGCGCTGACACCGGCGAGCAGCGCGATCTCTTCCCTGCGCAGACCCGCCACGCGCCGCCGGTCGCCGTAGTCCTTCAGGCCGACGTCCGCGGGACGCAGCTGGGAACGCCGTGCGTACAGGAAGTCGCCGAGCCGGCCTCGTTCGCTCATGTCCCCCAGTCTGCATCGGCCCGCGTACGGCAGCCTGACCCTGTCCGGGGTAGGCAGCGGCGGGTCTGGCTGACCTGCGCGGACCCGACGACGGTGGTGGTTCCGAAGCCACGCCGACCCCGGTCATGGAGCACTCTCATGGAACAGATCGAACTCGGTGACGTCAGCGTCACCCGCGTCAAGGAGTACTACGGCCCCGTCGACATGACGCCGGGCCAATTCCTCCCCACCGCCCCGGAGGACTCCTGGCGCGACGACAGCGCCTGGCACGCGCCCGACTTCCTCGACCCGCGGACGAACATCGTCAACTCCGCGATCCAGAGCTGGCTGCTGCGCAGCCAGGGGAAGACCATCCTCGTCGACACGGGCGTGGGCAACCACAAGGAGCGTCCGTACTCCCCGGTGTGGAGCCACTTGCGCACCGGCTTCCTCGACGGCCTGGCGCGAGCGGGGGTCTCCCCCGAGGACGTCGACATCGTGATCAATACGCATCTGCACATCGACCACGTCGGCTGGAACACCCGCCTGGACGGCAGGGACTGGGTCCCCACCTTCCCGAACGCCACCTACCTGATGGCCAAGGACGACTACGACTTCTGGAACCCCGAGAACGGCCACGAGTCCCTGCTCGGCCGCGGCAACCAGAACGTCTTCGAGGACAGCGTCGCCCCGGTGCACCGGGCGGGCCAGGTGCACCTCTGGGAAGGCAGCCACCGCATCGACACCGACCTGCTCCTCGAAGCCGCCCCTGGGCACACCCCCGGATCCAGTGTTCTCACGCTCGCCAGCGGGACGGACCGCGCGGTCTTCGTGGGCGACCTCCTGCACAGTGTCGTCCAGCTCGTCGATCCGGAGCACAACAGTTGCTTCTGCGAGGACCCCGCCGGTGCCCGCGCCACGCGCCGGCGGATCCTGGGCTGGGCCGCCGACCACAACGCGCTCGTCGTTCCCGCGCATCTGGGCGGCCACGCCGCGGCCGAGGTCGAGCGCTCGGGCAACGCGTTCGCCATCAAGGGGTGGGCTCCCTTCACGCCGTACGCGCGTGAAGGTGAAGGCGAGGCACAGGTGGCGAAGGCATGACCACCGAGCACCGCACGGGAACCCATGGCGGAACCCGCACCGTGACCACCGCGCAGGGCGTGGTCGCCGGAACCCGCCACGAGGGCGTCGCCGTCTTCCGCGGCGTCCCGTATGCCGCGCCCCCGGCCCGCACCGGACGCTTCGCCGCGCCGCAGCCGCGCGCCGCGTGGGACGGCGTCCGGGACGCGACCGCGGCGGGGCCGACCGCGCCGCAGCCCGAGCGGAACCTGGGCTCCATCGACATGTCGCCCTACTTCGGCCCCGGTTGGGTGCCCGGCGACGACTACCTCACCGTCGACATCTGGACCCCCGACCACCCCGGCAGCCAGAACCAGAGCCAGAGCCACAGCCAGCCCATGCCGGTCATGGTCTTCGTGCACGGCGGAGGCTTCGTGGCGGGTTCGACGAGGGCGAGCCTGTACGACGGCGCCGCCTTCGCGCGCGACGGAGTCGTCCTGGTGAGCGTCAACTACCGCCTCGGTGCGGCCGGTTTCCTCGACCTGCCAGGCGCACCCCGCAACCGCGGTCTGCTCGACGTCATCGCCGCCCTGCGCTGGGTACGGCAGAACATCGCCGCGTTCGGCGGCGACCCCGACCAGGTCACGCTCTTCGGCCAGTCCGCGGGCGCCACCCTCACCGGCGCCGTCGTCGCCGAGCCCGAGAGCAGAGGCCTCGTCCGACGCGCCATCGTGCAGAGCGGCAGCGGCCTCGGCGCCTTCTCGCCCGAGCAGGCGGCCCGGGTGACCGAGGCGGCAGCCGCCGCTCTGGGCGTCGCTCCGCACGCCGAGGCCTTCGAGACCCTCTCCGACGCGCGCCTGGTCGAGGCCACGGCGGGACTGAGCGGCATCGACCTGCGGACCGCCACCGCCTACGACCCGCTGATCGGGCTCAGCCCCTTCAGCGTGGTCGCGGACCGCCAGCCCGCCGACGCCGTCGCCGCCGGGCACGGCAGCACCGGCATCGATCTCCTCGTCGGCACCAACACCGAGGAGGGCAACCTCTACCTCGTCCCCTCCGGCGCCTACGCCACCTCGACCATGGCCGATGTCCGCGCCGCCGCCGAACGCTCGCACCCCCAACCGGACTTGCTCGTCGCCGCCTATCGCGCGGCGCGCCCGAAGGCCACCCCGGGAGAGCTGCGCTCGGCCGTCATGGGCGACGCGCTGTTCGGCGCCGGCAGCCGGGCGCTGGCCGATGCCCACGCCGAGCGGTCCTCCGGCGCCACCTACAGCTATCTGTTCGACTGGCGCTCGCGCGCCTTCGACGGCCTGCTGGGCGCCACACACACGGTCGAGCTCCCCTTCGTCTTCGGCCTGGACCCGGCGCAACTGCGGGGCCCCGACGCCCTGTTCGGCCCCGGCACCCCGCCTCCCGACCTGGCTCCCCGGATGCATGCCGCCTGGGTGCGGTTCGCCCGCTCCGGTGACCCCGGCTGGGCGCCGTACGACACCCGCCGCCGGGCCACGGCAGTGATCGGCGACCGCTGGACGGTTCGTGAAGACCCCGGAGGCGAGGTGCGCCGGATCTGGGAACGGTGAGGTGAACTCGGCGGCACCCGGTCGGGGCGCGGTGCGTCCCTGCCGAAGAGACGGTATGAACTCATTGCTCGACCGGGCCGCCGCCCGCCTCTTCCCCGACACCGAGGGCCACCACGGCGTACTGCCTCCGCTGCTCGTGCTCCTGACCTTCGTCACCGGTCTTGTCGACGCCGTCAGTTATCTCGGCCTCGACCGCGTCTTCGTCGCCAACATGACCGGCAATGTGGTCTTCCTGGGCTTCGCGCTCGCGGGTGACGTGCAGCTGTCCGCGACCGCCTCGCTCCTGGCGGTCGGCGCGTTCGTGGCCGGTGCCTGGGCGGGTGGCCTGATCGCGCCGCGGGTCGCGCGGCCACTGCGGCTGTTCGCGGTCCTCGTCGCGGCGCACGCCGTACTGACGGCGGCGGCCCTGGCGATCGACCTCGCCGCCGACGCCCGGCATGTTCTGATCGTGCTGCTCGCGCTCGGCATGGGGCTCCAGAACGCCGTGGTCGGCAAGGTCGCCGTACCTGATCTGACCACGACCGTCCTGACCCGCACCCTGACCGGCCTTGCCTCCGACCGGCCTGGTCCGGCGTCCGTGCGCAGGTTCGTGTCCGTCGCCGCCATGTTCACCGGGGCGCTGGCGGGCGGGCTGCTGCAGCTTCAGCACGGCACGGCCGCCGCGCTCGCGCCCGCGATCCTGCTGCTCGCCGCCGTCGCCCTGACGGCGTGGCTCCGGGGCGCGGCCGAGCTGCGCGCGGACTGAAGGACGCCCGCCGCGTCTAGCGCGCGCCCTCGACGAGCCGGGCGAGATTGGCCAGCGCCATGCGCGTCCCCGTCTCGTTGTCGGCGGCCGGGATGTCGGCGGGGATCCCTTCGTGCACGACGAGGACAGCGGTTCCGCCGTCCTCGTCGGTGAGCGTGGTCGTCATCGTCATCGTGGTGCTCAGCGCGGGATCCGCGCTCTCGAACGCGAGCACTTCGACGACCTGCTCGTCCGGCACGAGCTTCGCGAAGTGGCCGTGGTACGTGTCGGTGTGCGAGGCCGACTTGCCCGTGCCGGACGGTGTGTCGTAGGTGAGCGAGACGCGGAACCGCCCGCCTTCGCGGGCGTCGAAGGTGTGCACGTGGCCGCTCATGCCGTCCGGCACCCGCCAGCGGGCGATCGCGTCCGCGTCCAGAAGCGCCCGGTAGACGGCCGCGCGCGGGGCATTCACGTGCCCGGACACCTGTGTCGAGTACGTCGAGTACATGGCGTCCAATCTAGGGCCCCGGCCGCCCGCACGAGCTCGGTACGCGGCTCGGGCGAGCAGCCCCGCGCGAGCGCGTCAGGCAGCGGCGGGCGTGGCCTGCTCCGTGAGGCGGGCGACGACCTCGGTGAGGGCGGTGGCCACCTCGGTGTCGTCGGCCGGGTGGGTCTCGGCGAAGCGCGTCAGGGAGCCGGGGATGGACAGCTTGGCGTCCTCGATGACCGCGCCACCGGCGATGCCCGCGGCCTTGCGGGCCTCGTCCTGCGCCCACACGCCGCCGTACTGGCCAAAGGCGGTGCCGACGACGGCGACCGGCTTGCCGGAGAGCGCGCCGGCGCCGTACGGGCGGGACAGCCAGTCGATCGCGTTCTTCAGGACAGCGGGCATGGTGCCGTTGTACTCGGGCGAGAAGAGCAGGAAGGCGTCGGCGCCACCGGCCACCTGGCGCAGGTGGGCCGCGGCGGCCGGGACGCCGCCCTCGACGTCGATGTCCTCGTTGTAGAAGGGCACGTCCGCGAGGCCCTCGAACAGCTCGACGTCCACGCCCGCGGGAGCGTGCTTGGCCGCGGCCTCGGCGAGCTGGCGGTTGTGGGAGCCGGTGCGGAGGCTGCCGACGAGGGCGAGGATGCGTACAGACATGGCGGAACTCCTGAAAGACGTACGGACGGAAGTCGTATAAGGGCCGTGCAGCAAGCGGACCGGGGTCCGTTTAAAGTTCTACCACCTATCCGGACCGCGGTCCACTTATCTGTGGGGAGCGTTACGCTGGACCCATGACCGGCTCCGCTCTCCCGCCCCTCCCCTCGCCCGGCAAACCGGCCGGGGCGACCGAGCTCACCCTCACCCCGATCGGCGGACAGGCGCCGCTCAGGGCCGACGCGGCACGCAACCGCACGCGCCTGCTGGAGGCAGCATCGGAGCTGCTGGCGGGCTGCGGGGCCGCGCAGCTGACCATGGACGCGGTGGCCTCGGCGGCCGGGGTCGGCAAAGGAACCGTCTTCCGGCGCTTCGGCGACCGCACCGGGCTCCTGGTCGCCCTGCTCGACCACAGCGAGCAGCAGTTCCAGGCCGCCTTCCTCACGGGCCCGGCCCCGCTGGGCCCCGACGCACCGCCCCTGGAGCGTCTGCACGCGTTCGGCCCCGCCGCCATCCGGCACGAGCGCAACCATCACGAACTGGTCCTGTCCTCCAGGACCGACCCACTGCGCGCCTATGCCGTGCCGGCGAGCCGCCTGCGCCTCACGCACGTGACGCTGCTGCTGCGCCAGGCGGGCGTCGCGGGGGACGCCGAGCTGCTCGCGCACGCCCTGCTCGGCTCCATCGACGGGGTCCTCGTCCACCACCTGACCGTCGAGCTGGGCATGCCGCTCGACCGCGTGGAGGCCGGGTGGCACGACCTCGTCACCCGGCTGACGGCGGACCCGCCCTCAGCGGCCTGAGCCCACCTCCCCGTAGAGGGCGTGCGGCGCACTCGTCGCCAGGGCCCAGTAGCGGTCGCCGTAGGACCAATGCCACCACTCGGTGGGGTAGTTGACCAGGCCCGCTTCCTCCAGCGCCGCACCCAGGATCTTACGGTTGTGCCGGGCGAGGGCGGAGATGTTGTCGGCGTCCGTGTAGCAGGCGCCCTCGCTCTCCTCCGGGTCCGCGTTCATCCGGGTGCCCAGGTCGAGTTCACGGCCGTCGGCGTCGGCGAGCGTCAGGTCCACGGCGGAGCCCGCGCTGTGCGGTGCGATCTCCGGCGGCGAGACATAGCGGCTCGCCGCCGCGTGGACGCGCTCGGCGGGCCAGGTGGGGTGGAGGGCCTGCAACTGGCCCTCGTACTCCTCGAAATAGCCGCGCTGCAGCCACGGCGGGCGGTAGCCCTCGACGAACAGCAGGCGCAGTCCATCGGGCAGCAGCGTCTGGGCGTGCAGAAGCCGGGCCAGGACCCCTTCGCGCAGCCTGGCGAAGGCGTCCTCGGCATCCTGGGCGCGGGTGTCCACCAGGAGCGCGCCGCCGTGGCGTACGTCCACGAGACGCTCCCCGCACTCCTCGACCGGCACGGCGGCCACCTTCGGGTCGGACATCAACATGATCTTGCTCGGGCTCATGGAGAGATCATCGCCGTTGCCGCCCGGGGAGGTCCTTCCGGGGCGGGTCGAATCGAGGGCGCTGGAGTGGTCCGGTCGCACGGGTCGCACGGGTCGCACGGGTCGCACGGGCCGATCCCTACACCCCGATCGCCCCGTCGATCCGCTCACGGAGCAGGTCGGCGTGGCCGTTGTGCCGCGCGTACTCCTCGATCAGGTGGATGAGCACCCAGCGCAGCGACACCGTTCCGCGCCAGCCGTCGTGGCCCTCGATGTCCAGGTCGGGTGCCTCGGCGGCGAAGCGGTCGGCGAAGGCCGTCTCGGCGCGCCAGGCCTGCCACGCGGCGGCGATCACGGCAGGGTCGGGCGCGGCGCCGTCGAAGTCCTGGTCGGGGTCGGTGTCCGTGCCGAAGAGGAGTGGTACGTCCTGACCGGCCAGCACGCGGCGGAACCAGCGGCGCTCCACATCGGCGAGGTGCCGGACGAGGCCGAGCAGCGAGAGCGTGGAGGGCTCCACGGACCGCAGGGCCAACTCGGCCTCCAGGCCCGCGCACTTGAGCTCCAGCGTCTTGCGCTGGGCGGCGAGGAAGCCGGCGAGCATCTGCCGCTCGTCGCCGGTGGTCCGTGCGCCGAGCCGGTCGTCCCGCTCCTCGTCCACGAAGAGTTCCGCTCGCCTGCGTCCGCTGGTCATGGCCGCCATCCAACCGGAACGTCATGTGCGGGGCCAGTAGTTATCCGCGGCCGGGGGCCGGGGCGGTCATGCCGTCGTCGCGAGGAACTGGGTCGCCGCCAGCTCTCCGTACAGAGGATCGGCGGCGACCAGCTCCTCGTGGGTTCCGGACGCGCGGACCCGCCCCGCGTCCATCACCACGATCCGGCCGGCCAGCGTCACCGTCGAGAGGCGGTGCGCCACCACGAGGACGGTCACCTCGCGGGAGACCTCGGCGACGACGTCACGCAGAGCCAGTTCGTTCACCGCGTCGAGCTGCGAGGTCGCCTCGTCCAGGAGCAGGAGGCGTGGCTTGCGCAGCAACGCCCTCGCGATCGCCACGCGTTGGCGTTCGCCGCCGGACAGCTGGGATCCGCGGTGTCCGACCAGCGTCTCCAGGCCGTCCGGCAGCCGTTCGACGAGGGTGTCGAGACGGGCGCGTACGAGAACGTCCTGGATCTCCTCGTCGGTCGCGCCGGGCGCCCCGAAGACCAGGTTCTCGCGCACGGTGCCCGCGAGCACGGGCGCGTCCTGCTCCACGTAGCCGATGACGGAACGGAGTTCGGCGAGCGGCCAGTCGTGCACGTCACGCCCGTCGACGAGGACGCGGCCGCCCGTCGCGTCGTAGAAGCGCTCCAGAAGACCGAAGACGGTGGTCTTGCCCGCGCCCGAAGGGCCGACGAAGGCGGTCATGCCGGGGCCCGGGATGTCGAAGCTCACGCCGTGATGGACGTACGGAAGGCCCTCCCGGTAGCGGAAGGTGACATCCTCGAAGGTGACGGCGGCGGGGTCGTGCCGCGCCGGGTGCCTCACGGGCTCGGTGACGTCCTCCGTCTCCAGGCGTTCGGCCCGTACGATCCGCGCGATGGCCGCCGAGCCGATCTGGTACTGCGAGACGCCCTCGACGAGGCGGGAGACCGGGTCGATCAGATAGAAGAGGAAGAGCAGGAACGCCACGAGCGTCGAGACCGAGATCGCGCCGGAGGCGACCCGCGCGCCGCCGATGCCGAGGACCGCGAGGAACGAGACCTGCACGGCGAAACCGACCGAACTCCACGCCACCGCCTGCCACTTGGCGGACCGCACCCCGTGCCGCCAGGCCTCCTCCGCGGCGGCCCGCACGGCCGCGGTCTCGCGCTCCTCGGCGCCTGAGGCCTTGAGCGTGCGGAACGCGCCGAACGCCCGCTCCAGCGCGGTCGAGATCGTGCCGACGGCTTCCTGGGCCCGCTCCGTCGCCCGCGCGATCTTCGGCATCACCAGGGCCACCGCGCCGCCGATGAGCACGATCACGCCGAGGGTGACGCCGAGCAGGACCATGTCCATGAGGCCCATCATCACGATCGTCGCGACGAAGGTGAGGCCGCCCGCGACGGCGGACACCACGGACTGCGTGGTGACCGCGCGCAGCAGTGTCGTGTCCGAGGTGATCCGGGACATCAGGTCACCCGGCTGGGTGCGCTCCACCTCCGGCAGGCGCAGGCGCAGCAGCCGCCCTATGAGGGTGCGCCGGGCCGCGAGCACCACGGATTCGGCGGTGCGTTCGAGGACGTAGGCGCCGACGGACTCGATGGCGGTGCCGATCACCACGAGCGCGGTGAGCAGCAGGATGATCCCGGCGATCGAGTCGTCGCTGCCGAGCCGGTCCACCAGGGCCTTCGCGGCGAGGGGCTGGGCGAGGCCGGTCGCGGCGCCGATCAGTGTGCAGAGGGCGCCGAGGGCGACGGCCCAGCGGTGCGGGCGGAAGTAGCGGTACAGCGCCCGCCAGGTCTCCGCCCCGGAGAGCCGCTCCTGCGCCGCCTTCTTGGGCGTCGGCCCCTCTGCCCCCGGCCTCTCGGGCGTCGGGCTCACGTGGACCGGCTTCTCCGGCTCGTTCTTGGTCACGCCAGACAGGACGCCGGTGACGGGTGATCTGCCTGACAAGCCGCTCGACCCTGCGCCCCGTAACCCAGATCGGGACACGGAGTTAGAGGATCTGTCGAATTCGGTGCAGTGACGATTCTGCACGAGGAGTGTGGCGAGGGGCGGGCGGCAGGGCTCGCGGCGTGGCAGGGGCTGATCGAGGGCCTGGACGTGAAGGGGATGACGGGTCGGGTGCGAGCGCGCGCGGGCGGGGGCGGGGGTCGGAGTGGGGCTGGCCTGGTGGGCCGGGCCGAAGAACTGTCGAGGCTCCGCCGCCTGCTGGCCCAGAGCAGGCTGGTGACGGTGACGGGCGGTGCGGGCGTCGGCAAGAGCACCCTCGCGGCGCATGCCGCGGCAGCGGTGGGCAGCCAGCTGACGGACAGCGTGGTGATCGTGCGGTGGTGGGACGGCGCTCCGGGGCGGGGGCAGTCCGTGGCGCGGGCGGTGATCGAGGCGATGGACGGGGAGGCGGGCGAGGACGCGGGGCGAGGCGTCGGCGACAGTGTGAACCGGACGGCTGAGGAGGGTGAGGGCCGGGAGATCGGCGGGGGTGGAGGCTGCGAGGCCGACGCGGGCACCGGCCGGGACGTGCAAGACCCGTCCGCGCGGGCCGGGCCCGAGCTGGGGATACGTGAGCGCGGTGGTTCCGGTGAGCGGGAGCTCATTGCGCGGCTTCGGGGGCGGCGCGTGCTGCTTGTCCTGGATGACTTCGACCCCGTACGTGACGAGTGCCTGCGCATGGTGAGGGCGTTGCTGCAAGACGCACCCGGCGTGCGCGTCATCGCCACCGGGCGGCAACCGCTGGGCCTCGGCCAGGAATTGGTCCTGCGCCTCGGACCCCTCCCGGTCGGCGCGCCGGAGGCAGGGACCGAACCGGGCCCCGCGGTAGCCCTGTTCAGGGAGCGGGCCCGCGGTGTCCGGCGCGAGGCGGAAGCGGGCTCCGGGGGCCCGGCGGCCTCGGCGCCCAGGATTGACGAAGTCTCCTCGCCCACGCACGACGATCGACCCTCCACGCCCACCTCCACCGAGGCCGAACTGCGCGCCATCAGCGACATCTGCGCCCAGCTGGAGGGCGTACCGCTGGCGCTGGAGCTCGCCGCGGCGCAGACCGCCCTGCACACGCCCGCCCAGCTCGCGCGGATGCTTCGGGCGGGGCAGGGATGGCTCGGCAGGCCCGAAGCGCCCTTGCGGCGGCATCGGTCCTTGCGGGCCGCGGTGGGCGCGAGCTACGCGCTGTGCGGGCAGGCCGAGCGCAGCGTCTGGGCGCGGCTGAGTGTTTTCGCGGGCGAGTTCGACGAGGACGCCGCCGTCCACGTATGCGCGGGCGGCGGGATCGAACCGACGCGGGTCGCATCGTGCCTGGCGCGCCTCGCCCAGGCCTCGGTGCTCGAACCGGTGCGTGATCCCGGCGGCGTGCTGCAGCCCCGCTACCGGCTGCCGGCCGCCGCCCGCGGATTCGGCGCCGAACGCCTCGAATCCGTCGGCGAGTCCGCGACGGCGGCCGGCCGCCACCTCTCCTGGTACCGCACGATCGCCTCGACCGCCCACCAGCTGTGGAGCACCGGACACCACGAACAGGCGACCCTGCTGCTGCGCGACGCCGAGCACGATCTGCGGGCCGCGCTCCAGAGGGAGCCGCGCACCGCCGGCGAGAGCGCCACCGCCCTCGGCATGGCCGTCGACCTGTGGTTCTGGTGGGCGGTGTGTGGACACGCCGCCGAGGGCCGCGACTATCTGCGGCGGCTGCTGCCCCGGGGACGCGCCGACACCCCCGGCTCCGGGCAGGCCCTGTGGCTGGCCGGCTGGCTCTCGGCGTGCACCGGCGCCCCGGGGGCCGAGGAACTCCTCGGCCAGGCCTGGCGGGTGGCCGTCCTCTCCGGCGACGACGCCACCATCGGCCGGGTCGCCCACGTACAGGGCGTCATCGCGCTGCGCCACGGCGAGACGGAACGCGCCATCGAGCATCTGCGGGAAGCCGCCCACACCGTCCCCGACCACGCGGAACACGGCCCGCCCGCCGCGATCAGCTGGGCCTGGCTCGCCGTGGCCCAGGCGCGCGTGCGCCCCGCCGACGCGCTGCACAGTGTCCGCCGCGCGTCGTCAGGCACCCAGACGCGGCACGACATATGGACGCGCTCCATGACGCAGTACGCGCACGCCCTCGTCGAGCATCTGCGCGGCCGCCACAGCCGCGCCTGGCGCCGCGCGCACAAGTCCCTCGCCGGGGTGCTCTCCGTGGCCGGACCGCTCGGTGGCGCATCGGTCCATCAGCTGATCGCCGCGATCGAACGCGGACCGGCGTCCGGCGCAGGCGAGTGGATCCCTCCGTGCGGGTGGGACCCACCGGGTACTTGACGCGCGGGCGACCGGCGGCAACCGGCCACGGACGGCCCGCGTGCCGCCCGCCACGCCGAGCATCCCCCATCTGACACCTGCCCCTTTCAGGTCAAATAGCGCAAAAACATAGGATTATCTGATTCGTTCATCTTCCTGCGGTCTACACATGGTTCGACCAGGGAAGCGAGTGAACGGAGTGAGTATGCGCTCGGTCGGCCGAAGGCAGGCGCTGGGCCTTGGACTTGCGGTGACAGCGGGCGTGGGCCTTGGCGGGTGCGGCGCGAGGGAGTGGGGATCCACGGATTCGGCGTCCCCGTCGCCGTCGCCGTCCGGAAAGGGGCGGGGCCATGGGCGCGACGAAGAGGGCGGCCAGCACGGCGCGCAGCAGAAGCAGCACCCGGCGAAGCCCATCGGTGACGGTTCGACGGCCTATTCGGGCCGGCAGCCGAACCAGCCTGTCGCTCCCGTCCCTCTGGAGCCGGGTGAGACGCCCCCGCAGTTCGTGATCTTCTCCTGGGACGGCGCGGGCGAGGTCGGCAACGGTCTCTTCCCGCGCTTCCTGAAGCTGGCCGAGGACCACGACGCCCGGATGACGTTCTTCCTCTCGGGGCTCTATCTCCTCCCCGAGTCCAAGAAACGGCTCTACCGGCCGCCGAACAACGCGGTCGGCGCGTCGGACATCGGTTATCTCACCGACGGTCACATCAAGGAAACCCTGAAGTACGTCGGCCAGGCCTGGCTCGAAGGCCATGAGATCGGCACGCATTTCAACGGACACTTCTGCACCGGCACGGGAAGCGTCGCCAACTGGACGTCCGCGCAATGGCAGAGCGAAATCGACCAGGCGGCGTCCTTCGTCAAGGAATGGCGCACGAACACCGGCTGGACCGATCTGCCATCGCTTCCTTTCGACTACGACAAGGAACTCGTCGGCGGTCGCACTCCCTGCCTGCTCGGCCGGAACAATCTGCTGCCCGTCGCCCGCGAACGGGGCTGGCGCTACGACTCCTCGTCGCCCGGCGGATTGCAGCGTTGGCCGGAGAAGCGTCTTGGCGTGTGGGATCTGCCGCTCCAGCAGATTCCTTTCCCCGGACACCGGTTCGAGGTCCTTTCCATGGACTACAACGTCCTGGCCAACCAGTCGAAGAATTCGACACGGGCACCCTCGTACAACTATCCCGGCTGGCGCACCCAGGCGACCCAGTCGTATCTCGCCGGATTCCGCCGCGCGTACGAGACGAACCGCGCGCCGTTCTTCATCGGCAACCACTTCGAGGAGTGGAACGGCGGCATCTACATGGACGCCGTCGAGGAAGCCCTCAAGGCAATGGCCGGGAAGAAGGACGTACGCCTCGTCTCCTTCCGGCAGTTCGTCGACTGGCTCGACGTCCAGGACCCGGCCGTCCTCGCCAGGCTGCGCGGACTCGAAGTGGGGCAGCGCCCCGACGGCGGCTGGCACAGCTTTCTCGGTAAGTCGACCAGACGAGAAACCATCGATGAGACGGAGACAAGAAGGTGACCGTGAACCGGTTGAAGCTGAAGTACGCATCCGTGAAGTACGTGTCGGTGGCGGGAATCGCGGCCTTCGCCGTTCTGGCGGGCCCCGCGGCCGGCGCCGGCGCCGTGACCCCGCACACCGCGCAGGCGCGCGAGGCCGCCGCGACCGCGGCCCCGCGTCCCACGCTGACGGCGAAGTCCACCGTGGCCAGCGTGCGCGCGTGGCACGATTTCCACATCTACGGAGTCGGCCGCCACATGCGTGCGGGCACGCGCGTCACGCTGCAGCAGAAGCAGGGCAAGCGGTGGGTGTCGCTGCCCGCGTCGGTGTACACCGCGCGCTCCGGGGCGTACAACATGCGGGTCAAGCTCGGCTGGATGGGGCGCAACTCCCTGCGGATCGTCGGCGGCGGCGCCATGTCGCCCGTCATCTACGTGACGGTCCGCCGATAGCCCGACCTGGTCGCGTGATCCCCGGGCATGAGCTCACGAGCTCCTGCCCGGGAGATCACGGGCCTCGGCGCCTCAGACGACGCCCCGCTTGCCGAGCCCGGCCCGGGGCGCCAGCGCCAGTACGCCGACCTTGCCCGTGTGGCGGTTGGCCTGGACGAGGCGGGTGGCTTCGCCGGTGTCCTGGAGGTCGTACGTCGCCGACAGCGCGGGCTGGATCTGACCGAGGTCGAGAAGGCGGGCCACGGCGGCCTGCTCCTGGAGGTTGGCGCCGTGGCTGCCGATGACGCGCTTGAGGCGCATCCAGAGGTAGCGGTTGTCGAACTCGTGGAGATAGCCGGTGCTCGACCCGCAGGTGACGACGGCGCCGCCCCGGCGGACCACGAAGACGGACACCCCGAAGGTCGCCCGGCCGACGTGCTCGAACACGATGTGCGGGTCCTCCCCCACCGCCGCGCGGATCCGCTTCCCGAGCTTCTTGCCGACCGCCGCCGGGTCGGCCGGAGCGGTGCCGGTCAGGCCGATCTCGGCGCGGTTGATGACCGCGTGGCAGCCGAACGCGCGGGCGCGCTCCGCCTTCTCCTCGCTGCCGACCACGCCCACCGCGATGCCGCCGCCGTTGCGTACGAGCTGCGCGGCGTACGCGCCGAGGCCGCCCGCGGCGCCCCAGATCAGCACGATGTCGCCCTGCGTCATCCGTGCGCCACGGTCGCTGACCAGCATGCGGTAGGCGGTGCCCGCGCACAGGGGGTTGGCGGCGGCTTCCTCCCAGGTCAGCCGGTCCGACTTGGGGAGGAGCTGATTGGCGCGGGCCACGCAGTAGTGGGCGAGCCCGCCGAAGTTGGTCTCGAAGCCCCAGGCCAGCTGGGAGTCGCCGAGCATTCCGTCGGCGTGGGTGGCGGGTTCCTCGTCGTCGACGTAGGCGGGGGTGACCACGACCTCGTCGCCGATGTTCCAGCGGCGCACCCCGGCGCCCGTACGGACGACGACTCCGGACGCGTCCGAACCGACCACGTGATACGGCTGATCGTGCCGCGCGGCCCAGCCGCCTTTCGCGCCGAAATTCCGCAGAAAGGTGAACGTGGATATCGGCTCGAACATCGCCGACCACACGGTGTTGTAGTTTATCCCGCTCGCCATGACGGCCACCAGGACCTCGTCGGGGGCGAGTTCCGGCATCGGCACCGATCCCACGTGGAGTGTTTTCCGGACGTCTTTGTCCGCCACCCCGGTAAAGCTCTCCACGTCCTCCCTCCGCAGATGCGCGGCGGTGAATTCGGCGGGTAAGGGAAGTCGGCGCAGTTCATCCGCGCCGGCTCCCCCGACGACTGCCTCTGCGAGCACATCCATGACGTTCCTCCTTCGGCACAACTGTCCAATGGCGCTAGGTCCGTTCATCACTTTCCGAGTAGAGGCCTCCCCAATTCCGTCGCTAAGGTCCGGCTCACCCGTACGGAAAGGTGAGAGAACCCATGGCAGAAGAGAACGCGAACGCCGCTAGGGGCGAACGCATGGGCACAGCTGACCGGGTCGTGGTGGGGGTGTTCGTCGGGATTCCCTTTGTCGCGGTGATCGCGTCCGTCGTCGTGCTGTGGGGGTGGGGCGTCACCTGGCACGATCTGGTGATCGGCGCGGTGATGTACGCCATCGCCGTGCACGGCATCACCATCGGCTACCACCGCCTGTTCACGCACAAGGCGTTCAAGGCCGCCCGCCCTCTGAAGATCGCGCTCGCGGTGGCCGGGACCATGGCCGTCGAGGGCGACGCGATCACCTGGTGCGCCGATCACCGCCGCCACCACCGGTTCGCGGACCGGCCGGGCGACCCGCACTCCCCCTGGCGGTTCGGCACCTCCGTGCGCGCGCTGCTCAAGGGCATGGTGTGGGCGCACGTCGGCTGGACCTTCAACAACGACAAGACGGACAAGGAGAAGTACGTCCCCGACCTCCTCGCCGACCGCGATCTGGCCCTGGTGGCGCGCTGGCAGCCGCTGATCGTGCTGTTCTCGTTCGGTGCCCCCGCCGTGGCCGGCGGGCTCTGGGGGGCGGGCGGCTGGGACTCCGGCGCCGCCTGGTCCGCCTTCTTCTGGGCCGGGCTCGTCCGCATCGGTCTGCTCCATCACGTCACCTGGTCGGTCAACTCGATCTGCCACATCAGCGGGGAGAGGCCCTTCCGGGTCCGTGACCGCTCCGGGAATGTGTGGTGGCTCGCCCCGTTCTCCGGCGGCGAGTCCTGGCACAACCTCCACCACGCCGACCCGACGTCCGCCCGGCACGGGGTGCTGCGCGGCCAGCTCGACTCCAGTGCCCGTCTGATACGGCTCTTCGAGCTGGCCTCGTGGGCGAGTGCGGTGCGCTGGCCGGACGAGCGGAGGCTGGCCCGCCTGGCCGCCGACGCCGAGGTCAGGGCGCCTGCGCGGGAAGCCCAAGGCCCGCCGCCAGCGTCGGCCAGGAAGCCTTGAACTCCTTCTGCCAGGACGGCCAGGCGTGGGAGCCGCCACTGTAGAAGTGGACCGCCGCCGGGACGCCGGCGCGGTCCAGCTGCCGGGCGAACCCGTGCGCCTGGCCCCACAGCGTGCCTTCCAGGACCGCGCCTTCGAGGTTGCCGAAGTCGCTGCTGGGGATGCCGCTGCCCTGGGAGACGTAGAGCCGGGTTCCGGCGAGGCTCTTGGCCAGGGTGGCGGGGTTGTGGCGGTTCCAGTTCTCGCGGTGCAGGAAGGGGCTGCCCCACAGGGCGGAGGGAAGCTGGAGCTCCCTGGCGACGATGGCGTTCATCACCGTCGGCATGCCGAGGGCCGTCGTGTCCAGGACGCCGCTGTACGAGGCCGCCGCGCCGAACGTGCCGGGGTGGCGGGCGGCGAACGCCATGGCTCCGTAGCCGCCGGTGGAGACTCCGGCGACGGCGCGGGTGCCGTTCGCCCGGTAGGTCTGGCTCAGGAGGGCCGTCAACTCCTCGACCTGGAAGGTCTCGTAGTCGGGGGCGGTGGGGCTGCCGTGGTTCCACCAGTCGGTGGGGATGCCGGTGGGCCCCGACGCGGGCAGCACGGTGATGACGTCCTTGTCGGCGAGGAACTCCTCGACGTCCGTCTCGCGGGTCCAGGAGGTGTAGTCGTCGTGGGCGCCCTGGAGCAGGTAGAGCACGGGCCAGGTGCGGTCCGGCTCCTCCTTGAAGCGGGTCGGCAGGATGACGCGCACGGGAAGCTGTCGGCCCACGGCAGGTGAGTCGACGGTGAGGTCGACGGTGCGGGCGTCGAGCCACTTCTCGCCCACGATGCGCGCCCCTTCGGCGGCTCGGGCCGCCGCGGGGCTCGCGGTGGGTGCTCCAAGGGCCGTGGAGGTGCCCAGGGCGCCACCGGTGGCGAGGAGAGCCGTGGCGGCGGCGAGGGCGGCCAGTTTCCTGCGTGGTCTGCGGTGTTTCTGCGGCATGGGGGTGGTCCTCTTCTTTGGGGGGCGGTCAGCGGGGTCGGTCGTCGGCCAGGTCGCGGTTGAGGAACTCCGCGAGCGTGTCCACGACCGGCGGGTCGAGCAGGGAGAGGTGGTGGCCAGGCAGCGGGGTGACCGTGAGATCGGTGCAGTGGGCGTCCCAGCCCAGGGCTTCGTCGCCTCGTTCGTAGCGGGTGTCGCGCACGGTGTGCGGGGCCGGTTCGGTCGCCCGGTACAGGAGGGTCCGGCCCGCGTACGGGCCGGGCTCGTGGCGTTCGCCGCTGCGGAGGTCGAGGGCCGAGGTGCGCTGATGGTCCAGGACGGCCTGGGGCAGGTCGACGGCCTGTTCCAGCAGCTTCATGACGAGGGCGATCTGCTCGGCGTCGTCCCTGCGCGCCAGTTCCTCGTAGGGCAGGGCGAGTTGCGTGCGATAGGTGCGGGCTATGTACGCGGCGAAGTCGGCGTAACGGCGCTCGGCTTCCTCCACCGGAGTCAGCCCTGGGGGCACGGGAAGGGGCAGTACGGAGTCCAGGAGGACCAGGGCGCTGACGGTGCCGTGCCGTGCGAGGAGCCGCGCGGCCTCCTGGGCGAGGACGCCTCCGTAGGACCAACCACCCAGGAGCCAGGGCCCATTGGGTGATACCGCGCGGATGCGTCCAGCGAACCGCGCCGCGCGGGGCCGTACGTCCTGCGGGGCCGTGAGCCTGTCGAAGCCGTGGACGGGGCGGGAGGCGGAGAGGCGTTCGGCGAGGCGTGCGTACACCTCGGAGGTGCCGCCCGCGGCGTGGGCCAGGAAGAGAGGGGTGCCGTGCGCGCTCTCGGCGAGGACACGGAGGGGCCCTTCCGTTCGCCTCACCTCGGCCTTGCGCCTCTCCCCCTGGAATGCCTTGCCTGGGCGGTCCGGCAGCAGCTCAGCGACCCCCCTCAGCGTCGCCTGCCGCAACAGCACCCCCGGCTCCACCGCCACCCCGAACTCCCGCTCCACCGCGGTCCGGACGCGCGCCGCGGTGAGCGAGTCGAGGCCCAGGTCGGTGAGAGGAGTGTCGGCGTCGATCCGGTCGGGGGTGTAGCCCATGACGTCGGCCACGCAGCCGCGGAGACGGTCGAGCGGACCCGTGACCGGGGCGCGGTCCGGGGCGTGACGTGGTCCCTCCTGCGGGCCGGGTTCCTCCCCCGCCCAGAACCGGCGGTGCCGCCAGCGCGGCGTGGGGACGTCGACGATGCGCGCGCCCGGATGCAGGTCCCGCGGGGGCGTGGGCGCGCCGCCGCCTCGTACGAGCAGCGCTGCCAGGGACGTACGGAAGGTGAGCGCGTCGTCGGTGTCGCGGCGCAGGGTCGGCAGGATCAGCGAGCCGTCGCCCGCGCCCGCGTCCCGCAGCGTTTCGGTCAGCGGATGCAACTGCGTGGGATGCGGGGCCACTTCGACGAACACCCGGTGCCCGTCGTCGGCGGCGGCGCGCACCGCCTGGCTGAAGCGGACGGGCCGCCGCAGATTGGCCACCCAGTAGTGGACGTCGCAGGGCGCGGGGTCGCGGGGGTCGGTCAGGACGGTGGAGTAGCGGCGGCAGCCGGGCCGCGCGTGCCGCACGGTGCCGAGCTCCCGCGCGAACTCGGCGAGCAGCGGGTCGACGTCGGGCGAGTGCCCCGCGCCGGTGACGCGCAGCGAACGGGCGAAGCCGCCCTCCCCGGCGACGTGGTCGATGAGGGCGCGCACGTCGTCGGCGGAGCCGGTGACCACACTCTGCGCCGGGGACGCGTGGACGGCGACCTGGAGGGTGCGCAGATCGGCGGCGAGGGCCTCGATGTGCTCGCCGGGGCGGTCCACCACGGCCATGGCGCCGCCCGTGAGCCCGGCGAGGAGCCGTGAACGGATCGCGACGACCCGCGCGCCGGTGGCCTCGTCGAGGGCGCCGGACGCGACGGCCGCGGCGATCTCCCCCATGGAGTGGCCGATGACGGCGGCGGGCTCGAAGCCGTACGACTTCCAGAGCTCGGCGAGGGCGACCTGCATCCCGTAGAGGGCGGGCATGACGACGGCGGGCGATGTCAGTTCGGCGCCGGGATCCATACAGTCCCGCAGTGAGATGCCGGCCTGCTCACGCAGCAGCGGCTCAAGCCGGTCGACGGCGGCTGCGAACCGGGGCTCCGCGGCCAGGAGCCGGCCGCCCATCCCGGCCCACTGCGATCCGTACCCGGAGAACACCCACACCGCTCCGGGTCCGCCCCCGGCCACGGGCGCCGCCCCGACCACCACCCGCCCATCGGGCTCCCGCCCCGCCAGGTGACCAAGGCCCGCGGTCAGCTCCTCCCGGCTGCGGGCGACGACCGCCGCCCGGTGGCGGCCCCGCCCCGCGCGCCCCGCCAGCGTCCTGGCCAGGTCCGCCGGGTGGACGGAGCGGCTGCCCGGGTCTGTCAGCCACCGGGCCAACTCGCCTGCGTGGGCGCGTACACGGTCCTCGGTGACGCCGTCGAGCAGGGCGACGGCGGGGCCGGGCGACGCGGGGCGCGGGCCGCGCGGCACGCGGTGCTCCGCGAGGACCACGTGCGCGTTCGTGCCCCCGAAGCCGAACGCCGAGACTCCGGCCCGTGCGGTGCCCGAGTAGCGGGGCCACGGTTCGGGGCCCGTGACGACGCGCAGGCCCAGTGCGTCGAGGTCGGCGTGCGGGCCCGGTGCGGTGAAGTGCAGGTGGGGCGGGAGCTCGTCGTGGTGCAGGGCGAGGACCGTCTTGATGAGCCCGGCGATGCCCGCCGCCGCCTCCAGGTGGCCGATGTTCGTCTTCACCGAGCCGATGAGCAGCGGCTGGTCGGCGGCCCGCCCGCGCCCCGCGCCGAGCGCGGCCGAGAGCGCGGACGCCTCGACGGGGTCGCCGAGCGCCGTGCCCGTGCCGTGCGCCTCCACGTAGTCCACGGTCGTGGGCGCGATGGCGTGGCACTGCTCGATGAGCGTGCGCTGGGCCTGCGCGCTGGGCGCGGTGAGGCCGTTGGAGCGGCCGTCCGAGTTGACCGCGGTGGACTCGATGACCGCGAGGACGCGGTCGCCGTCGCGCTCGGCGTCCGCGAGGCGCTTGAGGACGACGACGCCGCAGCCCTCGCCGCGCACCATGCCGTCGGCCGCCGCGTCGAACGCCTTGCACCGGCCGTCGGCGGCCAGCGCTCCCGCCCGTTGGAAGCCGAGTGTCACCGCGGGGGAAAGGAGCAGGTTCACCCCGGCGGCGAGCGCCACGTCGCTCTCCCCCGCGCCGAGGCTGCGTACCGCGTGGTGCACGGCGACGAGCGAAGAGGAGCACGCGGTGTCGACCGCCATGCTCGGGCCGCGCAGGTCAAGGAGGTAGGAGAGGCGGTTCGCCGCGATGCTCAGGGCCGCGCCCGGCGGGGACCAGGCCCCGATCGACTCCGGGTCGGCGGTGGTGAGATGGGCGTACTCGTTTCCGCTGATCCCGACGAAGACTCCGGTACGGGTGCCCGCGAGGGAGGGTGCGGGCAGCGCCGCGTGGTCGACGGCCTCGCGGACGACCTCCAGGAGCATGCGCTGCTGGGGGTCCATGGCGGTGGCCTCGTCGGCGCCGATGCCGAAGAACTCCGCGTCGAAGCCCGCCACGCCGTCGGTGTCCCCCTCACCGAGGAAGCCGCCGTGCCTGCTGATGTCGTCCGGCAGGCTCTTCCCTTCCCGCACGAAGGGCGCCCAGCGGTCCTCGCCGACGGTGCCCACGGCGTCGCGGCCCTCGCTCAGGAGCCGCCAGAAGGCCGCGGGCGAGGTGACTTCACCGGGGAGCCGGCAGCCGATGCCGATGACCGCGACCGGTGCGGCGCCACGCGCGGACGGCGGCATTCCGGCGCTCTCCCGCTCGGGCGGCGGCCCCCCACGCTCCGGTTCGCCGCGCGCCACCCGCCGTGCGAGCGCGCCGATCGTCGGCGCCTCCCAGAGCAGCGTCGCGGGCAGCCGGGTGCCCGCCAGGTCGCTGAGGCGAGCCGTCAGGACGACCGCGTCACGGGAGGTGAGGCCGAGCTCCGCCAGCGGACGGTCGTCGGCGATCTCCTCGGCAACCAGGCCGTACCAGGCGCTCAGGCTGTCGACGATCACCGCCCGGATCTCCTCCTGCCCCGCCCCCTTCATCGCCCGCCCTCCGCGCCGTCCCGGCCCCCCTCGCCGAAGGCGCCGAGCAGATAGCGCTCCCGGCCCGCCGCCCTGGCGACCTTGCCGCTGCTCGTCCTGGGCAGGGCGCCCGGTGGGATCAGGAGGAGTTCGGCGAGGCGCAGTCCGTGCCGGGCCGAGACGGCGGCCGTGGCGGTGCGCAGGGCGGCGAGCACGTCCTGTTCGGTGGGTTCCGCTCCCCGCCGGTGCTCGGCGACCACGACCAGGACGTCGCTGTCCGTGCCCGTCCAGGGCACGCGGAACGCGGCGAGCCGGTCGCGGCGTACGAGGTCGACGGCCGACTGCACGGTCTCCTCGATGTCCTGGGGGTAGTGGTTGCGGCCGTCCACGATGATCAGGTCCTTGAGCCGGCCCGTGACGTAGAGCCGTCCTTCGTGGAGCGCGCCCAGGTCTCCGGTGCGCAGCCATCCCGTCTCGTCCTCGTCCTCCGTGGCGCCGGGTGGGCGGAAGCCGAACACCTCCTCCGAGAGCCCGTTGCGCTTCCAGTAGCAGAGGCCGATGTTCGGCCCGCGCAGCAGGATCTCGCCGACCTCGCCCTCCTCCCGTTCGGCGCCGGTCGACGGGTCGGCGACGATCAGCTCCTGCCCTGCCGGGGTGCCGCAGGCGACGAGGTCGGTCGCCTCCGGGTCCGTCGGCTCCCGTACGTCGAGCCGTACGTCGAGCCGCCCTTCGGACAGGGCGAGCGGATCGCACGCCAGGACCGTGGGCGGTGCGGCGAACGTGTCGGTCGTGACGAACACGGTGGCCTCGGCGAGTCCGTACGCCGGGCAGTGCGCCTCGGGCGCCAGTCCCGCGTCGGCGAAGGCGTCGCGGAAGCGCTCGACCGTGCCGGGACGCACGGGTTCGCTGCCGTTGATGAGGACCTTGACGCGGTCCAGGCGCAGCTCGGCGGCTTCCTCACGGTCGATCCTGCTCGCGCAGTAGTCGTACGCGAAGTTGGGTGCGGCGCTGATCGTCCCGGGGTACGCGGCGAGCAGCCGCAGCCAGCGCACCGGGTGTTCCAGGAAGGCGACCGGGTCCATGAGGACCGAGGGGAAACCGCCGACGACGGGCGCGGCCACGCTCAGCACGAGGCCCATGTCGTGGAAGAGCGGCAGCCAGCCGACCGTCGTACTGCTCGCCGCTTCGGCCGCGAAGGCGTCGATGGCCTGGCGGGCGTTGGCCACCACGTTGGCGTGGCTGATCACGACGCCCGCGGGGCTTCGGGTGGAGCCGGAGGTGTACTGGAGGTAGGCGATGTCGTCCGGTTCGAGGCGCTCGGGAAGGGCGGCGGTCGCGGACGTCTCGCGCGGATGGTGCACGTCCGGCCCGTACCGGTCCACGCCCGGTCGGCCCACCAGGACCACCGGCACGGGCGGCAGCGCCTGCTCGGCCATGAATCGCTCGACACCGGCGGCGCTGTTCGCGTCGGCCAGGACGCACGCGGGCTCGCAGTCGGCGAGCACGGCGGCCAGTCTGCCTCCGTGGCCCGGGAGTTCGGGGCTGAACAGCGGTACGGCGATCACGCCCGCGTAGAGGCAGCCCAGGAACGCCGCCGTGTAGTCGAGTCCCTGCGGAAGCAGCAGGGCCGCACGTTCGCCGGGGCCCGCGCTCGCCGCGATCCGTCCGGCGATCGCACGGGCGCGGGCGTCCAGACCCTGCCAGCCGAGGGTGTGGTGCAGGCCGGACGCGGACGGCTCGGGGAACTCCACGTAGGTGAAGGCGCGTTGGTGCGGACGGTTCGCGGCCCAGTGCGCCAAGTGGTCGGTCAGCAGCGGGCCTGCGGGGGGCTGAGGGGACTGCGGTGACATGACGGCTCCAACTGGGCGGCGCGGGGACCGGGACGGGTGGCGTGAGACCGGAACGGGGTGGCGCGGGGACCGGGACGAGCGGTGCACCAGGTTCCGCCTGGTGATGACCCGCGAGTAAGACGGGTTGCTGACAGATCGTCTGACACGCTCTGTCACTCAACTGACAAGCCACCGGACCGGATTCGGCGCCACGGGCAGCAGCGGCGGCCCGTCGGCGCCCCGGAGAATCCGGCAGCGGAACCGCATCGCGATCGAGGGGAGCCGCACGTGGGCCGGGGCAGGCTGACCGCGCTTCTGGCGATGCTCGCCCTGGCCGGCTTCATCACGACGCTCGACAACACCGTCATCAACGTCGCCCTGCCGACGGTCCAGCGCGACCTCGGCCTGAGCGTCACGGACTTGGAGTGGGTGGCCACCAGCTACGTACTGAGCTTCGGATCGCTCCTTCCGGCCGGAGGCAGGCTCACCGATCTGCTCGGCCGGCGGGTGGTCCTGGCGGCGGGCATCGTCGTCTTCACCGCGGCCTCGCTGGCGGCCGCCCTCGCCGACAGCGGCGGGACGCTCATCGCGGCGCGCACGGTGCAGGGCGTGGGTGCGGCGCTCGTCATCCCGGCCTCGCTCGCGGTGGTCGCCGCCGATCTGCCCGCCCGCAGGCGCGCCATGGCGGTCGGCCTGTGGACGGCGGCGCTCGCGATCGCCCTTGCGCTCGGCCCCGTGGTGGGCGGCTTCGTCACCGAACGGTGGGACTGGAGCTGGGTGTTCCTGCTCAACGTCCCCTTCGGCATCCTCGCCCTGCTCCTGGTGCCCGCGGTCCCCCGGGCCGTCGACCGCGTGCGGCACGGCCTGCTGCCGCTGCTCGATCTGCCCGGCGTCGCACTGTCCACCACCTCGCTCTTCCTCCTCACGTACGGCCTGGTCAGGGGCGGGGAGCACAGTTTCAGCACGCCGCCCGTGCCGCTCTGCCTCTGGCTGTCGGCGGCCACCGGCGTCGCGTTCCTCGTCGTCGAGTCGCGGACCTTTCTGCCGCTGGTGGATCTGCGGCTGCTGCGCAACCGTTCGCTGAGCGGGGGCGCGGCGGCCCAGGTCCTCTGGGGCATCGGCGTCAACGGCGTGTTCTTCTTCACCACGCTCTACCTCCAGCGTGTGCTCGGCTTCTCCCCCACCAAGGCGGGGCTCGCCTTTCTGCCGCTGGCCGGCGCGCTCCTGGTGACGACGCCGTTCGCCGAGCGTGCGGCCAAGGCGGTGGGTGCGCACTGGTCGATCGCCGGGGGTCTCGTGCTCGTCGCGGCCGGGCTCGTGTGGGTGTCGGGGACGGGGCTGCACGCGCAGTACTGGGATCTTCAGCCGGGGCTGCTCCTGATCGGCGCGGGCTCCGCCCTGACGACTCCGCTGACGGTACGTTCGGTCGCCGATGTCCCCGCCACGCGCACCGGCATGGCTTCGGGCCTCGTCAGCGCGGCCCGTGAGATCTCCGGGGTGTTCGGGGTCGTCCTGGTCGGCGTGGTCCTCACCCGCACGGAACGCACCGCGCTGCGGGACGGCGCCGATCCGCGCAGCGCGTTCCTCGACGGATACGACACGGGGCTGCAACTGGCCGCACTCTGCGTGCTGTTGGGGGCTGTGGTCACGGCGGTCACGCTGCGTCGTCCGGCCCGGCACCGGCGTACTGACGAAGTCGGCCGGACGCCGTCGGCACGGCGCTCAAGCCTCTGAGGGCGGCCCGGATCCGGGGCAGAACGCGCTTCTCCACTCGCCGGTGACGGTCGCCTCGCCGATAGCGGTCGTCTCCCCGATAGCGGTCGTCTCCCCGATGACCGTCGTGTAGCCGTCCGGGCCGAGCACCGCGACGTCGCCCGTACGCAGCCACCCGCCCGGCAGCAGCAGCCGCCCCGTCCGCGCGGGGTCACCCCAGTAGCCGCCGCACACCTGCGGCCCCCGCACCAGGAGTTCACCGGCCTGCCCCGGAGGCAGCTCGATCGCCGGGGCGCCCTCCTGTCCGATGCGGACCTCGGTGCCGGGCAGGGGCAGGCCGGACGTGCCGGGGCGGGCATTGGCGCCGCGCGGGTTGGCGAGGACGGCGCCCGCCGCCTCCGGGATGCCGTAGCCCTCGACGAGCACCGCGTCGACGGAGTCCCGGATGCGGTCGGCGGCCTGGGCGTCCAGCCTCCCGCTCAGCCAGGTCCGCACGGTGGCGAGGGCCTCCAGTTCGTGGGCGGGGCGTTGGAGCAGGCGCCGGCAGTCGGCGGGGCCGGCCGCCAGGAGGGTCGCCTTCCGTCGGCGTGCCGTGCGCAGGACGGCCTGCGGCTCGGGGGTCGGCAGGAGGACGGTGCGCGCCCCGGTGAGCAGCGGGACGGTCAGGCCGAACAGGAGCCCGTCCGGACGCCACAAGGGCGTGAGGGCCAGAACAGTCTCCTGGCCGACGCGCAACTGCGGCTGCCACAGGCACTGTTGCTGCGCCGCCGCAACGAGGTTCGTGTGCGTGAGCATCGCCGCGGACCCGTCGGCCGCGACGTAGGCGAGAACGGCCAGATCGCTTGGCCGCGGTCCGCCATCACCCGGTTTCGACCGGACGGGCTTCCGTGTACGGCCGCCGCGCCCCGGCCACTCCCCGCCGACCGGCACGGTGACGACCTCCCGTACGCAGGTGTCGCCGCGCGCCGCATCAAGCAGCTCCTTCGCGCAGTCTGCGGTGATCACCAACATCGCGCCCGAGGCGGACAGTTGATGTCTCAGCGTCTGTCGCGACGCCCCGGGGTCGATGGCCACCACGACCGCGCCGAGCCGCAGCACCGCATGCCACGCCACCGCGAACCACGGGCAGTTGGGAAGCACCAGAGCCACCCGGTCGCCGTGCCGGACACCCAGCGTCCGCAGCGTATCGGCGTATGCGCCCACCGCACGGCGCAGCCCCGGGAAGCCGGACCGGACGCCGTGGCGCCGGGCCGCCCCGTCGAGCAGATCGGGGAGCGTGACATCGGGGACGTGCAGGCGGTGCGGCACTCCGGCTGCGTAGAAGCGGAGCCACGGACGTGGGTCCTGGGCCGTCACCTGTGACTCGGTCATGACCTGATCGTGGCGCAGGAGGACGGGCCACCACTTGTGCCCCACGCACAGTTCCGGACCGGTGGGCTGTGGTTCCACTGACTATCAACGCCTGGTTACCGCTCCGTAACTTCGCAGCGTGCACAGCGAATCCCCCTCGAAACGAAGCCGAGACGAAGGAGCACCCCCGTGCGCAGGCCAAGAGCGAAACGGAAGAAGAGGCTGCTCGCGCTGACCGCGGCCGTCGCCCTGGCGGGCCTGGGGCTCGGCGCGACGAACCTGACGGCGGGCGCCGCCGCGACCCCGGACGCGTCGGCGGCGTGCGACGCCCCGGACGAGCGGATCTACCAAGTGCCGGGCGCCGTCCCGACCGATCCCGGCAGCGTCATCGCCTGCCGGACGACCGCGCTCACCCATGTGCCCGGCAACATCCCGATGCACGCCTGGAAGGTCCAGTACAGCTCGAAGGACAACGCGGGCAGGTCGGTCGCGGTCTCCGGCACCGTCGCCGTGCCCGACGCCGAGTGGAAAGGGCGGGGCAGCCGTCCCGTCGTGGCCTTCAACCCCGGGACGCTGGGGCTCGGTTCGCAGTGCGCGTTCTCCAAGCAGCTCGCGGGTGCGTTCCAGGACGAGTACGAGGGAGAGAACATCGCGGCGCTCCTGAAGGCCGGTTACGCCGTCGCGGCGACGGACGGCGCGGGCTATCTGAACGGCCAGACCCATCCGTACGTCTCCGGGGCCGACGCCGGGCACGCGCTCCTGGACATCGCGCGCACCGCGTCCGCCATCCCAGGAAGCGGCCTGGACCCGAAGACGAAGATCGGCCTGTGGGGCTACTCCGAAGGCGGCGCGGCCAGCCTGTGGGCGGCGCAGCTCGCGGCTTCGTACGCCCCTGAGCTGGACATCGTGGGCGACGCGTCCGGCGGTGTGCCAGGCGACTTGAAGGTGGTCGCCAAGGGGCTCAACGGCAGTCCGTTCGCGGGTTTCCTGGTCGACGCCGTGCTTGGCCTGTCCGCCGCGCATCCCCAGATGCCCTTCGACGAGCTCATGAACGCCCAGGGCGTGGAGACCCTCAAGAAGGCCAGGTCGCACTGTCTGCTCGGTACGATCTCGACCCTCGCGGGCCAGAAGATCGAGGACAACACCAAGGGCGGACTGAGCCTGGAGCAGCTCTACGCGCTCAAGGGCACGGACGGCAGGACATGGGGCCAGGTCGTCGACGCGCAGAAGCTCGGCGTCGGGATCGGCCGCGCGGGCTCCGGCGCCAGGTACGAGATCGACTTCCCCGTCCTGCAGTACCGCGGCTCCCTGGAGGAGGTCATCCCGATCGAGACCGAGGACGCGACGCGCAAGGCGTACTGCAAGGCGAACGTCACTACGCAGTGGAAGGTGTACCCGGGCGAGCACCTCACGACCGATCAGCTGGCGAAGGACGACGCGGTCAAGTGGCTCGGCGACCGCTTCGAGGGCAGGCCGGAGTTCGGCAACTGTCTGCTTGCGTGAGTTAGTTCGCACGCGCTGCCTCTTGTCACCCGGGTGACAGGAGGCAGCATCATGTCTGTCCGTCCTCGACGGGCCGCCACGGACCCGTGGCGGTATCTTCACCAAACCTTTGTCCCCCGCGCGCAGAGGGAGCACGCCATGGTGAACGGTTCGACGCTGCCCGCCGGTATACCCCCGTCAGGCGCACCCTCATCCGCATCCGCGGGCACCCCGGCAGAGGAGTCGTACGCCGCCTTCAGAGCCTTTCCCTCGGGCCTCCACGATCACGTGAGACCGTTCCTCGACGACATCACCTCGGAGGTGGTGCGGGCCATACGCACCGAAATACCGGAGTACGCGCGCCCGACCGACGACACGTACATGCATGTCGTGAACCGGGGTGTGGAGCAGGCCCTGGAAGGGTTCCTGGCCCGGATGGCGCACCCCGACACCGACTGGGAGTCGGTGAAGGCCACCTACCAGAACATCGGCAGGGGCGAGGCGGACGAGGGGCGCAGCCTCGACTCCTTCCAGTCGGCGCTGCGGCTCGGCGCGCGCGTCACCTGGCGCCGGGTCAACGCCCTGGTCGACGCCGACCTGCTGCCCCGGCACGTCCTCGCGGCCTTCGGCGAGGCCCTGTTCCTGCACCTGGACGAGATGGCCGCGGCGACGACCGCGGGCTACACCGAGGCCCGGCTGCACGCGGCGGGCGAGCTTCAGCAGCGCAGGGCCCGGCTGATCGACCTGCTGACCGCCGATCCTCCCGCGTCGGCGGAGGCCATCTCCGATCTCGCGCAGACCGCCCAGTGGCCCATCCCGCGCGAGGTCGCGGTCGTCGTCATCGACCATGCCCTCGCCCCGGAGACCATCAGGCCGATCGTGCCGCCGGAGTTCCTCGCGCGCTTCTCCGAACAGCCCGGCTGCATCGTGGTGCCCGACCCGGAGGGCCCGGGGCGGGCGCGCTCGATCGCCGCCGCGTTACAGGGGCTGCGCGCGGTGATCGGCCCCACGGTCGCGCTGCACGAGGGCGCGCGCTCGCTGCGCTGGGCGCTCGACGCACTGGAGCTGTCCCGGCGCGGCATCCTGCCCCGCGCGGGGCTGCTGCACTGCGCCGACCATCTGGCGACGCTGCTGCTCTTCCACGACGAGGCGCTGATCGACGCGCTAGCACAGCGGCATCTGCTGCCCCTCAACGAGGTGCGGTCACCGCAGCGTGAGCGCCTCGCCGAGACCCTGCTGTGCTGGCTGCGGTGCGGGCACAACGCGAGCGAGGTGGCCACGCGCCTGGCCGTGCATCCGCAGACGGTGCGCTATCGCCTGCGGCAGCTCGACGAGGTGTTCGGTGACCGGCTGCACGATCCGGTGGCGCAGTTCGAGATGCAGCTGGCGCTGCACGCGTTGAGCCTGCGGCCGCCGGCCGCAGGTGAGGTGGTCGCGGTGCGGTGAGCCGAGCGGGGTGAGCCGGGCAGGGAGCCGGGTGTGCGGTGGCCCGGCGGCGCTTCTCCCGGGCACGTCACCCGGGCCCCGCGGGCACGTCACCCGGACGCGCCGCGAGGGCGGCCGACCGTGGCCGTTATCGAGCCGTAATGTCCCCTTCGCCCCAACTCCCAGGCGAAGGAGAGTTCTTACGTGCGTGCCCCTCTCATGGCCGCTTCCGTCGTACCCCCACCGCCCACACCGCCCGCACCGCCCGCCGCACCGGCGGTGACCGCCGCCCCGACCACGAAGCGGACCCGCCGGATCCCCCCGCGGCTCCTGCCCCGCCTCGTGGTCCTCTTCCTGCTCCCCCTGCTCACCACCCTCAGCGGCACCCTGCTCGCCCCGGCGCACGCCCACGCGGACGCACTGGCGCGGCACGCGCCGTCCGCGACCATGCTGCTGGCCCCGCCGCCCGCGCAGGACGAGCCCTGCACCAGCAAGGACCCGGCGGTCTGCCTGATCCGGCAGATGAGCCCGGAGGAGCGGGAGCAGGCGCGCGAGGTGCGGCTGCGCTACCACCGGCTGCTGGACACCATGGAGCGCGTGGCGGACCGTATGCACGAGGAGGGCCGCTCCGACGAGGAGATCGCCCGCGTCCTCGTCGACATGCGCAACGAGGCCAAGGACATCACCCGCGCGGGCATGTCCCCCGAAGCGGTACAGGCCCTGGAGCAGCGGAACATGCAGAAGTACGGCAACCCGCTCGGCCCGACCGCGGACCAGCAGTACGCCAAGTACGGCAGCTGGGCCAAGGTCATCGAGGCGGCGACCCGCACCAGCGCCGCCGTCGACCAGGAACTCGGCATCCCGCCGCGCGCCTGATCCCGATGCCGCTCCAGGATTACGACCAGCACGGCCGGACATGGGCCCTCGACCCCCGGACGGGTCTCCTCTCGCCCGCGTCCGGCCGCTGCCACGGCTTCGCCCACGTGGCCGACCAAGCGGCAGCGGCGCTGTACGCCGACCCGTCCGACGTCGAGCCGACGCTCTGGCTCCAGTACGGCCGACGCCGCTGGGACTGCGCCACGGTGACGGCCCATCAGTCCGCGGGGCCGAACGGCACCCGCCGCTTCACGGTCGAGGGCGCGCACGGAACGGCCCTCGAACTCCTCTACCCCGCACCGGATCCCGGCCCCTTCGACCCTACGTACGACTGGATCGACGCGGAGGCGGACGACTTCTTCCTCTGGGCGGCAGGACGCCTCACGGACACGGCGTCACGTACCACGGTCCTGGCGCACTTCCGGTCCGGTTTCCTCCCCGCCTGATGTCGGAAGTAGCCTCTCCTGGCGATGAGTTGATGCCTCCCGCGGAGTCTTCACTCACACAAGGAGAAACCGAACCAGACCGGGCCGCGCACCAGGTTCGCGACCCCCACCCCGGAGGTACACCATGTGCGCCCACCAGCCCCCGTGCCCGACCGCCGACAGCCCCGACCACGTCGCGGCGCTGATCGTCCGCGCCCACCCCGAACAGGGCTGGAGCCTGCTGTGCAACGGCACGATCGTCTTCGACGACACCGGCGAGATCCTTCCTGACGGACGGGTGGTGCCGGTGACGAGGTCGCTGGCGATGGCGGCCTGAGAGAGGTCCCCTCAGGGGGCGATGGCGCCGAGCAGCGCTCTCGCGCACAGGTCGCGCACCTGCGCGCGAGGCAGCAGCTCCGGCTCCTCCAGCCACTCCAGGCAGACGGTCACCATGAAGGCGAGCCAGCCGCGCACGGCCAGGCGCAGGGTGGGCAGTTCGTGGGCGGCGGTCGCCGACCCGGGGTCCGCGGCGAGTGCCGCCAGGATCTGGTCCTCGTGGGCCGCCAGGCCTTCGCGGTAGATCCTGCGGACCGTGGCGTCGCCCGTCTCCTCCGCCCGGTGGAAGGCACGGAAGCCTTCGGCGTGCGATTCGACGTAGGCGAGGAACGTGTCGAGGCCCGTGCCGATCTGGTCGCGGACCGGGATGCCGGGGACGGCCGCCGTCAGGCGCAGCATGCGCCGGCTCTCGCGCTGCACCACCGCGGCGAAGAAGTCGCTCTTGGTCGGGAAATAGTGGTAGAGCAAGCCGCGTGAGACGCCCGCGATCTCAGCCACCCGCTCGACCCATACGTCGTCGTACGGATTCTGCGCGAAGAGCCGCGCTCCGGCCGAGAGCAGCTGCTCCCTGCGCTCCTCGGTGCTCAGTCTGCGGCGCGTGCGCTCCTGCGGGTTCGCGGCCATGCGAGCACTTTACTTGACGTGGATTCAATAGCGGGACCAGACTGGAAGCCCTTATTGAATCCACGTACAACAGGCTCAACGGGTCTGTGGCACAGGGGAGATGGCACGCATGGCGCAGGTGACGCAGGGTGCTGGGACGGCTGAGCCCGCCGTGCCTTCCGGGGCCCCGAAGGGATTTCGCAGCGCCGAGCTCGGGTGGCCCCGCCTCGACCTCATCCCGCATCCGCCGCGCCGTCTGCCGCTGATCGGCGACGTCCTGGGGGCCAACGTCCGCACGCCGGTGCAGGACTCGATGCGCCTCGGCAGCAGCCTGGGGCCCATCTTCCGCCGCAAGGCCTTCGGCAAGGAGATCGTCTTCGTCTGGGGCGCCGAACTCGCGGCCGAGCTGGCGGACGAGTCGCGGTTCGCCAAGCATGTGGGCCTTGGAGTCGCCAATCTGCGGCCGGTGGCCGGTGACGGCCTGTTCACCGCGTACAACCACGAGCCCAACTGGCAGCTGGCGCACGACATCCTCGCGCCGGGCTTCAGCCGCGACGCGATGGCCGGGTACCACCCGCTGATGCTGGACGTGGCCCGGCAGCTGACCGCCCGCTGGGACGCGCGCGAGGAGAGCGGCCGGTCCGTGGACGTGCCCGGCGACATGACGAAGCTGACCCTGGAGACCATCGCCCGCACCGGTTTCGGGCATGACTTCGGTTCCTTCGAGCGGTCCCGCCCGCACCCGTTCGTGACGGCCATGGTCGGCACGCTCTCCTACGCCCAGCGCCGCAATGTCGTACCGCCCGCGCTCGCCCCGCTGCTGCTGCGCGGCGCGAACCGGCGCAACGCCGCCGACATGGCCTACCTCAACCGCACCGTCGACGACGTGGTCGCCGCCCGCCGCGCCGCGTCAGGTCCGGGCGACGGCGATCTGCTCGACCGGATGCTGGAGGTCGCCCACCCCGACACCGGCGAGCGGCTCTCCGCCGAGAACATCCGCCGTCAGGTCATCACCTTCCTGGTCGCCGGGCACGAGACGACATCGGGCGCCCTGTCGTTCGCGCTGCACTACCTCGCGCGCTCCCCCGAAGTCCTGGCCCGCGCCCGGGCGGAGGTCGACGAGGTCTGGGGCGACGCGGAGGAAATCGCGTACGAGCAGGTCGCCAAGCTCCGCTATCTGCGCCGCGTGCTCGACGAGTCGCTGCGGCTGTGGCCGACCGCGCCCGGCTTCTCCCGCCAGGCCCTGCACGACACGACCATCGGCGGCACGCACCCCGTGCGCGAGGGCGGCTGGGCGCTCGTCCTGGCCACGCTGCTGCACCGCGACCCGGCGGCGTGGGGCGAACGGCCCGAGGAGTTCGACCCCGACCGGTTCGCCCCTTCGGCGGTGCGGGCGCGGCCGGCCCACGTCTTCAAGCCGTTCGGCACGGGCGCGCGGGCCTGCATCGGCCGTCAGTTCGCGCTGCACGAAGCGACCTTGGTCCTGGGACTGCTCCTGCGCCGCTACGACCTGCACGCCGACCCCGGCTACCGCCTGCGGGTCGCCGAGCGCCTGACCCTCATGCCCGAAGGGCTCACCCTGCGGCTGTCCCGCCGCGCCGCGGCCGCGTAGGGACGCGATTGTCAGACCCGTGCGCAAGAGTGGAGGGTCCACCGGTGCGAACCACCGGGCCGTCCGACCCCGCGCGCAGAGGAGCTCTCGACATGACCGGCACGCCGACCCCCGAACTGGCCGCAGCCCAGGCCTGCTTGCGGCTGCTGCACACCGCACGCGCCGCGCTGTCCGGCCCCTCACCTGCCGCGGCGGCCTCGCTGCTCGCGGGCCCCATGGCGGAGGCGGACGAAGCGCTGCGCCGCGCGGGCCTGACGGGCAACGAGGCCGAGCTCCTGAACAGGATCTACGACCTCGAGCCCGACCGGCCCGCCCCTCGGGAGTACCCCGATCCCGGGGAGTCCCCCGCTCCGGCTAGTTCGGCTCCGTCGATCCCCTCAGCTCCCCCAGTTCCCCCAGTTCCCCTGATGCCCTGGGTTCCGTCGAGGCCTTCGGCTTCCAGGTGAACTTGTCTCCGCCCACCCAGAGCACCTGGTCCGGGTCGTCCACGTCGTGTACGACCATGCCCGCCTGGGCGGCCACCTCCAGGACATCGACGAGTTCCCTGGCCTCGCCGACCACCTCCCCGTCGAGCTCCACGATGCGGAAGGGCGGTCGGCCGGGGTTGACGCCGAGGACGGTGATCCGAGGATTCGCCATATAGAGGCTCGCGCTTTCGGTCATGTCTGCAGGCTTCCACGCTCCGGCTCCGTCATGACCATCACGACCTGCCCGTTCGGCCGCTCGGGCTAGGGACATGCCGTCGGCGCCGCACTATCCGAGCCGCTCGACCGCCTTCAGGACATGACCGGCGCCGTCCTCCGCGCCCATCCGGCGGGAGACGGCACGGGCGGCTTCCTTGTACGAGGTCTCGCGCACCGCACGCCCGATGCGCTCGGCGAGGCGCTGCGCCGTGAGCTCCTTGAACGGGAGGGGCGCGGTGGCCGCGCCGATGCCCGCGATCCGCGCGGCCCAGAAGGGCTGGTCCGCCATGACGGGTACGGGGATCGCGGGCACCCCGGCCCGCAGCCCCGCCGCCGTGGTTCCGGCGCCCGCGTGGTGGACCACGGCGGCCATCCGCGGGAACAGGAGCGCATGGGGCACCTCGTCGACGGAGAGGATGTCGTCTCCATGGGCCATCAGGCCCGCACGCCCCTCCTGGAGGACTCCCCGCAGCCCGGCCCGCCGCAGCGCGGAGACGGCCAACTCGCTCAGTCGCGCCCCCTCCCCCGCGGCCATGCTGCCGAACCCGATGAAGACGGGCGGCGGCCCGGCCCGCAGGAACTCCTCGAAGCGGGCGGGCAGCGGAATGTCCGGGTCGTGGTGCGGCCACCAGTTGCCGACGGCGTCGAGGCCGTCGCGCCAGTCGGCGGGCCGGGGCACGACGGCGGTGCTGAACCCGTACAGGACCGGCCACCCGGCCGCTTCCTGGCGCCGTCTGACGGCACCCAAGGTGGCCAAAGGCAGCGTGAGACGTGCCCGCAGGTCCGCGACCGCGTCGGCGTAGACACGGTCCGCCATCCGCAGGGAGAAGCGGCCGAGCGCGCGGTTGCCGAGGCTGCCGAGCGACCTGCCGCCGGTCACCACCGGTGCGAACTCCTTTGTGGGGTGCGTGGGTTGCAGGTAGACGCCCAGGGAGGGTACGCCCATGGCCTCGGCCAGTTGCCAGCCCAGCGGGGCCGTGGTCGTCGAGAGCAGCAGGACGTCCGCGCCGGGTTCCGCCGCGTCGGCGAGCCCGGACCCCAGCTGCCGTACGAACGCGGCAGCCGTGCGCATCAGCTGCCGCTTCCCCCCGCCGGCGTCGGCGCCGCTCGTCTGCGCCGGCAGGGGGCGGAAGGTGAGCCCGGCGCCCCGCACCAGCGGCGCGAAGGACTCCTGCGTGGCGATGGCGACGTCGTGGCCCGCCGCCCGCAACCGGGCGCCGAGGCCGGTGTACGGGGCGACATCGCCGTACGACCCGGCGGCGGCCAGCAGAATCCTCATCGGCTCTCCACCTCGCTCCCGCCCTTCTCGGCGTTGGCCCGTACCGCCGCGTACAGGAACGCGGCGAGGCCGGGCCGCTGCTCCGAAGGCGGCACCACCAGGGCGAAGGCGCGGGGATCGTCGGCGAAGTCGTCGGCGATGCGCAGGTGCATGGCGGGCGGGCAGGGCGTGAACCAGCGGGTGATGTGCCGGCGGTGTTCCTCGGCGAGCGCCCTGGCGCGCTTCCCTTCGGCGGGTTCGCCCTCGTCGAACGCCTTGAGGAGTTCGGCCCGCCAGTCGGCCGCCTCACCCATGAGCCGGGCCCAGTCCTCCTTGGAGTGGGCCGCGGCGCGGCTCATCGCCTCTCTGTGGCCCGCGCTGTTCTCCCACTTGAGCCCGGCCTCGGTGGCGTAGCTCAGGTCGAAGGTGATCTCGCCGAACACCTCGAACCGCTCCTGCGGGCTGAGCCGCACGCCGGTCTGCTGCACCTCCATGGCCCGCTCGGCGACCTCCACCAGGCGGCCCAGCTTGCCGATCTGCTCCACCAGCGCCTTGTGCCGCGCCCGCAGCAGTTCGAGCGCGTCGGCATGCGGGTCCGCGAGGATCTCCGCGATCTCCTCCAGGGCGAAGCCGAGTTCGCGGTAGAAGAGGATCTGCTGCAGGCGGGCCAGATCGGCCTCGCCGTACAGGCGGTACCCGCCCGCACTCCGCTCGCCGGGCACGAGCAGCCCGGACCGGTCGTAGTGATGCAGAGTACGGACGGTGACCCCGGCAAAACCGGAGACCTGCCCGACGGTGTAACTCATGGACCTCGCCTTTCGTCGCGTACAGCGTGCGGCCTGACGCGACGTGAGGGTCAAGTCACCCGGGCTCCGCCGTCCGCCCGTGCTCCACCGTCAGGGGTGCGAAGGCGATCCGTGTCAGGGAGCCGTCGTCCGTCCACCGCACCTCGACGGTGTCCCCCGTCGCGCTCACCACGGTGGCCGCGTCGGCCGATGGTGCGGGGGCCGGTTCGGCGGTGAGCGTGGCCAGGGCGACGTACACGGCCGTGCCCTCCGCGTCGGCCGTGAGCCGCGGCATGCGGGCCCACCGGGTGAAGGCCGTGCCCTGGGGTGCGCGCTGTTCGCCCTGGCCGCTCCAGCCGTGCAAGGGGTGCAGCGCGGAGAGCAGGGGCTCCTCGGGGCCCGTGGCCCAGCCGGTGTGGGTGACGCGGGCGCCGTGCGGTGCGCCCACGACGCGGTGCACGCGCAGTTCGTGGCGGCCCCTGGCCACGGTGACGCTCTCCACGCCCAGTCCCGGCACCATCGGCGGGCCGCTCACGAAGGCCGGGGTGTGCCGGGACGCGGCCCAGCCCCAGCCGTCGCCCTGGCCCGCGCCCAGCGGACGGATGCGGCAGCGGGCGCTGCGCACTCCCGCCACCTCCACGGTCAGATGGTTGTCCGCGGTGTTGCCGCGGGCCGTGGGGCCTGTCCTGGTGGAGTAGGCGTGGCGGGCGTAGAGCGGGTCCTCGTGGGCCGCGGCCTCTGCCTCGTGCGGGCGGGCGTGGTCGCTGCCGTGGTTGTGCAGCCTGACGATCCCGTCGGCGTGGGTGCTCTGGATCAGGAGGCCGGGCGCGGGCAGCGCCAGGATCCGGTCGTGGCGCTCGCTGGGGGCGGATTCCTCCGTGGCGGTCCACAGGGGGTGGCCGGCCGGTGCGAGGAGGCCGACGAACGCTTTCGACGCCCAGTACGGCGACGCGGGCCCCGAGTAGGACTGAAGGGTCGCCTCGTGCGGGCCGTGCCAGCCGAGGCCGAGCAGCCCGTCGGCGCCGACGGAGCCGCGGTCGAGGAAGTAGCGCAGCGATCCGCTGAGTATCCTGCGCGAGGCGCCGGGGCTGAGCGGCGTGTGGCCGGTGAGCGCGCCGAGGGCCACGGACGCCCCCGCGGCGAAGCGATAGGTCAGGGAGCGGCCGAAGTGGATCGGGGCGCCGTCTCCCCCGAAGAGGAGCCCGAAGCTCTCCAGGTGCTCGTGCAGGCGGGCGCCAAGGTGGTCCAACTGACGTACATCACCCGCCAGTTGGGCATCGAGTGTCGGGTAGAGGTGCAGGGCCCAGCCGTTGTAGTGGTCGAAGGCGCGGCCGTCCCCGTCGGCGTACCAGCCCTGGCCGCGGTACCAGGTTTCCAGGAGGGCGAGGGCCCGCTCGCGTGCGCGGGCCGTCTCCGCGTCGCCGCGGCCCACCGACTCCAGGAAACCGGCCACGGTGTAGGGGAAGAGGTACCAGTTGTTGGGCGCGGGGACGTGACGGATCGCGCCGCGCAGCCACCGCGCCGCCCGGTCCTGTACGTCGGTGTCGAGCCGGTCCCACAGCCAGGGGCGGGTCAGCCGCAGGCCGAGGGCGACGGACGCGGACTCGACCATCGGCTGGCCCTGGACGTGGTGGTCGAGGATCACCGGCCAGGACTCGGTGTCGTCACGGCCCGGCGTGCGGGTGCCTGCCGCGAGGCCTTCCGCGTACCGGTCGAGCCAGCCGTGCGGGTCCTTGCCTTCGGCTCCCGCCACCCGGAACGCGGCGGCGAGCAGGGTGCGCGCGTATCCCTCCAGGCCGTCCGAGCGTACGCCCGACGCGGAGGGCCGTCCCGGCAGGTCGAGCAGCGCGCCACGCGGCGTGGCCCACTGCCAGGCGGCGCCCAGGAGACCGTCGGCGGCGGCCTCCCAGTGTGCGCGCGTGTAGCCGGTGTACGGGCTCAACTCCCGGTTGTCCTCGGGGAGTCCGGGGCGTCCGGGAAGTCCGGGGATGCTCATGCGAGGTAGGCCAGCCTTTCGCGTCGTACGGCATGGGCGAATCCGTCGCCCGCGGCCCAGCGGCCGACCTCGGCCACGGCGAGATCGGCGAGGCGTCCCCATTCGTTGCCCTGCGAACCGGCCAGATGGGGGGTGATCGTGACGTGGTCGCACTCCCACAACGGGTGGTCGGGGGGCAGGACTTCGGGGTCGGTGACATCGAGGACGGCACGGACCCGGCCGGCGAGCGCGGCTTCGGTGAGGGCGTCCTGGTCGAGGACCGCGCCGCGGGCCGTGTTGATGAGCACCGCGTCGTGGCGCATCGCGGCGATCAGTTCGCGGCCGACCAGGCCGCGGGTGGCGGGCAGCAGCGGGGTGTGGACGCTGACGACGTCGCTGCCGGAGAAGAGCTCGGCGATGCCGACCGGCCGCACGCCCAGCGCTCGGGCCTCCTCGTCGGACACGTACGGGTCGTGCAGCAGTACCTGGAGGTCGTAGGGGCGCAGGAGCTCGATGACGCGGCGGCCGATCATCGAGGCGGAGAGGATGCCGACGGTGCGGCCGTAGTTGCCCACGCCGTTCGCGAGGCCGAGCCAGTCGTCACGCCGACGCGTGGCCTTGAACTCCCTTGCGCGCTCCATTACTTGCTTGCCGGTGAGCAGGATCATGGCGACGGTGTACTCGGCGACGGGCAGGGCGTTGGCCGCGGCGGCCGACGACACCTCGATGCCGCGCTCCCAGCACTCCTGGGTGATGTGGCCGCGTACCGACCCCGCGGTGTGCACGACGGCCCGCAGCCGGGGCGCGGCCGCGAGCGCGGCGGCGTCGAGCGGCGGGCAGCCCCAGCCGGTGACCAGGACCTCCACCTCCCGGAGCACGGCGCGCGCCCGCTCCGTGCCGAAGTCGTCCAGGACGGTGTCCGGCACCAGATCGCAGACCCGGCCGAGTGCGGCGAGGGCGTCGGGGCCGAGCACGGCCGTCGCCGCGTCCCGCGCCATGGCGAGCGCGGTGGGCGGACGGTGGCTGCCGTTCATCAAGACATTCCCTTTCACATGGTGCTCATCCATCTCATCGCTCACTTGACCGAGCCCGCGGTGAGACCCGACTTCCAGAAGCGCTGCAGCAGGATGAAGGCGAGGATCAGCGGCAGTACCGCGAGGAGCGAACCAATGATCACCACGGGGTAGTACTCGGGCGAGACGGTGGCCGAACTGTTCCAGGTGTAGAGGCCGAGACTGACCGGGTAAAGCTTCTCGTCCGAGAGCATCACCATGGGCAGGAAGAAGTTGTTCCAGATGGCGGTGAGCTGGAAGAGGAACACCGTGACCAGGCCGGGGCCCAGCATCCGCAGCGAGACACGCACATACGTGGTGAGCTCCCCCGCCCCGTCGACACGGGCCGCCTCGAGCACCTCGTCGGGCACGTATCCCTGGCTGAAAATGCGGCCCAGATAGACGCCGAACGGGTTGAAGAGGACCGGTATGAACACCGCCCAGAAGGTGTCGACGACGCCCGTGGCCGAGGCCATCAGGTACAGCGGAAGCGCGAGCACCGTCTGCGGCACCATCACCGCCGCGAGCACCAGGCCGAACACCTTCTCCTTGTGCGCGAAGCGGTACTTGTCGAAGGCGTAGCCGCAGGCGACGCTCACCAGCGCGCTGATCGCGGCGCCCAGGACGGCGTACAGGAGGCTGTTGGCGTACCAGCGGCCGTAGAGGCCGCCGTCCATGGCGAACAGGTCGCGCAGGTTCTGCATGAAGGAGAAGTCGGAGAGGGAGAAGAAGTCGCTGCTGAACAGCGCGTCCCTGCTCTTGGACGCGGCGAGCACCAGCCACAGGACGGGCAGCAGCGTGTAGAGCACCGCGACGCCGACCACGGTGTTCACGACGGTGCGGCCCAGGAGGCGGGGGCGGTGCGCGGTGAGGGTGTCGGCGCTCATCGTGCGGCCTCCTTCTGGGAGCGGTTGGTCCAGCGGGTGACGCCGTACGAGAGGGCGACCGTGCACAGCAGCAGGATCACCGAAGCGGCGGCGGCGAGCCCGTAGTTGTTGCGGGTGAAGGCCGCGTCGTAGATGTACATGCTGGGCGAGAAGCGGGAGTTGACCATCGGGGACGACTGGCTGAGCAGCATCGGCTCGGTGAACAGCTGCAGTGCCCAGATCAGGGTGAACATGGCGACCATGACGATCGACGAGCGCACGAGAGGCGCCTTGATCTGGAACGCGGTGCGCACGGGGCCCGCGCCGTCCACGACGGCGGCCTCGATCACTTCTCGGGGCACGGCCTGCAAGGCGGCGTAGAAGATCACCATGTTGTAGCCGAGGTTGCTCCACAAGGCGATGTTCACGATCGACGGAAGCACGGTGTTCACTCCGAGGAAGTCGATGTGGATGTCACCCTGGGAGAGCAGGTCGACGACCGGACTGAGTCCCGGCGTGTAGAGGTACAGCCAGATGAGGGCCGCGATGATGCCCGGCACCGCGTGCGGCAGGAAAAGCGCCAACTGGGCCCAGGCGCGCAGCCTCACGACGCCCGAGTCGAGCAGCAGGGCAAGAGCGAGGGCGCCGATCACCATGAGCGGGATGTAGATCAGGCAGTACAGGGCGACGACGCCGAGGCTGCCGAGGAAGGTCGGGTCGGTGAGGACGGCCGTGTAACTGCGCAGGCCGACGAAGACCGTGTTCTCCGGGCCGAAGCCGAGGCCCGGCTGGTCGTCGCTGAAGAAGCTCAGCCAGACCGCGGTGGCGACGGGTATCAGGAAGACCGCCACCAGCAGGATCAGGAAGGGGGTCATCAGGACGCCGCACGCCACGTGTTCACGGCGCCGGGCACGCGTGCGGGCGCGTCGGTCGCGGCGGTCGGGTACGGGGGCTTCGGCGGTGCGGGTGGCGTGGGCCGGGGGCGCGGTCGTGGTCATCGGGGGTCACCTGCCTTTCTGCTGGTGCTCGTCGCGTTCGGGGGCTTCGGGCGCGCCGGAGCCTCCGAGGGCTTGGCTCGCGCTCGGGCGCTCGGTCCCGTCATGTGCCGCGCTCGGTGACCGAGAGGCCGAGGGCCTTGAGGTCCGGCATCGTTCCGTCGTGCGCCGCGTGTACGGCGTCGAGCAGCGAGCCCTTGCCGCCGCCGGCGCGGGCGAAGCCGTCCTGCATCAGCTTCAGGGTGGCGGTCATCCGCGGGCCCCAGACCCAGCCGTCGCGGATCGTCTCGGCCTGTTCCTCGAAGAGGCGGTAGATGTCCTGGCCCGAGTAGTAGGTGCGGTCGAAGGCCTTGCGACCCACGGACACCAGGTCGGGCACGGCCGGATACTGGCTGCTGGTCCCGCTGGAGAGACGGGCGCGCAGGGCGTCGGGGTGCGAGACCTGCCACTCGATGAACTCCATGGCGGCTTCGGGGTGTTCGCTGTCCTTCGTGACGGCGAAGGTGGAGCCGCCGTGGGTGCCGACGACCGGGTTGTCCGGGTCCCACTGCGGGAGCGGGGCGATCGCCCACCGGCCCTTCTGCGCGGGCCTCGCGTTCATCTGTGATCCCGCGTCCCAGGCGCCGCTGAGCCGGGCCAGGATCAGGTCCTCGCCGAGCTGCGCGTCGTAGTGCCTGCTCTCGGAGGCGTTGACGAAGAGCAGTTCCTCGTCGATGAGCCGCTGCCAGTACGCCGCGACGTTCCGGGTCGGCCGGTCCATGAGCGAGACGTTCCAGGCGCCGTCGCGGGTGTCGAACCACTGGGCACCCGCCTGCCACGCCCAGCAGGCGAACTGCGGGCCGCCGTCGGTGGGGAAGAGCGCGATGCGCCGGTCGCGCGACTTGTTGCGTACGGTGCGTGCGGCTTCGGTGAACTCGTCCCAGGTGCGCGGGACTTCGATCCCGTACGCGTCGAACAGGTCGGCGCGGTAGTGCAGGACCATCGGCTCGATGTCCAGCGGAACGGTGAAGACCCGCTTCTCGAAGGTGGTGAGGCCAAGAGCCTGCGGCAGCAGCTTCGCGCGCAGCCGCTCACTCATCAGCGAGGTGATGTCCCGGGCGACGCCGTCGATGGCGAAGCCGGGGACCTGGGGGTACTCGATGGTGGCGACGTCCGGTGCGTTTCCGGCCCGGGCCGCGTTGCTGAGCTTGGCGTATCCGCCCATGGCGCCGGACGGGATCTGCTGGAACTCGACCTGGACGCGGTCGTGGGTCTTGTTGAACGCGTCGACCACTTCCTGGCTTCCGCGCAGTGCGGACCAGAAGGTGACGCGTGTGGTGCCGCCCTTGCTGCGCGGCGTACGGCCCGTGCTGCCCGAACAGGCGCTGAGCGCACCTGCCATGGGAACTGCGGCCGTCACGGCGAGCAGGGACCGGCGGCTCGGTCGACCAGGCATGGGTGCCTCCCGCGGCTCTTGTTCGGGACACGGGAATCCTGATCGCGTGAACGATGCCGGTCAATAGACCGATCAAAAGAAACTGAAGCGGTCAAACGATCTCACGGTGTGTGGCGGATCCGCGGACCTTGAGCTCCGGCAGAAGCTCCACCCGTTGCGTCGTCCCGGCGCCCTGTCCCGCCAACTCGTCGAGCCTGCGCAGCAGAAGCCCGGCCGCCGTCCGCCCCACCTCGTGCTTCGGCGGGGCCACGGCGGTCAGCGGCGTGCTGCCGAGCGCGGCCACCACATCGTCGTACGCCACCACGGAGCAGTCCTGCGGCACCCGCATCCCGCGGTCCATGAGCTGCTGCACCAGCATCAGCGCGTCGACGTCGCCGTGCAGCACGGCGGCCGTCGCCCCGCGTTCGCGCAGCCGCGCCGCGAGGTCGAGCGGTTCGCGCACCCGGCCGGGTCCCGCGCCCTCGGCGCTGAGCATGACGCTCCAGTCCTCGATCTCGGGCCGGGACGCGGCGATCTCGGCGAAGGCCGTACGCAGCGCGCGGGCCGTCGGGCTGTCGTCGCGCGCGGCCAGGACGATCCGCCGGTGGCCGAGCCCGGCGAGATGGTCCACGGCGAGATGCATGCCGTACCAGTGGTCGGTGCAGACCTGGTCCATGGCGTGCAGCGCACTTCCCGCACGCGGCCGCCGCTCCATCAGGACGGTGGGCACACCCGACGCCGCGAGCCAGTCGTAGTCCCCCTCCTCCTCGGCAGCGGTGCGCCAGCGCGGGGCGATCAGGAGCCCCCGCACGCCCTCGGCCAACACCCGCTCCACCAGCGGCCGTTCGGCGCCCTCCACCTGCGGCGCGATGTGCAGCGCGACCCGCACGCCCGCCTCGTTCAGGACGCCTCGGGCCCCGTGCATCGTCTCGTACAGGTAGGTGTGCCGCTCGGGCACCATCAGGGCGACGGCCCCACCGCTCGTCACCGGCTCGGCGGGCGCGGTGCTCCGCTCCACGGGCCCGACCGACCGCGCCACGCCGTGCCCGCGCCGCAACCTGCCCTCGCGGGCGAGGTCTTCGACGTCCCGGCGCACGGTGATCACCGAGACCTCCAGATCGTCGGCGAGATCGCTCAGCCGGGCCTCACCGCGCGACTCCACGACCGCGAGTATCCGCTGCCGCCTGACATCCCTCGGCTCCCGCATGCTGCCGACCCCCTCGCCACGTACCCGTCAGGTGTTCGTTTGAGCGTTTCGCTGGAGGATATCGATCGTCGCCCCGCCTGGGTACAGGTCGGCGATGTTCGTCACTCGCGGCTCGTCACTGGCGGCTGAGCGAGCGCGTGATGCCGGCCGCCACCGTGGTGACCAGGACCCAGCCCGTGGCGACCAGCAGATACGAGAGCCACTGGTACCGGCCGTCCGGCGCGAAGGCCGACTCCTGCCCGAAGCCGATGATCGGAAGGAGCAGGTCAAGCGTGTAGAACACGGGGTTGAAGGTGGGCGCCTCGTCGGACTTCAGCGGGCGCGGATGGTGGAGGGCGAAGGCGAGCGCGCCGGTGAGCAGCAGGACGAGCAGCCACCCGGCGGCGCGCATCGGACGGAATCCGTAGCCGACGGTCACGTCCTGGAGGTGGCCCCAGATTCTTGCGTACGGGGGCAGGGTGCGCCGGTGGCGGCGGAGCTTGGCCAGTTGCACGGTGCGGGCGCCGGCCTCGTCGCCCACCGTGCGGTACGCGGCGGCCAACTGCTCGTAGCTCTGCGGGAGATAGCCGACCGCCTCGCGCTCCAGCAGCGGCAGTCGCTGCTCCGCGGGCAGGTCCGGGGCGAGCCTGCGGTAGCCGAGGCCGTCGAGCTTGACCTGCTCCGGCCACACCTCCGGAGAGGCGTACAGCAGGTCCACCTGGGAGCGGCGCAGGTTCACGATGCCCTGGATCGGAGCGGCCTCCCGCAGCCACAGCTCGCCGATGACACAGCTGCTGGCCCGCAGCGCCGTCCCACCGGGGTGGGAGAGGCGGGCGTAGGCCAGATTGACGTGCCGCGGAATTCTGGCACCGCTCATGTTGACCGCGCCGCGGGCACGCAGTCGCTTGGCCCGCAGATCGGTGCCGACCGACAGGGTCTCGACCTCCAGGGCGACTTCACCGGCGCCCCCCAGTTCGGCGCCGTCGAGGTTGACCTGGCCCCCGACGGTGGCGCCGTTCATCCGGACCTGGCCGTGGGCCACCAGGTCCGGCGCCCATACGTCGGATCCGATCACCGCATGGTTCAGCTGGAGCACCGCTTCCGCCGCCGCCTCGGGATCCAGGGCGGGCGAGGCGCCGGGCTCGGGCGGGGTGCCCAGCTCCGCACCGTTGGCGAAGAAGGCGCCGGTGATCTGCGCGCCCGCGAGCCGCACCGGGCCCGCAATCCGGCAACAGGAGATCCGCAGGGCCTGCTCGACCCGGAGGGTGGCCCCCATGAACCCGGGCAGGACCGAGTCGTTGAGCGCCAGGGTGCGGATCTGGGCGCCGTTCAGGTTCGGCGCCTCGTCGAAGTGGCAGGACCGCAGCCGTACGGGGTGCTCGACCGTCCCGTACATGAGGTTGAGGTACCCGGTGATCCGCGCACCCGTCAGCTTCATGCCCGCTATCTCACCGTCCTGCGTGGGCCCGTTGAGGAGCAGCGCCCGCAGCACCTCGGCACGCACCGTCCGCTCGGGGCCCCAGGACGCACCGGCCAGGGGATCGTCCCCGGGGCTCTCGCCGTCCTCGGAGCGCGCACGGAAATCGACGCCGTCGCCGAGCGAAAACGCCTGCCAGACGCGGCGTTCGGCAGGTGTCAGGTCGGTGATCTCCATCGGCCGGATGCTGTCGCGGGCGCGTCAGGACTGTCAACCGGGCATCGGGATCCCGTCGGCGCGGAATTGAACCGGCAGACCCGCAGACCCGCAGACCGACAGAGCAGCAGACCGGCACGAACCTAATTCGAAATGGGATCCATTTTCATATAGCCTCGGTGTCGCACTCCGAGACTCGGCGTCGCAACTCCGGGAAAGGACCCGAACCCATGGCCGTACCCAAGCGGAAGATGTCCCGCAGCAACACCCGCCACCGCCGGGCCCAGTGGAAGGCCAGCACCCCGCAGCTCGTGCCGGTCACCGTCGACGGCTCCGCCTACCTGGTGCCCCAACGGCTGGCCAAGGCGTACGCACGCGGCCTGCTGCGCCCCGAGGACTGAGGGGCTGCGGGGCTGCGGGCCCGCAGTCCTGAACCCGCCGTGAGAGTGGAAAGTCGACCGCTCCCCAAGGGAACGCGGGTGTGCCGCACCGGGCCCGGCAGCGGGCTGTCACAAGCTGCCGGTAAGGAGCTTTTCCTATCGCCCGAGGAGCTGGTATTCGACATGCCCGGAATGTCCCGCACGCAGCGCGCCGGACGTCTGTTGACCACCCTGAGCTGTGCGTTCGTCGCCGCGTCCGTTCCGCTGCTCCCCTCCGGGAACGCCTTCGCATCGGCCGGGGACCCGCCCGCAGCGAGGGCCGTGGCCGCGCCGCTTCCCGGCGGGCTCGGCCCCTGCGTACCGGGCTACTGCCCTCCGGGCCCGTACCCGCCCGTCACCAATGACCCCATCCAGTACCGCGACAACGCGATCAACATTTTCGCGGGCGGCGACTTCCTGGTGCGCGGGAGCGCCGCGGAGGCCGAGGGGCGCGTCGTCGTCCTCGGCGACTTCGACCAGGACAAGGCGGACGGGGTGAGCGCCGCCTACAACATCGGCGAGGCGGGCGTCGGCTCCCGGGTCGCCCCTCCGGTCGGCGCCGACTGGCTCACCACCGGTGGCGACGTCAGGGTCGCCGCGGGCGAACGGCTGCTCGCCGAGCAGGGCGTCGTCCGTCACGCGGGCGCGGCGAGCGGCACGATCCTGGCCCAGAGCGTGACCGAGGACGCGGACGCCGCGGCGCCGTACACCGCGCTGCGCGGCCGGCTCAGCGTGGCCAGCCAGTGCTACGCGCACGGGGAGGCCGGCACGCGCACGCCGACCGGTACCGCCGTGCACGGGGGCGGCGAGACGGTGTTCACCGGGGACGGCACCTCGGCGCTCCAGGTGTTCAACGTCGACTTCGACCTGGCAGGCTCGACGGGCGGGCAGGAGGGCGTCCGGTTCGTGAACATCCCGGACGGGGCGACGGTCCTGGTCAACGTGCTGGGCACCCGGCGGGTGGTCAACACGTACAGCGGCGGCATCGACGACGCGACGGACCCGCTCAACAGGCTGCGGGAACGGCTGCTGTGGAACTTCCCCGACGCGACGGACGTGGAGATCAAGGGCACCGGACAGTTCCAGGGCAGCGTACTGATCGGCCAGGACGCGTCGGACACGACGGTCAGCGTGCCCGGCATCAACGGACGCTTCTACACCGCCGGTTCGGTCACCCACACCAGCTCGGCGAGCGGCGGGGGCGGCCAGGAGTTCCACAACTACCCCTTCGTGGGCGACCTGCCCGAGTGCGGGCCCGCGCCGACGGTGACGGGGAAGGTCGAGGTCGCCAAGAAGGACTCGGCGAGCGGGAAGGCGTTGCCCGGGGCGGTCTTCGAGCTCTGGCACGAGACCAACGGGGTCCCCGGCGTGCAGACCTCGGGCGACGACCCCGACGTCCGGATCGGCGACCCGTGCACCACTGACGCCGGTGGCGAGTGCCGCCGGACGGTGCCGCCGGGCACGTACTACTGGGTGGAGACCAAGGCCCCGAACAGCTATGACCTGCCGTCGCCCGCCTCCTTCGGCCCGCTGGTCGTGACCAAGGCCAACGCGAGCGACGGCGTCACCGTGACCGCGAAGAACAAGAAGAAGACGCCCGACGGCAAGACCCTGGGCGACCTGCACGTCCGCAAGACGGACCGCGTCACCGGGCGCCCGCTGGCCGGTGCCGTGTTCGAACTGTGGCGCGAAACCAACGGCAAGGCTGGACTGCAGACCACAGGCGGGAACCCCGACACCCGCAGGGGGCAGGGCTGCGCCACGGACGGCCGAGGCCGCTGCGACTTCACCGACCAGCCGCTCGACACCTACTACCTCAAGGAGACCGCCGTACCGGACGGCTACCGCCTCCCCTCCCCCTCGGTAACCGGCCCCTACCGGCTGACCAAGGAGAACGCCTCCAAGGGCGTCACCGTCCGGCTCAGCAATGTGCGCGACGACGGGGGCAAGGGGAAGGGCGGCAGGGGCTGATCCCCGCGTGGCCCGGCTGAGCCTCGGGTGAGGCCCGCGCACCGGCGGCCGCCGGACGGTCGGCCGCCGGTCGGTCAGCCGCCGGTCGGTCAGCCGCCGGTGCCGGGCTTCGTTCCCCACACGTAGATCCGGTCCCCCTTGCGCAGCAGCCCGTAGAGCCGCTTCGCGTCCGCCACCGTCAGGTTCACGCAGCCGCCGGAACCGGAGGAGAAGAGGTCGTGCCGGGTGCCGTGCAGGGCCTGGCCGCCGTTGAAGAACTGGGCGTAGGGCATCGGTACGTCGTAGATCGTGGAGAAGTGGTTGCGGTGCTTCCAGTAGATGCGGTGCCAGCCGCGCCGCGTCTCCAGACCGTCACGCCCGCTGCGCACCGGCACCGGCGCGAAGACGAGGCGCCGCCCCACCTGCACCCAGAGGATCTGCCGGGTCAGGTCCACGCAGACCACTCGGTACGCCCGGGACGGGCAGCCCAGGCGGGCGGCGGGGTCACGCCGCGCCTTGTCGGCGACCACCGTCCGGTACGTGCGCAGCGAGGCACGCCCATCGGCGGGAGAGACGCCGAGGCGGTGCTGCAACTTCCGGATCGCCACGCAGTCCTGGGGCGACTGGACTCCGTCGACCGGCCTGCGCAACTCCCGCTCCAGCTGGCGCTGGTAGGGGGCGGTACCCGCGGTGCACGGCGGCTCGGGACGGGCGGACGCAGCGGCTGCCGGGACGGCGGGCAGGGAGAGGAGCAGAACGGTCGCGGTCAGCAGCAGGGAGCCGCCCGGCAGGGACCGGATCGACAGGGACCGGCTCGGCAGGGACCGGCTCGACAGGGACCGGCTCGGCAGGGAGCGACGCGGCAAGGACCAGCTTCGGGTCATCATGTAATGAGATTTGCCACTTGCTCCCTTTCTAGGCTGGTCTGTTCAGGTCTCCCTCGCAGTCGTCGGGCGTATCCAGACCGGCCGGCATGCTGTCCAGCACGGTGAAACTGCGGTCGAGCCGGGTGATGCGCAGCACTCGCCAGACGCGCGGGCTGCTGCGCACGAGGCACAGAGAACGCCGTCTCTCGATGGCCAGACCTTTGATGCGCACCAGCAGCCGCAGGCCGCCGGCGTCCAGAAACGACACCTGCCGCAGGTCCACCACCACACCCACGCCTGGTTGGTCCAGTAACTGCGTGACGCGCGGCGAGAGTTCGAGATCCGCCCAGGCGTCCAGCTCGCCGCGGAACGTCAGAACGATCGATTCATCGACCACCCGGTGGTGCAGTCCAAAGCCCGGGTCGGGCGTGCCCATGGTCCACCCCCCATTTACCTACACCCCGCATACTAAGAGTTACGACAACGCGAGCGGCGTGACCTTGAGGCCGGCGCCCGACGCCGCCGGGGACTGGGGCGGCACCGCGAATGGCATCTACATCTTGCCCGCTCAGGGCCAGTTCATACCTACGGGTGACATCCCCGGCCACCGCGCGGCGCATATTCGCGGCAAGTCGGCCATAGTTACTCTCCGTGTTTAGCGCGCCGTCTGCACCACCGATCGGGCGCCGTACCGGCATTGCGCGGGATGCAACTGAGGTTGCGCCTCTTGATCGTGGGGGTTCCTGGGCATCACGCTGTCTGCCACACGCGTCACCACCGACACTTGAGGAGCGGACATGGCGGCAGCGATGAACGGCGGGTCCGACGGACGGCCGCAAGCGAACGGCTGGGGGCGCCGCGGATTCATCGGAGCGGTCGCCGCGACGGCTGCCGCCGCTGCCATCTCGACACCCGCGCCCGCTTCGGCGGCCGCCCTGTCCTCCCAGCCGTCCCGCCCACGGCCGCCGCGCCGCACAGGACAGCTCTTCCTCGGCACGTACACCACGCAGGACGGCGGCGGCACCGGCCTCGGCCTGGCGACGTACGACGACACGACCGGGCACATCACCGGCACCGGCACGCTGACGGGCGTACCCGATCCCTCCTACCTCTGCCTCCACCCTTCGGGCAAGACTCTGTATGCCGTCAACGAGCGGGAGCAGGGCGCCGTGACCGCCGTCGCGCTCTCCGCCGGGGGGCCCGAAGTCCTGGGCGCGCGCGGCACGGGAGGCGCGGGGCCCTGCCATCTGTCCGTGCACCCGAGCGGGAACTGGCTGCTCAGCGCCAACTACCTCTCCGGAAGCGTGGCCGTCCATCCGGTCCAATCCTCGGGCGCCCTGGGCGAGTTGAGCGACCTGGTCACCCACTCCAGCCCGCCCCCCGGCCCCGGGCAGGACGGACCGCACGCCCACCAGATCGTGACCAGTCCGGACGGCGGTCATCTGCTCGCCGTCGACCTGGGCAACGACACCGTCTACAGCTATCGGCTCGACACGAAGAAGGGCAAGCTCACCCAGGTCTCCTACGCCACCGTCCGCCCGGGGGCGGGGCCGCGCCACCTCACCTTCCACCCCTCCGGGCGCTTCGCCTATCTCGCCAACGAGGTCGACAACACGGTGGTCGTCTGCGCGTACGACCCCGCGAGCGGGCGGCTGACTCCCGGTGCGCCGCAGCCCACCGGTACGGGCGAAGGCACCAGCTACCCCGCGCAGTTCGTCGTGACGCGCGAGGGCACGTTCGCCTACCTCGCCAATCGCGGGCACAACAGCATCACGCGGTACGCCGTCGAAGCGGGCGGCGCCCGGCTGCGGCTGCTCGACACGGTCCCCGTCGGCGGGGACTTCCCCCGGCACATCGCCTTCTCGCCGTCGCAGCGACTGCTGTTCGCGGCGAACCAGAAGTCGAGCTCGGTGAGCGTCTTCCAGGTGGGCAAGGGCGGCCGACTGAGCCTGACGGGCAAGCCGTTCGCGGCGCCGATCGCCGTGTGCGCACTGCCGCTCTAGGGCCGGCCCAGGGCTCCCCAGGACGTGTACACCTCGGCCGCATCCGATCGAGAGAAAGGCCGCACCCGTTCCATGACTTCGTTCCGTCCCGCCCCCGCCTGGCTCTCCGAGGCCGTCTTCTACCAGATCTATCCGCAGTCCTTCGCCGACTCGGACGGCGACGGCATCGGCGACTTCAACGGCATCACCGCCCATCTGGACCACCTCGCCCGGCTGGGCGTCAACGCCGTCTGGATCAACCCCTGTTTCGCGTCGCCGTTTCGCGACGCGGGGTACGACGTCTGCGACTACCTCTCCGTGGCCCCGCGTTACGGCACCGAAGACGACTTGGCCGAGCTGGTGCGCGAGGCGGGGCGGCGCGGCATCCGGGTCCTGCTCGACCTGGTGGCCGGGCACACCTCCGACCGCCATCCGTGGTTCACCGCGTCGTCCTGCGACCCGGACGACCACCGCTACATCTGGACGCGCGAGGGCCGTCCGGACGGATTCGTAGCGTCGCCCGGAAGCCGCTCCGGCGCGTATCTGCCGAACTTCTTCGACTCCCAGCCCGCCCTCAACTTCGGCTACGCGCGCATGGATCCGGCCGAACCATGGCGCCAGAGGGTCGACGCCGACGGCCCACGCGCCAACCGGGCCGCACTGCGCGAGATCATGGACCACTGGCTGCGCCTGGGCCTCGCCGGGTTCCGCGTCGACATGGCGCACTCCCTCGTCAAGGACGACCCGGACCGCACCGCGACCGCCGCGGTCTGGACCGAGCTGCGCGGCTGGCTGGACGCCGCCCACCCGGAGGCGGTGCTGCTCTCGGAGTGGGGCGATCCGGCCGTGTCCGTGCCCGCCGGGTTCCACGCCGACTTCTTCCTCCAGTTCGGCGGCCCCACCAACGGCGGCCCCCTGCGCTCCCTGTGGAACAACGGCGAGGGCACCGCCTCCGAGGACTGGGACCCCGTCGACTGCTTCTTCGACCCGAGCGGCAGGGGCTCGGCCCGTACGTTCGTCGAGGCGTGGCGCGCGGCCCACGAAGCCATCGGGGATGCCGGGCACGTGTCGCTGCCCACCTCCAACCACGACTTCTCCCGCCTCAACTGCGGCCCGCGCACCGCCGAGCAGCTCCCCGCCGCGTTCGCCTTCCAGCTGACCTGGCCCACGCTCCCGGCGATCTACTACGGCGACGAGATCGGCATGCGGTACGTCCCCGGCCTTCCCGACACCGAGGGCAGCGTGCTGGGCCCGCGCTACAACCGGGCGGGTTCGCGCACGCCCATGCAGTGGGACGACAGCGCGAACGCCGGCTTCTCCACCGCCCCGGCCGACCGCCTCTATCTCCCCGTCGACCCCGACCCCCGGCGCCCCACCGTCGCCGCCCAGGAGGCCGACGACGCGTCCCTGCTGCACCTCGTACGCCGCCTGATCGCCCTGCGCAAGGCCTCCCCGGAGCTGGGCCCCGGCGGTTCGGTGGAGGTGCTGCACAGCGGCTATCCCTTCGTGTACGTCAGGGGCGGGCGCCATCTCGTGGTGATCAATCCCCGCAGCACACCGGCGGCGTTCACCACCGATGTCGTGGGCGATGTGGGTCCGCGGGCCCTGGAGGCCCACGGAGTGGAGGCCGCGAGCGGCGTCGTCACGGCGCGGGGATTCGGGTACGGCGTCTTCGATCTGCGTCCCGCATCGGCCACCGATTAAGTCCCAACGGGACAGGTGTCCCACTGGGACATCACGGGTGTACAGTCGAAGACATGAACAAGGCGACGGAATCCGGCTCAGGAGTCCCGGCCACGGACGCGGGAGTCCCGGCCACGGACCGGGGCGGCGAGGACCGCAGGCAGCGCAAGGCCCGGCAGACCCGGGAGGCGCTGGCCGACGCGGCCATCGACCTGATCCTGGAGCACGGCCTCGCGGCCGTCACCGTGGAGGCCGTCGCCGAGCGGGCCGACGTCACGCGCCGCACCTTCAGCCGCCACTTCGGCAGCAAGGAAGCCGCCGCGCTCGACTTCACCCGCGCCGACGGCGACCGCATCAACGCGGCCCTGCGCGTCCGCCCCGCCGACGAGCCCCCGCTGGCCGCCTATCGCGCGGCCGTCCAGGACTGGCTCGCCGACCCGGCGGCGCCGGGCCTGCACCGCCGGTCCCGGACGCGGGCGCTGCTCGCGCTCGTCGACACGGAGCCCGCCCTGTTCGCCGCGTACGAACGCGTCCGGGTCGACGCCCAGGACGAGTCCGTCCGGATCATCGCCGACCGGCTCGGCACCGACCCCGCCCGGGACCAGCGCCCGGCCGTCGTCGTCGGCGCCGCCGCCGGAGTGCTGACCGCGGCCCTGCGCAGCTGGGCACGCGGTGGGCACGGACACGACGCAGACCTCGCCGCACATGTGGAGCAGGCCTACGCCGTCCTGACCGGAGAGGCCGCCCTCGCGGCCCCCCACATCGGATGAGGAAAGTGAAGAGCACCATGAGCACCACCCCCGCCACCACCTCCACCCCCGCCACCGACTCCAGCGCCGTCCCCGACTACGCCACCGAGTTCGCGGGCAAGACCGCCCTGGTCACCGGCGCCGCGTCCGGCATCGGCCTGGCCACCGCCCGCCGCCTGGGCGCGGGCGGAGCCACCGTCGTCATCGCGGACTACAACGCCGAGGGCGCGGAGCAGGCCGCCGCGCAGCTCCTGGCGGAGGGCGTCAAGGCCGCCGCGGTCGCCGTGGACGTCACCGAGCCCGCGTCGGTCGAGGCCGCCGTGCGGTTCGCCGTCGACACGTTCGGCGGCCTGGACCTCGCGGTGAACAACGCGGGCATCGGCGGGGAGAGCAAGCCGACCGGTGAGTACGACATCGATGTCTACAACCGCGTGATCCGCACGAACCTCGACGGCGTCTTCTACTCGATGCGCTATGAGCTCCCCGTCCTGGAAGCCGCGGGCGCGGGCGCCATCGTGAACGTCGCCTCGATACTCGGCTCGGTCGGCTTCGCGGGCTCCCCCGCCTATGTCGCCGCCAAGCACGGCGTGGTCGGCCTCACCAAGACCGCCGCCGCCGAGTACGCCGCGAAGGGCATCCGCGTGAACGCGGTCGGCCCCGGCTTCATCGAGACCCCGCTCCTGCAGAAGATGGAGAAGGACGCGTACGACGCCCTCGTCTCCCTGCACCCCGCGGGCCGCCTCGGTCACTCCGAGGAGGTCGCCGAGCTGATCGTCTTCCTGCTCTCGGAGCGGGCCTCGTTCATCCACGGCAGCTACCACCTGGTGGACGGCGCGTACACCGCCCGCTGATCCCCTCTCCCCACTCCCACCTGGTCTACGGCTTGGTGAAATCGAGGTCCTGGGCCCTCGCGACGATCTCCACCTCGTCGCCGAGGGCCCATTCGGCCACCCGGGACACCATCGCCGCCGGGACCATGTCGCTGATGCCGTCGGCGGCCGGGATGTCGTACGTGGCGTGCGCGTCGTGCGGCAGGACGACGCGGAAGTCCAGCTCAAGGGCGGTCCGCGCGGTCGCCATCACGCACATCTCGGACTGCACCCCGCAGATGGCCAGGTCCCGTACGCCCGCTTCGGTGAGCAGGTCCGCGAGTCCGGTCTCCTCGAAGCCGTCGTCGACGGTCTTGCGCAGGACTCGCTCGCCCCGGTCGGCGTTTGTGGGGAGGTGGATCTCCCAGCCGGGCGTGCCGGGTTCGTCGGCGCCGCCCGGCTCGCCGTCGTTCTGGAGCTGGACGACGAGGGCGCCCGCGGCGCGGGCCCGCGTGATCAGGTCGGTCGTCCGGTCCAGGACGCGGGCCGCTTCGGGCACGGCGCCGTCCCCGGTGACGAAGGCGGACTGCAGGTCGACGACGATCAGCGCCTGGACGGGCTCGACGGGATGCGGCCGGGTGGGTTGCGGATGGGCGGGACGCGGCTTCGTGGGATGGTCCGATGATGGCTCACTCATGGTCCACCATCTTGCCGTTCGCCATGATCAGCCGTACGTCGCCCAGGGCCTCCACGTCCTTGAGCGGATCGCCGTGCACCGCGATCAGGTCGGCGCGATAGCCCGCGGCCAGGCGTCCGACGTGGTCGGCGATGCCCAGGGCGTCGGCGGCCTCCGTCGTCGCCATGTCGATGACACGGCTGGGTTCGATGCCCAGGTGCTGGTAGAAGCCGAGGCTCTGGGCCAGGCCGTCGCAGCCCGCACGCTGGACTCCGGCGTCCGTCCCCGCGATCAGCCGCGCGCCGTGCTCCGCCATCGTGCGGACCTGGTCGAACATGGCCTTGGCCCGTTCGGCGCCGAAGAACATGGGCAGCATCCGCCAGTTCGGGCTGATCGTGGGGCAGATCCGGATGCCCTTGGCGACGATGGCGTCCAGGACGTCCTCACGCAGATCGAATCCCTTGCGCGTCATCCACGTGCAGTGCTCGATGGTGTCGACGCCCGCCATCACGGCGGCCACGATTCCCGCGGTGCCGTGTCCGTGGGCGGCTACCGGCAGACCGGCGCGGTGCGCCTCGCGGACGATCGTGCGCAGGCCGGGGGCGTCGAACTGGCTCTGCCAGGTGGCGGGGCCGCCTTTGGTGAGGCCGCCGCCGGTGGCCATGACCTTGATGACGTCCGCGCCGAGCTCGGCGTTGCGCCGCACCAGGTCGCGGATCTCGCCCTCTCCCTCGACCTCGCCGCCCAGGAACCAGCAGTGGCCGCCTTTGGTGGTCAGCGGTGTCGTGGCGGCGACGATCCGCGGGCCCGGCACCCGGTGCGCGGTGATCTCCTCGCGCAGGCGCAGGGTGAGGCGGCCCCGGTCGCCCAGATCGCGCACCGTGGTGACACCGCTGCGCAGGAACTGGAGCGCCCGCTCCTCCATCGCCGCCATGAGGGTGGCGTCGCTGTGCGCGTCCAGGACCGCGACGGGGTCCTTGCTCGCGTCGAAGACCAGGTGGACGTGGGCGTCGATGAGTCCGGGCAGCACCGTGGCTTCGGGCAGCGCGAACCGCTGCGACACGCCGCGTGCCAGGGGCTCGACCTCGGCCCGGGTGCCCGCGGCGACGATGTCCGCGCCCTGCGTCAGTACGGCGCCGTCCGTGACGTACTGGCCACCTGGCCCGGTCAGAACCCGCCCTGCCGTGAGCAGCGTCTGGCTCGTCTGGCTCATCTCTGCCTTTCCAGGAAGGAGTTGGAGGAGCTGGCGTGATGCCGGCCTCCATAGTCCGTCATGGAAGGATTCGGGGCGGGATGTTCGCGCGGCGTCCTGCGGGTACCCATAGCCTGGGCCGAGTGCCCGCACCGGACGTCGCACGATGTCACGGGATGTCGCTGGACGGAGGTCAGGGTCTGATGAGCACGGAAGTCACGGTCCTCCTTGTGGCGGGCGCGGTACTGGTGGTCGCGACGCTCGCGGTCGCGATCACGCTGCTCGTACGCCTGATTCGCACGCGGCGCACGCTGCGCGCGGCGGGGCTGCCGGTCGAGCGCCAGTGGGTGTTCTGGGGCGCGATCGCCTATCTCGTCCTGCCGGCCGATCTGCTGCCCGATCCGGTGTTCCTCGACGACATCGGGGTGCTCGTGCTCGCGCTGCGGTCGATGAAGTCGGCGAATTCAGGCCTCGGGCGACGTGGGGCGCAGTAGGGGACGGCGCAGATGCCGGGCTTTGGTCAGCAGGAGGTGCATGCGTTCGGTCACCTGGGCGACGTCCTCGACGGGTTCGTCGAAGGCGAGCCGGACGTCGGCCTGGCTGCGGGCCTTCTCGAGGCGCAGCGTGAGGGCGTAGCGGTCGATGGCCAGCGGGCGTACGCGCACCACGCCGTGCAGGCTGTCCGCGCAGACGAGTTTGGTCAGCTGCTCGACGGCGTCCTCGTGCGCTTCGGCGAGGTGGGTCAGCAGCCGGGACTCGGCCTCGGCCAGCGGATCGGGGGCCGCCAGGGCGAGTTCGTCGAGGTCGATGCCGATCCGGCCGCCGGTGGCGTCGTGCAGGACGGCGCAGGTCGGCGCGAAGATGAATCCCTCCCCGTCGGGCACCAGTGACCCCGAGAGCCAGAGCCGGGCCCTGATCCGGTCCCTCACCGGCACGGGGGCGACGTCGGCGAACTCGACCAGGGTGGACGGTTCGCCGCGCGGCGCGCAGATCATCGCGGTGGCGAGCGCACTGTCGGGGGGCGGGGACAGCAGGAGGATGCCCTCCGGCGTGACGCTGTGCGCGCCGACGAGTTCATCCCTGCCGATCTCCGTGGTCACCGCGCAGGACCACGCGGTGGTGAGCAGTGAGCGAGCGCGTGCCGCTGCGGTGGGCACGGACGTGCTGGCGTGACGGACACCCATCCTTGAACCTCCATTAGGTAAGCCTTGCCTAACTTATCGGAGATCGCGGGACAGGGCCAGTACGCGAAAGGCCCCGCGCGGTGAACCACGCGGGGCCGCGATCGGCGCGGTCAGTGACCGCGGGCGATCCACTCCTCCAGGTGCGGCGCCTCCGCGCCCACGCTCGTGCTGTCGCCGTGCCCGGTGCGTACCTCGGTCTCCGGGGGCAGCGTCAGGAGCCGGTCCCTGATCGAGTCGACGATCGTCGGGAAGTCGCTGAACGACCGGCCCGTCGCTCCGGGTCCGCCCGCGAAGAGCGTGTCGCCGGTGAAGACCGTGCCGAGCGCGGGCGCGTAGACACTGACGGCGCCCAGGCAGTGGCCCGGGGTGTGCAGCACCTTCAACTCCGTTCCCGCCACGGTGAGTTCCTGCCCGTCGGACAACTCCCCGTCGGGGGCGCGGTCGGGGTGGGTCTGCTTCCACAGCTCCGCGTCGGCGGGGTGCAGCAGGATCGGCGCGCCGGTGCGCTCTGCGAGCGCGGGGGCCGCGTCGATGTGGTCGTCGTGCGCGTGGGTGCAGATGATCGCGACGACCCGGCGCTCGCCGACCGCGGCCGCGATGGCGTCCGCGTCGTGCGCCGCGTCGATGACGACGACCTCGCTGTCGTCCCCCACGATCCATACGTTGTTGTCGACGTCCCAGGTGCCCCCGTCGAGGGAGAACGTGCCCGAGGTGACCAAGTGGTCGATGCGCGCGGCCATCAGAAGACCACCACCGAACGCAGGACGTCCCCGTGGTGCATCCGCTCGAACGCCTTCTCCACGTCTGCCAGGGCGATCGTCTCCGTGACGAAGGCGTCCAGGTCGAGGCGCCCCTGCTGGTAGAGGTCGATGAGCATCGGGAAGTCGCGGGAGGGCAGGCAGTCGCCGTACCAGCTCGACTTGAGGGCGCCGCCGCGCCCGAAGACGTCCAGGAGCGGCAGATCGATGCGCATCTCCGGCGTGGGCACCCCCACCAGGACGACCGTGCCCGCCAAGTCGCGGGCGTAGAAGGCCTGTTCGTACGTCTCCGGGCGGCCGACCGCCTCGATGACGACGTCGGCCCCATTGCCGTCGGTCAGCTCGCGGATCGCCTCGACCGGGTCCCCGGAGCGGGAGTTGACGGTGTGGGTGGCACCGAGGCTCTTGGCCGTCTCGAGCTTCTTGTCGTCGATGTCGACGGCGATGACCTTCGCGGCTCCGGCGAGCCGCGCGCCGACGACCGCCGCGTTGCCGACGCCGCCGCAGCCGATGACGGCGACCGAGTCGCCCCGGCCCACGTTGCCGGTGTTGATGGCGGCGCCGATGCCGGCCATGACACCGCAGCCGAGGAGCCCCGCCGCGGCGGGGGACGCGGCCGGGTCGACCTTGGTGCACTGTCCGGCGGCGACGAGGGTCTTCTCCGCGAAGGCGCCGATGCCGAGCGCGGGCGAGAGCTCCGTGCCGTCCGTGAGGGTCATCTTCTGCTTGGCGTTGTGCGTGTCGAAGCAGTACTGGGGGCGCCCGCGCAGGCAGGCGCGGCACTGGCCGCACACCGCGCGCCAGTTGAGGATCACGAAGTCGCCGGGGGCGACCTCCGTGACGCCGTCGCCGACCGACTCGACGACGCCCGCCGCCTCATGGCCGAGGAGGAAGGGGAAGTCGTCGTTGATGCCGCCCTCGCGGTAGTGCAGGTCGGTATGACAGACCCCGCAGGCCTGCACCTTCACCACGGCTTCGCCGGGCCCCGGGTCCGGCACGACGATCGTCTCGATCCGTACCGGCTCGCCCTTCGCGCGCGCGATCACGCCCTGTACCTGCTGCGCCATGAGGTCAGCCCCTCTTTCTTTCTGTCCGGTCCGGCTTCCGTCGACAGTTGCTCGTCCGGCATCACATGGTTCCTCCCGCATCCTCACAGACCGGGCCCGCCCGCGACGACCCCGGGCGCCCGAGTTCCGATCATCGATTCCCTCCGGTCCCGGTGCGCGGGGCGCGGCGCCGCCTAGGGTGAGGGCGTGCGCGATCTCGCCGCTCAGGCCCTGCTGCCGGTCGACGCGACGCTCGGCGTGGCGCTCCTGGTCCTGCTGCTCGCCGCGGCCACGACGGCCGCCGTGTTCCGCCTCTCCCCCGACAGGTCGTACGGCAGGGCGCGGGAGATCCTGCTGGCCGGGGTGCGGGCGGCGGTGCAGCTGGGCGTGGTGTCCCTGGCGATCGGCTGGGTGATCCACCACGCCGTGGCGCTCTTCGCCTTCCTGCTCCTGATGTTCGCCGTCGCCGCGCGCACCGCGGGTCGCCGCATCACCGCCAACGGCAGCTGGTGGTGGGCTGCGCTGCCGATCGCGGGCCCCGTCGTCCCGGTGGTGACCTGCCTGGCCCTGGCCGGCCTGCTGCCGGTGCGCGGCATCGCGATGATCCCCGTGACCGGCATCCTCATCGGCGGCGCGCTGACCGCGACGGTGCTCGGTGGCCGCCGCGCCCTCGATGAACTCCACTCCCGCAACGGCGAGTTCGAGGCAGGCCTGGCCATCGGCCTGCTCGAAAGGGACGCCCGCCTGGAACTGATCCGCCCCACCGCGTCGGACGCCCTCCTCCCCGGCCTCGACCAGACCCGCACGGTGGGCCTGGTCACGCTGCCGGGCGCCTTCGTCGGCATGCTCCTGGGCGGCGCGTCACCGGTGCTCGCCGGCGCGGTACAGCTCTTCGTCCTGATCGCCCTGACGGCGGTCCAGACGATCGCGGTGGCCACGACCATCGAACTGGTCGCCTGCGGTCGCCTGAACCGGACGCATGCCGCGGCGCGACGTACCGGCGCGTAGGCTCCGGATCATGTCTGTTTATGACGCAGTAGAAATCGACAGCCTCCAGGGTGGACCCGCGGACCTGGGCCAGTACCTCGGCAAGGCCGTGCTGATCGTCAATGTTGCCTCCAAGTGCGGCCTCACCCCGCAGTACGCGGGGCTCGAGCGCCTGCACGAGCAGTACGCGGACCGGGGCTTCGCCGTGCTCGGGGTGCCGTGCAATCAGTTCATGGGCCAGGAGCCCGGTACGTCGGACGAGATCGCCGAGTTCTGTTCGGCGACGTACGGCGTGACGTTCCCGATGACCGAGAAGGTCGACGTGAACGGCGACGACCGGCACGCGCTGTACAAGAACCTCGTGGGCACGGCGGACGCCGAGGGGCACACCGGCGACATCCGCTGGAACTTCGAGAAGTTCCTCGTCGCCCCGGACGGAGCGGTCGCCGCGCGGTTCTCGCCGCAGGCCGAGCCGGACTCCGCCGAGGTCGTCGCCGCCGTCGAGAAGGTCCTTCCGGCCTGACCGGTGGCTGAGCCGCCCGGCCTCATCTCAGGGCAGTGTCCGCGGTGCCGGGCGCTGCCCTGTGACCGAGGCGGGCGAGCGCGTCCGCCTCCGGGCTGCCCTCGCGCGCGCTGAACACGTGCACCACCAGACCCGTCTCACCGGGCGCGGCCGGCACATGCAGGGTCTCGAAGTCGAGGGTGAGCAGCCCGGCCACCGGGTGCCGCAGCCGCTTGCGGCCCGCCGCGCACATCACGACCTCTCCGCTGTCCCAGATCCGGCGGAACTCGGCGCTCTGCCCGGCCAGTTCGGTGATGAGCGCGGTCAGCTCCGTGTCCTTGGGATACCGCCCCGCCGCGACCCGCAGCTGGCCCACGGCCTCCGCCGCCCTGTCCTCCCACTCGGGGTGGACGCCGCGCGCCGCGGGGTCGAGGAAGAGGAACCGGGCGTTGTTCCTGTCGCGGCGCGGGGGTTCGTCAAGGCCGCCCATCAGCTCCGCGCCGAGGTCGTTCCAGGCCACCACGTCGAGCCGGTGGTCGGTCGCGAAGGCGGGCAGCCCGGCCATGGAGTCCAGGATCCGCCGCAGCAGCGGGCTGACCCGGGCCGTGGGCGCCGGGTCGCGCCGGTCGGCGGCCAGCGTGGCCAGGTGCCCGCGCTCCGCCGCGTCGAGGCCGAGCGCCCCGGCGAGCGCGTCGAGCACCTCGGGGGACGGCTGGGTGGCCCGGCCCTGTTCGAGGCGTACGTAGTAGTCCACGCTGATCCCGGCGAGCTGGGCCAGCTCCTCGCGGCGAAGCCCGCGCACCCTGCGGCGACGGCCACCGGCGATCCCGACGTTCTCCGGCGCGACACGCCCCCTGCGCGCACGCAGAAAGCCGCCGAGTGCCCGCCGGGTGTCGCCGATCCCGTCGCCGTTCGTCATCTGGTCCACGCCGTCCATGGGTCAAGTATGCGTGGCCCTGGCAGTACCAGGATCGGCGTTCCGACGGTCGCACAGGGTTCTGGCTGCGCCGGCGACGACGGGAGAACGTGGCCTCATGAACGAAGCACTGCCGCAGCGGCCGAAGAAGATCCTCGTCGTCAGCGCCCATCCGGAACCCCGTTCGCTCAACGCCTCGCTGGCGGCCTTCGCGGTCGAGGAACTGCGGGCGGCCGGCCACGAGGTACAGGTCTCCGATCTGTACGCGATGAAGTGGAAGGCGGCGGTGGACGCCGACGACTTCACCGACCACGTCGCCGACCGGCGGCTGCACGTCATGTCCGCCTCCGAGCGCGACACCCTCACCGGCCGTCTCTCGCCCGACATCGCGGCGGAGCAGGAGAAGGTGCGGTGGGCGGACGCGGTGATCCTGCAGTTCCCGCTGTGGTGGTTCTCGCCGCCCGCGATCCTCAAGGGCTGGATCGACCGGGTGTTCACCGCCGGTTTCGGCTACGGCCCCGCCGTCCCCCCGCCCTACAGCGAGGGCGCCTTGGCGGGGCGGCGGGCGCTGGTGTCGGTGACGGCCGGGGCCCGGGAGTCGTCGCTCTCCGACCGCGGCATCCATGGCCGCCTCGCGGACGTCCTGTATCCGCTCCAGCATGGCCTGTTCTGGTTCACGGGCATGGCGCCGCTCGAACCGTTCGCGGTGTACGAGTCGAACGAACTGCCCCAGGACCGGTTCGCGGCAGCGCGGCGGGCGTACCGGACCCGGCTGGAAGGGCTCTTCACGGATGAGCCGGTGCCGTTCCGGTCGCTCGTCGGCGGCGACTACGACCACGACATGCGGCTGCTGCCCGGCGTGGAGGCGCCCGGGACGAGCGGCCCGGACCTCCACATACGGCCGCGCGGCTGAGCGAGGCCGCTACTTGAACGCGGCGGCGTTGCGCGCCGCCCAGTCGGCGAACGTACGGGGCGGGCGGCCGAGGACCCGCTCGACGTCCGGGCTCACGCGCTGCTCGTCGGCGGTCGGTGTGCCCAGGACGGCGAGCGTGGAGTCCACGACCTGCGCGGGCATGAACCGCGTCAGCTGCTCCCGGGCCTCCGCACTGCTCTGCTCGACGAACCGCACCTCCTCGCCGATCGCGTCGCCGATCGCCGCCGCCTGCTGCCGGGGAGTGAGGGGCGCCGGTCCCGTCAGTACGTACGTGGCGCCCGCGTGGCCTGGTTCGCGCAGCGCCGCCGCCGCGACCTCCGCGATGTCGGTCGGGTCGACGACCGGAAGCGCCGTGTCGCCGAACGGCGCGCTCACCGTGCGCCGCTCGCGGACCGGCCCGGCCCACAGGAAGGCGTTGGAGGCGAAGCCTCCGGGGCGCAGCATCGTCCATCGCGGGGCCGACTCCTTGACGGCGTCCTCGTACCGCGAGGGGTGGCGCCGCGTCCCGACGCCCTGGGAGGAGAGCAGGACGACCCGTCCGACACCGCCCGCCCGTGCGGCGTCCAGGACGCCGTGCACATGTCCTCCCGCGAGCATCAGATCGCCCGAGGTCAGCAGGAACAGCGCGTCGGCCCCGTCGAGCACGGGCGCCAGCCCTTCCGGGTCGGCCACGTCGGCCCGATGGTGCCGTACACCGTCGGGGACGTCCGACTCCCCTATGCGGCGCGAGACCGCCGTCACCTGCTCGCCCGCCGCCACAAGGGCCCGCACGAGCGGCCTTCCGACATTGCCCGTAGCTCCGGACACCACGATCATCTTCGCTCCCGTTGTTCGTTCTCGGTCGACTCCACGGAAGCTATCGGCGCCGGGTCAGTAGGTACCTAGGGGAAAGTAATGGGGAGAGGGGGTCATCGTGACCGACCTCACAACTCCCCTTGTGTGCGGCGCTATCCGTACGTCTTCTTCCACCGCGCCCGGTGCCGCGTGTCCCCCTGGCCCGTACCGCTGACCCCCAGCAGCGACTCCAGCGAGGCGCCGCTGTTCCACAGGCCCAGATGGTCCCGGTGCACGGTCACGATGCCGTGCCCCGCCGCGAAGGTCTCCGAGGGGCGGCTGAACCGCGTGGTCGTCACGAAGATCGCCACATCGGCGCCGAAGTGCACCCGCGAGCCGAGGAGATCGCGCAGTTCGCGGCTGGCGATGGTGCTGCTCGGCGCGTAGCGCTTGCACTGGACGACCATGCTCCGGCCGTCCGGGAGCCGCCCGACGACATCGGCGCCGTTGTCCCCCGCCCCACCCACGCGGCGTACTTCGGTGCACCCGTCCCTGCGGCACAGGCCCGCGACCAGCTCCTCGAACTCGGTGCCGGTCATCGCGTCCACCTGCGCGAGCGTCCGGTGCCCCGCGCGCACCGCGTCCTCGCGCCGCCAGGCCACATCACGGCCGCGCGCCATCCGGTCCGTGCGCCACAGCCACCACCCGGTGAGGCCGAGGCCGCCGAGGATCAACACCCCTGCCGCGTAGGGCCAGACCGCCGACCAGAACACCACCACCAGGAGCAGCAGCAGAGCGCCGCCCACCGAGCCGGTCCTGCGCCGCGCCTCCCGGCGCCTGCCGGCCGCCGTACGCCGTCCCCGTCGAGCGGTCATCGAAGCCCCCTCCGCCGTCCCCTGCCCAGCAGTGTGGGCAGGGGACGGCGGGTTCGGGAAGAGCGCACGCGCACACGGTCGGCGGCCACCCCGTACATCCAGCCGGACCAAGCTGACCTGCGGGCTTCGGGGCGCGCTCATACGGTGGCTGAATGGCCATCAGGTACCTCCCGCGCTCCTCGTCCGTCCGCACCGCGGCCCTCGCGCTCGCCGCCCTGGTCCTCCTGCCCACACCCTTCTCGGCGGCCGCGGCCGAGCCCACGCCGCCCAAGCCCGGTCCCGCGTACACCTCGGACCTCCTCGACCGGCCGGGTGTCCAGGCCCGTCCCGGCGTCGGCGCCCCGGCCGTCCCGGCCGACGTCTCGGCGCTCTCCTGGGTGGTGGCCGACGCCCGTTCGGGCGAAGTGCTCGCCGCCTACGACGCGCACCGGCAACTGCCCCCCGCCTCCACCCTGAAGTCGCTCTTCGCCCTCACCGCGCTGCCCCACCTGGACGCGGTGGCCCGGCACAGGGTCACCCAGAGCGAGCTCGACGACGTCGGTGACGGCAGCAGCCTGGTGGGCGTGGAGGCGGGGCGCAGCTACAGCGTCGCCGACCTGTGGCGAGGCGTGTTCCTCAGCTCCGGGAACGACGCCGTGCACGTCCTTGCCGGGCTCAACGGAGGCTGGCAGCAGACCGTCCGGCAGATGCGTGCCAAGGCCCGCTCACTGGGCGCCCGCGACACCCATGTCGTCTCCCCCGACGGCTACGACGCGGAGGGCCAGGTCTCCTCGGCGTACGACCTGGCGGTCTTCGGCCGGGCGGGGCTCGCGGACCCGCAGTTCGCCCGCTACTGCTCGACGTCGGTCGCCAAGTTCCCGCACGGCAACTGGTCCTATCCCATCCAGAACACCAACCGCCTGCTCACCGGAGCCGACGGTGTGGGCCGCTATCCGGGCCTGCTGGGGATCAAGAACGGCTACACCACCCACGCGGGCAACACGCTCATCAGCGCGGCGCAGCGGGGCGGGCGCACTCTCGTCGTGTCGGTGATGAATCCGCAGGTCAGCGGCGGGTACCGCGTGTATGAAGAGGCCAGGACGCTCCTCGACTGGGGGTTCGAGGCGGCGGGGCACGTCAGGCCGGTGGGTTCGCTGCTGCCCAAGAGCGAGGAGCAGGGCACGGCGCAGGGCCCCGCGCCCGCCGCCGAGCTCGCCGCCCACGCGGTGGATCCGGACGGCTCGGACTGGACCGCGATCCTTCTCGTCGCCGCGGGGTCGGTGGCCCTGATCGCGGGTGCGGTGGTGGTGATCCGGCGGCGGGCGGCCCGTGCCTGCCGTGTGCCGGGACGCCAGTAGGGGCTCGGGGGGGCGTCCGGGTGGCCGTAGCGCTCAGACCCCGCCCAGCAGGCGGGCCAGATCCTGGTCGAGGTCGAGCCCCGCGCTCTCACGCCCCGCCCGCACGACCGCGTACGTACGCACCAGGAATCGCCGCAGCACGGCTCTGTCGAACTGCACCAGGGCAAGACCCTTCGGCGCGTGGAACTCAAGAACCGTGCGGGCCCGCCCGCACGGCCAGATGTGCACGTCACCGCCGCCCGCGGGGGCATCGAGCCCCTCCTCCAGGAGCTGGCGGGCGAAGATCCAGGTGACCTCCGCACCGTCCAGGGAGGCCTCCGGCGGAAAGCAGATCTGGACGGCCAGGGGATCGTCGGCCGCGTAGCGCAGGGTCACCGGCAGGGTGCGCTCGCGGCCTTCAGGGGTGATCAGGCGGGCGCGGGCGGGCTGCTCAAGGGTGACGGCCATGATCGAACTCCTGTTCCGGCGCAGCTGCCGCTGCTCGCTCTGCTTTCTTCCTGTCTGTTCGAGTCCGCGAGGAGGTGTTTCATTATGCGACACACGGGCCTATCTGTGTGACCTGCGCCACTTTCGCATGCGGCTGTAGCGGCTCCGGCGCCGGAGCGGCAGGATGCGGGCCCGGTTTCGGGACGGGGCGGCACCGGGGAAAGGAAACCGCATGCTCCTAGCCCGCCTCGCCCACGTGTCCGCCACCGTGTCCACCACCCCCGCCCGCTCCCAGAAGATCACCCTGCTCGCCGACCTCTTCCGCGCGGCCACCCCCGCCGACGCCCCCATCGTCATCCCCTACCTCGCGGGACGTCTCCCCCAGGGCAGGCTCGGCATCGGCTGGAGCCTGCTCAAGGAGCCACCCCCGGCGGCCGTGGAACCCACCCTCACCGTTCAGGCCACGGACGCCGCCCTCACCGCCATCGGCGCCCTCTCCGGGCAGGGGTCCCAGGGTGCGCGCAAGCAGCTGGTGCGGGAGCTGATCGGGGCGGCCACCGCCGAGGAGCAGCGGTTCCTCTTCGGGCTGCTGACCGGTGAGGTCCGCCAGGGGGCGCTCGACGCCATCGCCGTGGAGGGGCTCGCGCGGGCGACGGAGGCCCCGCCCGCCGCCGTGCGGCGCGCGGTGATGCTCGCGGGGGCGGTGACTCCCGTCGCCGAGGCCCTCCTCGCGAGGGGGCCGGGCGCTCTGGAGGAGTTCCGGCTCAGCGTCGGGCGGCCGGTGCTGCCGATGCTCGCGCACGGGGCCGTGTCCGTCACGGAGGGCGTCGGCAAGCTGGGCGGGCCGTGCGCCGTCGAGGAGAAGCTGGACGGCATCCGCGTCCAGGTGCACCGCGACGGCAGCGACGTCCGCGTCTACACCCGCACGCTCGACGACATCACCGACCGGCTGCCCGAACTCACGTCCGCCGCGATGGAGTTGGAGGGCGACACCTTCATCCTGGACGGGGAAGTGATCGCGCTCGACGGCGACGGCAGACCCCGCCCCTTCCAGGAGACCGCGGGCCGGGTCGGGTCCCGTGTCGATGTCACCGGCGCCGCCGCCGGACTTCCCGTCTCACCCGTCTTCTTCGACGTGCTGTACGCCGGGGAGCAGGACCTGCTCGACCTGCCGTTCGCCGAGCGGCACACCCACCTGGCGCGGCTCGTCCCCGAGCCGATGCGGGTGCGGCGGACCGTCGTCGACGACCCCACCGACGAGGCCCAACTCCGCGCCGCCGAGGAGTTCTTCACCGACACGCTGCGCCGCGGCCACGAAGGCGTCGTGCTCAAGGCGCTCGACGCGCCGTACGTCGCCGGCCGGCGCGGCGCGAGCTGGCTCAAGGTCAAGCCCGTACACACCCTGGACCTCGTGGTCCTGGCCGCCGAGTGGGGGCACGGGCGGCGGACCGGCAAGCTCTCCAACCTCCATCTGGGCGCCCGGCGCGACGACGGGACGTTCGCCATGCTCGGCAAGACCTTCAAGGGCATGACCGACGTGATGCTCGCCTGGCAGACCGAGCGGCTGCGTGAGCTCGCGACCAGCGACGACGGCTTCCTCGTGACCGTACGCCCGGAGCTCGTCGTCGAGATCGCCTACGACGGGCTGCAGAAGTCCACCCGCTATCCGGCAGGCGTCACGCTCCGCTTCGCCCGGGTCGTCCGCTACCGCGAGGACAAGTCGCCCACGGAAGCCGATTCCGTCGCAACGGTGCTGGCGGAGCGTCAGCCTTAGTCGTAGCGCGGCACCTCTACCACCAAGTTCAGGCAAAGAACGGGCCGATAGGGTGACCTTAACGCCGTATTGACGCCCATCAGCCAATCAGCAACTAGGGGAAGAGCTGTGTCCGCTTCACGTCTCAGCCAGACGCCACTCCCAGGCATCGGCATCAGGTACGACCTGACCACCCGAGAACAGCGCCAGATCTCGGTCGTCGCGCACCGGGACGGCGCGCGCACCCTCAGCGCCTACCGCGCCGACGACCCCGACGAGTGCGCCCTCTCGCTGCGGCTGAGTTCCGGCGAGGCGGACGCGCTGATCGACGCGCTGATGCCCTCGCACCACAGCCCGAACCTCCTGCACACCACCGACCTCGGCCTCGTCGCCGAGCGCATCGAAGTCTCCGGCTCCTCGCACTGGAACGGGCGGGTCCTGGGCGAGACCCAGATGCGGACCGAGACCGGCGCCTCCATCGTCGCGGTCCTTCGCAGGGCCGAAGCCATTCCTTCGCCCACGCCGGCCTTCCGGCTCGCGGGTGGGGACACGCTCATCGTGATCGGCACCCGCGAGGGTGTGGAGAGCGCCGCCGCGATACTCGGGCGGGAGTGATTCGATGCACTCCGCAGTCCTTCTGATCGAATTCGGCGCGATCATTCTCGCGCTCGGGCTGCTCGGCAGGTTCGCCGGGCGGTTCCGCTTCTCCCCGATCCCGCTCTACCTTCTCGCCGGGCTCGCGTTCGGCGAGGGCGGTCTGCTGCCCCTCGGCGCCAGTGAGGAGTTCGTCGCGATCGGCGCCGAGATCGGCGTCATCATGCTGCTCCTGATGCTGGGGCTCGAATACACCGCCAGCGATCTGGTCAGCAACCTCAAGACCCAGTACCCGGCCGGTCTCGTCGACATGGGGCTCAACGCCGTGCCGGGCGCGATCGCCGCGCTGCTCATGGGGTGGGGTCCGGTAGCCGCCGTGGTCCTCGCGGGTGTCACCTGGATCTCGTCGTCCGGGGTCATCGCGAAGGTCCTCGGCGATCTGGGCCGCCTCGGCAACCGCGAGACGCCCGTCATCCTCAGCATCCTGGTCCTCGAAGACCTGGCCATGGCGGTGTATCTGCCCATCATCACCGCCCTGCTGGCCGGTGTCGGCTGGGCCGCGGGCGGCCTCACCCTGGCCATCGCGCTCGGGGCCGCCGGTCTCGTGCTGTTCCTCGCCGTGCGCTACGGGCGCGTGATCTCGCGCTTCGTGTCGAGCGACGACCCCGAGAAGCTGCTCCTCGTCGTCCTCGGTCTGACCATCCTGGTCGCCGGGATCGCGCAGCAGCTCCAGGTCTCCGCCGCCGTAGGAGCGTTCCTGGTCGGCATCGCCCTGTCCGGCGAGGCAGCCGAGGGCGCGCACAGCCTCCTCGCGCCGCTGCGAGACCTGTTCGCCGCCATTTTCTTCGTCTTCTTCGGCCTGCACACGGACCCGGCGAGCATTCCGCCGGTGCTCCTTCCCGCGCTCCTGCTCGCCGTCGTGACGGCGTGCACGAAGATCGCCACCGGGTACTTGGCGGCCCGCCGCGCCAAGATCTCCGTCAAGGGACGGTGGCGGGCGGGTGGCGCCCTGGTGGCGCGCGGCGAGTTCTCCATCGTCATCGCGGGACTCGCCGTCACCGCGGGCATCGAACCGTCGCTCGGCCCGCTGGCCACCGCGTACGTCCTGATCCTCGTGATCGTCGGCCCGCTGACCGCACGCTTCGCCCAGCCGGTGGCCGCGCTGGTGGGCGGCGTCGTGTCGCGCCGCCGGGAGGCCGCTGCCACGGTGGCGCTGCCTTCCCCGCGGGAGCCGGAGCGGTCGGCTGAGGAGTCGCTCGACGGACAGGGCACGGGCGGCCGGTCCTGACGCACGCCTTCGGCCGGGTACGAGGCGCACGACGCCGCGTACCCGGCCTTGCCGCAGGGCTCATCGGAGCTGCGGCTGCCGGGTTCGCGCCGTCGCCGACCGCGGGTCGCGGTCCGTCCTCGCGCAGTTCCCCGCGTTCTCTACCGCCCCACGGCGTACCCCTGCATCCCCCGCGGGTTGGCCGCCGCCGAGAGCACCCCGGTGCGCGGATCGCGCGCCACCGCGCACAGCCGCCCCTCCGACCAGGGCTCGCCGACCGTCACGTCGTGCCCGCGCCGCCGCAGCTCCTCGACGACCGACTCGTCCATGCGGGACTCGACCGTGACGCTTCCCGGACGCATGCCGCGCGGGTAGAAGGAGCCCGGGAAACTGTCGTTGTGCCAGTTCGGGGCGTCGATGGCGCCCTGGAGGTCGAGGCCTCCGCGCACCGAATCCCGTAGCGCGACCGCCAGGAAGAAGTGCACCTGCCACTGGTCCTGCTGGTCACCGCCGGGAGTACCGAAGGCCATCACCGGTACGCCGTCCTTGAGCGCGAGGGACGGCGTCAGGGTGGTGCGCGGACGGCGGCCCGGCGTGAGGGAGTTGGGCAGGCCCTCCTCCAGCCAGGCCATCTGGAGGCGGGTGCCGAGGGGGAAGCCCAGTTCGGGGACGACCGGGTTGGACTGCAGCCAGCCACCGCTCGGCGTGGCCGCGACCATGTTGCCCCAGCGGTCGACGACGTCCAGGTGGCAGGTGTCGCCGCGGGTGGCGCCGTCCGCCGAGACGGCCGGTTCGCCGGGCACGGGTGAGGTGCCGCTCTTGGCGACGGTCGGCTCGCCGGCGCCCGCTCCGGGCAGTCCGAGCGCGTCGAAGCCGGGCTCGCCGGCGGCCACGGCGCGTGCGTGCTCGGAGATCTCCGGGGTGCGTCCGCCGGGGCTCCCGGGGCGCAGCTCGTGCGAGGCCCGCTCGCCGATGAGCGTGCGCCGCTCGTCGTTGTACGCCGCGGAGAGCAGGTCGGCGACGGGGACCGTGCCGGGACCGTCCGCGTCCCCGTACCAGGCCTCGCGGTCGGCCATGGCCAGCTTGCAGCCCTCGATGAGCAGATGCACGTAGTCGGCGGAGCCGTACGCGGGCAGGTCCGCGAGCGCGGAGGGGAGCAGGGACAGCTGCTGGAGGAAGGCGGGGCCCTGGCTCCAGCCGCCCGCCTTGCACAGGGTCCAGCCGTTCCAGTCGTACGTCGCCGGGGCCTCGTACGTCGCTTCCCATCCGGCGAGGTCGGCGGCGGTCAGCGTTCCGGTGTGCCGGGATCCGCTGGTGTCCATCGTGGGGACGGCCGCCTGGCGTATCAGCGCCTGGGCGATGAACCCTTCGCTCCAGATCTTCCGCGCGGCTTCGATCTGCTCGGTGCGCGAGCCGTCCCCGGCCTCCTCGATGACGCGGCGCCAGGTCGCGGCGAGCGCCGGGTTGCGCAGGAGTTCGCCGGGGCGCGGGGGGTTGCCGCCGGGCAGGTAGACCTCGGCCGACGAGGGCCATTCGGTCTCGAAGAGCTCACGCACCGTCTCGACGGTCTCGCCGACGCGCTCCACGGGTGCGTGCCCGTCCTCGGCGTACCCGATCGCGTACCTGAGGACGTCGGCGAGGGACTTGGTCCCGTGGTCGCGCAGGAGCACCATCCACGCGTCGAAGGCGCCCGGCACGGCGGCGGCGAGCGGGCCGGTGCCCGGCACGAGGTCGAGCCCGAGCGAGCGGTAGTGGTCCACGGTCGCTCCGGCGGGCGCGCCGCCCTGCCCGCACAGGACACGCACCTCCCCGTCGGCGGGCGCCAGGATGATCGGCACCTCGCCCGCCGGACCGTTGAGGTGCGGCTCGACGACGTGCAGGACGAAACCCGCGGCGACGGCCGCGTCGTAGGCGTTGCCGCCGTCCTCCAGGACGGCCATCGCGGACTGCGAGGCGAGCCAGTGGGTGGAGGACACCATGCCGAAGGTGCCTTGGAGGGTCGGCCTAGTGGTGAACAAGTGTGCTGCTCCTAGCGTGCGGTGCGGGTACTGGGGATCGTACGGAGGGTCTGGGCGGCGGCCGCGTCCGGAGCCGTGCCGTCGTCGGCGACCAGGTGGCAGGAGACCTCGCGGCGGCTGTCGCCGTCGCCATCGCCGTCGCCGTTTCCGTCTCCGTTGCCGGGAAGCACGCGCAGCTCGGGCACCTCGACGCGGCAGCGGTCGACGGCCAGCGGGCAGCGCGTGTGGAAGCGGCATCCCGGCGGTGGGGCGAGCGGGCTCGGGAGTTCGCCGCTGAGGACGATGCGTTCGCGGGTGCGCTGAACGGCCGGGTCGGGCACGGGCGCCGCGGACAGGAGCGCCTGCGTGTACGGGTGCTTGGGGTCGGCGAACAGCTCGACGGTCGGGGCCTGTTCGACGATCTGGCCGAGATACATGACCGCGATGCGGTCGGCGAGGAACTCCACGGCGGCCAGGTCGTGCGTGATGAACAGGCACCCGAAGCCTCGGTCCCGCTGGAGATCGGCGAGGAGGTTGAGGACCGAGGCCTGGACGGAGACGTCGAGGGCGGAGGTCGGCTCGTCGGCCACCAGGAGGTCCGGGTCGACGGAGAGCGCGCGGGCGATGGAGATGCGCTGGCGCTGCCCGCCGGAGAGTTCGTGCGGATGCCGGTCGGCGTGCTCGGGACGCAGGCCGACCTGGGCGAGGAGTTCGGCCACGCGGGCGCGCGCCGCGTCCCCCTTGGCGATGCCGTGCAGGCGCAGGGGTTCGGCGATGATCTGCCCGACGGTCATACGTGGGTCGAGCGAGGACGAGGGGTCCTGGAAGACGAGGTGGAAGTCCTTGCGCAGCGGCCGCAGGGCGCGGCGCGAGAGGCGGGTGACGTCTCTGCCGTTGATGCGGATGGTGCCGCCGGTCGGGTCGTCCAGCCGTACGGCGCAGCGCCCCACGGTCGACTTGCCGCTCCCCGACTCCCCCACCAGTCCCACGACTTCGCCCTTGCCGACGGTGATCGTGACACCGTCGGCGGCGCGCACGAGCCCGCCGGGGCCCGCGAAGTGCCGCTCCAGGCCGTGCAGTTCAAGAACGGGTGTCGGGGTCACTGTCCGGCCTCCTGGGTGGTGGGCGTGAGCGCGGGGGCGTCCCCCCGCGGGTGCCAGCAGGCCGCCCGGTGCGGGGCGTCGGCGCCCGCGCTCAGGGAGACCGCCTTGAAGGCGGGCCTGCGTGAGGTGCACTGTTCGTCGGCGTGCGCACAGCGCGGGGCGAAGGTGCAGGCGTCCGGCTGCGCGTCGAGGCTCGGCACCAGGCCGGGGATCTCGGGCAGGCGCCGCTTGCCCTCGCCGCCGGGGCGCAGGACGGCGCCCAGCAGCCCGCGGGTGTATGGGTGGCGCGGCTCGGCGAACAGCTCGTGCACCGGGGCCTGTTCGACGGGGCGGCCCGCGTACATGACCAGGACCCGGTCGGCGGTGTCGGCCACCACGCCCAGGTCGTGGGTGATGAGCACGATGGCGGTGCCGAGCCGTTCGCGCAGGGACTGCAGGACTTCGAGGATGCCCGCCTGGACGGTGACGTCGAGGGCGGTGGTCGGCTCGTCGGCGATCAGGACGGACGGGTCGCAGGCGACCGCGATGGCGATCATGACGCGTTGCCGCATGCCGCCGCTGAGTTGGTGGGGGTACTCGTCGACGCGCTGGGCGGGGGCCGGGATGCCCACCAGGTCGAGGAGTTCGACGGCACGCGCGCGTGCCTCCTTCTTGGACAGGCCCTGGTGGCGCCGGAGCACCTCGCCTATCTGCCGGCCGATGGTCAGGACGGGGTTCAGCGAGGTCATCGGCTCCTGGAAGATCATCGCGATGTCCTTGCCGCGGACCTTCCCGAGCTCCTTCTCGCTCGCTCCGGCGATCTCGGCCCCGCCGAGCCTGATCGATCCCTCGATGTGCGCGGTGGGCGGCAGGAGCCCCATCACGGCCATCGCCGTGACGGACTTGCCGCACCCCGACTCGCCGACGACCGCGAGCACTTCGCCCGGTGCGACGTCGTACGAGAGATGGTCGACGGCGTGCACGGTGCGGGTGTCCGACCGGAAGGAGACGGACAGGTCGCGCACGCTCAGCACTGGCTGGGTCATCGGGTGGCTCCTCGGGGGTCCAGGACGTCCCGCAGGCCGTCGCCGAGCAGATTGAACGCCAGGGTGGCCGCGACGACCGCGAGGCCGGGGAAGACCGCCATCCACGGCGCGGGCGCGAGGAAGGACTGGGCGCCGGAGAGCATCACGCCGAGCGACGCGTCCGGTGGCTGCACGCCGAGACCGAGGAAGCTGAGCAGCGCCTCGCCGATGATCGCGGCGGGGATGCCGACGGTCGCCTGGACGGTCAGGGCGGAGGTGGCGTTGGGCAGGATGTGCCGGAAGAGGACGGTGGTGTCGCCGCCACCGTTGGCGACGGCCGCCGCCACGTAGTCGACGTGCCGCAGCCGCAGCGTCTCAGCGCGGGTGATGCGGATGACGGCCGGGATCTGCGAGATCCCGATCGCGATGGTCGCGTTGGTGAGCGAGGGACCGAGCACCGCGGCGAGGCCGACGGCGAGCACCAGGAAGGGGAAGGCGAGCATCGTGTCGGTGAGCCGCGAGACGACGCTGTCGGTGAACTTGCCGTAGTAGCCGGCGAGCAGGCCGAGCGGTACGCCGACGACGAAGGCGAGCACCACCGCCAACACGCCCACCTGCATGGACGCCCGCGCCCCGTACACGACCCGGGAGAGCTGGTCACGGCCGAGGTCGTCGGTGCCCAGCCAGTGCGACCAGCCGGGCGCGGCAAGGGCGTTGGCGAAGTCGGGGCGGGCGGGATCGTAGGGCGCGACCAGCGGCGCGAGGAGCGCCACGAGGATGAACACGGCGGCGATGACGCCGCCGGTCATGGCGAGCCGGTTCTTGCGCAGGGCGCGCAGCTTGCCGCCGCCCGCGCCCGCCCTCGCGGAACGTATCCGCCCCAGGGTTGTGAGCACCGCTGTCGTCACCGGGCACCTCCGAGCCGGATGCGCGGGTCGATGACCGAATACGCCACGTCGACCAGCAGGTTGATGAGGATGTACGCGGCGGATGTGCACAGCACCACGCCTTGCAGGGTCGCGTAGTCGCGGGTGAACACGGCGTCGATGGTGAGCTTGCCGAAGCCGGGCAGGACGAAGATCTGCTCGGTGACGACGGCGCCGGAGATGAGGTGGCCGAGCTGGAGCCCGAGCACGGTCACGACCGTCACCAGGGAGTTGCGCAACGCGTGCCCGCCGATGACCTCGCGCCGCGAAAGCCCCTTGGCCCGCGCGGTGCGCACGTAGTCGGCGGAGAGCGAGTCGAGCATCGCCGCCCGTGTCTGGCGCATCACCACGGCCGCGAGACCCGAGCCGAGGACGATCGCGGGCAGCACCATGCGGCGCAGGTTGTCGAGCGGGTCGGCGGCGAAGGGGACGTATCCGGAGGCGGAGAAGACCGGCAGGGCGATGGCGAATCCGAGGACGAGGACGATGCCGAGCCAGAAGGTGGGGATGGAGAGGCCGAGCAGGGCGAGCGCGTTGGCCAGCCACTCCTCCGGCCTGCCACGGCGGACGGCGGCGACGATGCCCGCGCCGATGCCGACCGTGACCGCCAGCAGCAGCGAGAGCGCGGCCAGTTCGAGGGTGATGGGCAGGGCCGCCGCGATCGCGTCGGTGACGGGGAGGCCGGTGCGCGACGAGGTGCCGAGGTCGCCGGTGAGCGCGTGTCCGATGAACCGCCCGTACTGGACGACGATGTTGTCGTCGAGGCCGTAGCTCTCGCGGATCGCGGCGAGCGCCTCGGGGCTGCGCTCCTCACCGGCGAGCGCGAGCGCCGGGTCGCCGGGCAGTGCGCGGATGCCGGCGAAGACGACCATGCTGACCAGGACGAGCGTGATCAGGGACTGCCGCACGCGGGTGAGCACATAGGACGTCATGGGGCTCAGGCGCACCCGCTTCGGGTGAGCGGGGCCGAGCCGCAGGGGGTTCAGGCTCATCGGGTGTACCCCGCAGTCGTGATGCGGACCAGGCCGTCGCCGTAGACGCGCACGCCGGCCACGTCCTTGCCCGTGACGACGTAGTTCTTCTGGCGGTAGAGGTAGATGAGCCCGCGCCGCTCATGGGCGCGTTCGGTCAACTCGCCGTAAATCTTGGTGCGTTCGTCCGGGTCGGGTTCGGTGCGCCCGCGCTCGACGAGGCGGTCGATGGCCGGGTCCGAGAGTCCGTAGGCGTTCATCGCGCCGCGCGTCTGGAGGAAGCTGGCGATGTTGCCGTCCGGGTCGAGCCGTCCCGACCAGCCGCTGGTGAAGGCGTCGTAGTCACCGGAGTCGGTCTCTTCGAGCATCGTGGCGTACTCCGTGGGTCGCAGCGTGACGGCGAACCCCGCCTCCTTGGTCATGGCCTGGATGACCTGCCCCAGGCGGCTGTGCTCGGGCGTGGTGGACACCTTCAGCTCGATGCGCACCGGGGTCTTCACCCCGGCCTCCTTCAAGAGCTGCCTGGCCTTGGCCACGTCCCGCTCGGGGCACTGGGATGCCTTGACGCCCGGGGCGATGGCGGACTCGGGCGACACGGGGCCGCAGGCGGGTTCGTACATGCCCTGGAAGACGACCTTGTTGATGAGGTCGCGGTCGATGGCGAGCTCGAAGGCCTCACGGACCCGTGGATCACGCCCCAGAGGCGTGTCGACGCGCCCCGGTTTCTCCCCCAGGCCTTTGACGTTCCCGACGTTGAAGCCGATGCCTTGGTAGCCGAGCGAGGGCGAGTTGAAGAGCTGGAGACCGGGCTCGGTGAGCGCGCTGCGCACGTCGACGGGTGTCATCTGGTCGCCGACCTGGATGTCGCCGGAGCGCAGGTTGGCCAAGCGGACGTTGCCGTCGGGTATCGGCTTGTAGATCACCTTGTTCAGGTGGACCTGGTCGGCCGCGTAGTAGTTCGGGTCCTTGGTGAGGACGATGCGGTCGCCGCCGACGCGCTCCACGTACTTGAACGGGCCCACGCAGGACGGGTGGTTGGTGAAGTTCTTGCCGTACTTCTTGAGCGCGCTGGGCGACATCACCATGCCGGAGCGGTCCGCGAGGACGGCCGCGAGGGGCACGTAGGCCTGCTTGAGCGTGAGCTCCACCGTGTACGGTCCGGTCGCCTTCGCCCCTGCGAGCGGGGCGAGTTCGGTGGCGCGCGCCGAGCCCGCGAGGTCGCGGTGGCGCAGCAGCGAGGTGACGGCGGCGGCCGCGTCCAGCTCCGTGCCGTCGCTGAACTTGAGGCCCTTGCGCAGGCCGAAGGTGACGGTGCGGCCGTCCTTGGACGTCTTGGGCAGGGAGGTGGCGAGCTGCGGGATCACGGTCCCGTGCTCGTCGATGTCGTAGAGCTTCTCGCACATCCCGGCGAAGACGGTGCGGCCCACGAGGGTCTGCGCCAGGGTCGGATCGAGCTTGTCCGGGTCGGCGTTGAGGGCGACGGTGAGGGTGCCGCCGTCGCGCACGGGACGGTCGTCGGTCATGCGCTCGCCGCCGACCTCGGTGGCCGAGGACTGCAAGGAGCCGCAGCCCGCCGTCATGGACATCACCAGGGCAACTGCCGCCGGGGCAACCGTTTTTCGGCGCACGGGTAGGTACCTCCGCCAGGGTGGTTCCGGGCTGATCGTGGACGATCAAGGAATACGGCAGAACGTATTTCGCATACAGTCCGCACACAAGAGGCCCGTCCGGATGCCGGACCGGATTTGATGAAGATTGAATAACCAGGTGCGACATTGACCGGCCAGCTCCGACAAAGGGCGCGCAAGGCCCTGAGCGGGGTCCTCCAGGGGCACAACGGACGCGCGGACGCTCGCCGGGCCGTTGTCGGTGCGCCGCGCTACTCTCCGCGCAACTGACCGTTCACCCCGTTCCGGGAGGTTTTCATGGTCGCGCGTCTCAACCCGTATCTGAGCTTCGGTGGCGATGCCCGCCAGGCTCTGGAGTTCTACAAGGAGGTCTTCGGCGGCGAGCTGGCACTCAACACGTTCGGCGAGGCCGGCCAGCAGGGCACCCCGATCGCCGACAACATCATGCACGGCATGCTGGAGGCGCCGAACGGCTTCACCCTGATGGGCGCCGACACCCCGCCGGGCATGGACCACACGCCGGGGAACAACTTCTCGGTGAGCCTCAGCGGAGACGACGACTCCGCGCTGCGCGGCTACTGGGAGAAGCTCTCGGCCGGCGGTTCGGTGGCCGTGCCGCTGGAGAAGCAGATGTGGGGCGACGTGTTCGGCATGTGTACGGACCGCTTCGGCATCCCCTGGATGGTCAACATCAGCGAGCCGCAGAGCTGACCGCCGGCCCACGGCAGCCGGACGGATCCGCACCGGGGCCCGGCCCCGCCGGGCCCCGGTCGCGGCCTCTGAGCTGCGCGCCTACCGTGTGACGGGGATGTCTTGTGTGGCTGGGGGGCCGTCTGGAGGCACCGATGGACCGCTCGCCCGCGCCGGAACCCTTCGATGCGGTACAGACCGCAGGAGCCTCGGCCTCCGCTTCTCCGCCACATCAGAGCGGCGGAAGCCACGAGCACCGCTGGCTGATCCTGGGCATCGTCGGCATCGCCCAGCTGATGGTGGTCCTCGACGCGACGATCGTGAACATCGCGCTGCCCTCGGCCCAGAAGGACCTCGGGTTCAGCGACGGAAACCGCCAGTGGATCGTCACCGCGTACGCACTCGCCTTCGGCAGCCTGCTGCTCCTGGGCGGACGGATCGCCGACCTGGTGGGCCGCAAGGTCGTCTTCCTCGCCGGTCTCGGCGGCTTCGCGCTCGCCTCGGCCCTCGGCGGCGCCTCGACCAGCTTCACCATGCTGGTGGTGGCGCGCGCCCTCCAGGGCGTCTTCGGCGCGCTCCTCGCGCCCGCCGCGCTGTCCCTGCTCACCACGACGTTCACCGACCCCAAGGAGCGGGCGAAGGCGTTCGGTATCTACGGCGCCATCGCGGGCGCGGGCGGCGCGGTCGGACTGCTCCTCGGCGGCGTCCTGACCGAGTACCTGGACTGGCGCTGGTGCCTGTACGTGAACCTGATCTTCGCCGTGCTCGCCATGCTGGGCGGCGCCCGGCTGCTGCACGGCGGCAGGCCCGCGGACCGGCCGAAGCTGGACGTCCCCGGCACCCTGCTCGTCTCCGCGGGCCTGTTCTGCATCGTCTACGGCTTCTCGAACGCCGAGACACACGCCTGGGGCGACGTCCAGACCTGGGGATTCCTTGTGGTCGGCGCCGTCCTGGTGGCCGCATTCGCCTGGTGGCAGACGCGGGCCGCGCATCCGCTGCTCCCGCTGCGGGTGGTGCTCGACCGGGACCGCGGGGCGTCGTTCCTCGCGATGTTCATCTCGGGCGCCGGCATGTTCGGTGTCTTCCTGTTCCTGACGTACTACCTCCAGCAGATCCTCGGCTACACGCCGGTCAAGACCGGACTCGCCTTCCTGCCGATGGTCGCCGTCATGGTGGTGATCTCGGTCGTCACGACCAACTCGCTCGTGCCGCGGTTCGGCGCGAAACCGATCGTGCCGCTCGGCATGGGTCTCGCGGCGGCAGCGATGGCCTGGCTCACCGCCCTCGACGTGCACAGCACCTACGCGGCCCACGTGCTGCCCCCGCTGCTCGTCGCCGGTCTCGGCCTCGGTCTGGTCTTCGCCCCGGCGATGAGCATGGCCACCGCGGGCGTCGCCGCGCATGACGCGGGTGTGGCGTCGGCGATGGTCAACACCAGCCAGCAGGTGGGTGGTTCGATCGGTACGGCCCTGCTGAACTCCCTGGCGACCAGCGCCGCGGCCAACTACCTGGTGGGCAAGCAGCCGACGCCCGAGGTGCAGGCCCAGTCGGCGATGGAGAGCTACTCGACCGCGTACTGGTGGTCGGCGGTCTTCTTCGCGGTCGGACTCCTCGTTACGGTCGTGCTCTACCGCAGAGGAGCACCGGTCCACTCGGACGCGGACGGCGGCGCGGTGCACATGTAGGGGGTGGGGCGATGGCATCCACGTCGAAGGCGGACGCGGCACGGAGCGCCGACGGCGGTGTGGCGCTGGCCTCCGCGCGGGGCCGCTGGGTGCTCGCCTGCGCCGTCCTCGCGTCCGGCATGGCGATGCTGGACGGCACGGTCGTCAACGTCGCCCTGCCCACGCTCGGCCGCGACCTGGACACCTCGATCGCCTCCCTCCAGTGGGTCGTCAACGCCTACATGCTCACGCTCTCGGCGCTCCTGCTCCTGGGCGGGGCACTCGGCGACCGCATCGGGCGGCGGCGCACCCTGGTCATCGGCGTCGTGTGGTTCGCCCTCGCGTCCGCCCTGTGCGGGCTCGCGCAGGACGCGGGAATGCTCATCGCCGCGCGGGCCCTGCAAGGCATCGGCGGCGCCCTGCTCACGCCCGGCTCGCTCGCCCTGGTGCGTACGTCGTTCCGGCCCGAGGACCAGGCGCGTGCGGTGGGCGCCTGGTCGGGGCTCGGCGGGGTCGCGGGCGCGATCGGGCCGTTCCTGGGCGGCTGGCTGATCGACGGTCCCGGCTGGCGGTGGATCTTCCTGATCAATGTGCCGCTGGCCGCGCTGGTGCTCTTCGCGGTCCGTCATGTGCCGGAGAGCCGGGCCGAGGGCGCCACGGAGAAGCCGTTCGACGTGACGGGGGCCTGCCTCGCGGCGCTCTTCCTCGCGGGCATCAGCTTCTCGCTGATCGGCGCCTCGGGCGACTCCTCCAAGGTGCTGGCCCTCCTGCCGGGCCTCGGCGGACTCGCGGCGGGCGCCGCCTTCCTCGTGGTCGAGCACCGCCGCCGCAACCCGATGCTGCCGCTCTCCCTCTTCCGCTCCCGCCTGTTCAGCGCGGCCAACGTCATGACGCTGTGCCTGTACGCGGCCATCGGCGGGCTCCTGTTCATGCTGCCGGTGCAGTTGCAGACGACCCTCGGCTACGACGCCCTCCAGGCGGGCACGGCGACGCTGCCGATCACGGTCCTGATGCTTCTGCTCTCGGCCTCCGCGGGCGATCTGTCGCGGCGGATCGGCCCCACTGTGCCGCTGGTCGCGGGCCCGTTGATCGCGGGCGCGGGCGCGCTCCTGATGCTGCGGATCGAGCCGGGCGCCGCGTACGTCACCGAGGTCCTGCCCGCGGTCGTGGTCCTCGGCCTGGGGATGAGCCTGTTCGTGGCCCCGCTGACGGCCACCGTGCTCGCCTCGGTCGACGCGGGGCGCGCGGGCCTGGCCAGCGGCGTCAACAACACCGCGGCGCGAGTGGCCCAGATGCTCGTCGTCGCCGCGCTGCCGCTGGCGGTCGGCCTCTCCGGGACGGCGTACACGCATCCCGACGCGCTGAACACGGCGTTCGGCAAGGCGGCCATGGGCTGCGCGGGCCTGTTCGTCCTGGCGGCGGCGACGGCCGCGGTCTTCATCCGCCCGCGTCCCGCCTCCTGGCACCAGGACGCGGGGAACAAGCCCCGCTGCACATCCCATCTGGGCGTCAACGCACCGCCGTTGGAGCCGGGGAAGGACTGTGCGGGATGAAGGCGGCGCTCAGCCCGTCGCGTCGGGCGCGTCGCGCACGAAGAGGGTGACCGACACGCTCTCCTTGAAGCCGTTGCGCCGCATCAGCGCCGCGGACGCGGTGTTGCGCGACTCGACATCGGTCACGACGGCGGTGGCCCCGGCCGCGGTCAGCGTCGCACAACAGGCCTGCACCAGATGGCTGGCGACGCCCTGCCCCTGATACGCGGGGGCGCTGGCGATCCACTCCAGGCTCCCCCAGTCCGTACGCTGGTCGAATCCCAGCGACCCGCAGACGTACCCGGCGAGAGCGTCTGCGTCGAGCGCCACCCAGCAGGAGGAGACGTCGGCGTCCAGGTGCCGGGCGATCGCCGACAGCGACCAGGACGTGTACGGCTTCACCGAGGTGTCGTACAGCTCGCTCCCCAGGGCGAGGACATCGGCCAGATGGGTGGGAGCCATCCGTTCGAGAACGATCGGGGACCGCTGGTGAGCGGCGGCGGCTGACATGGGACCTCCCAGGTGACTGACGCCGGGACCTGCACGGGGGCGGGCACGGTGACCGGCTGGTTCTCACGCTATGAGGGCTCGGGGCGCCGCGCACGCCGGGCTCCGCCGCCGACGGACCCCCGGCCGGAGCGGGGAGCCCTTTAACGGACTGCCGCCACGAGCGCCTATCGTGGGGCGCATGTCCGCTCCTGAGCTGATCCGCATCGTCTCCCGTTCCTCCCCCATGGCGCTGGCCCAGGTGGAGCGCGTACGCGCCGAACTCACCGCGCTGCACCCCGGGATCCGCACCGAGGTCGTGCCGGTCACGACCTCCGGCGACCGGTGGATGGGAGACCTCGCGAAGCTCGGCGGCAAGGGCGCGTTCACCAAGGAGGTCGACGCGGCGCTGCTCGCCGGTGAGGCGGACCTCGCGGTGCACTGCGTCAAGGACGTGCCGGCGGACCGGCCGCTTCCCGCGGGCACCACCTTCGCCGCGTTCCTGAAGCGGGACGACATTCGCGACGCGCTCATCCACCCCGGCGGCCTCACCCTGGACGAGCTGCCCGCGGGTACCCGCATCGGCACCTCGTCCGTGCGCCGCATCGCCCAACTCGCTGCGTCCCACCCGGAGTTGGAATGCGTCCCGATGCGCGGGAACGCCGGGCGCCGGATGGAGAAGCTGGCCGCGGGCGACGCGGACGCGCTGCTGCTCGCGGTGTCCGGACTCGAGCGCATCGACCGCATGGACGTGGTCACCGAGGTCCTGTCGGTGGAGACGATGTGCCCGCCGATCGGCGCCGGAATCCTGGCGCTGCAGTGCCGCGAGGACGACACGGAGACCATCGACGCCGTCTCGGGCCTCGGCGACCCGCAGGCCTGGCGCGAGGCCACCGCCGAACGCATGTTCCTGCACGTCCTGCAAGGGCACTGCAACTCCCCCATCGCCGGGTACGCGCGCTGCGAGCGGGGCGGCGAACTCTCGCTGCGCGCCCGCGTCTTCACGCCGGACGGCAAGACGGTCCTCAACGCCCACGAGTGGGCCGGGCCGCTCGACCCGGCGACGCTCGGCACGTCCGTGGCGGTGACGCTGCTGCGCCAGGGCGCCCGCGAGCTGATCGACTCCATCGCGCACTGACGGCGGCCGTGAAGCGGCTCGTGCGGCGGCTCAGACGACCGTGACCCGCACCCCGACGGCGGCGATGGCATCGAGTTCGCCCCGGGACGCGCGCGCGTCGGTGACCAGGGTGTGCACACCGGCCGTCGGGCAGATCCTGGCGAACGTGGCCCTGCCGATCTTGGTGTGGTCGGCGACCACGACGGTACGGCTGCTGTGGCCCGCGAAGGCCCGGTCGGTGGCCGCCTCCAACTGGTCGTACGTGGTGCATCCATGGACGGCGCTGATGCCGTCCACGCCGAGGAACGCGATGTCCGTGTGGTGGTCGGCGAGGGTCTTCTCGGCGATGGGGCCGACCAGTTCGTAGCTCTCGCTGCGGGCGGTGCCGCCGACCACGATCAGCGTGACGGTCGGGCGCAGGACGAGTGCGGCCGCGATGTTCACGGCGTTCGTGACGATCGTGACGGGGCCCCGGTCGGCGAGCAGCCGGGCCACCTCCGTGGTGGTGCTGCCGCCGGTGAGGCCGACCACCGCTCCCGCGGGCACTAGTTGGGCGGCGGCCTGCGCGATCGCCTGCTTCTGCGGGGAGCGCTGGTCGACCCGGTGCTGGAGCGGCACCTCGATGCTCAGGGCGCCGAGGACCGCGCCGCCGTGCGTGCGCGCGAGCAGCCGCTGATCGCTCAACTGCGCCAGGTCACGGCGCACGGTGGCCTGCGAGACCCCGAGGAGCACGGCCAACTGCCGCACGTCCGCGCTGCCCTGGGCGGCGACATGCTCAAGTATCCGCGCCTGGCGGTCGCTTCTCAGCACTGAGCGAGCATAGTCCTGGATCACCGATTCGGGCAGGGTCCCGCAGTATTGCTGCGCGTTTCTGCGCGAGTACGCCACGTGCCCATCAGGTCTCTTCTCTTGACATGACCGAAGCTGCTCGATTAACTCCCTGGCACGCCGATGCCGAGCACTCGGCGCAGAGGTACGCCCAGCCGGTAGTTGGCCTTGGCTGGCCATGAGCCCGGACTAAGTCGCCAGGACCCTTGTCGTGTCCGAGGCGGGGACGTGCCCTTGAGACATCTGGAGCTCTGAGATGAGCCTCAATCGTGTTCTGCGCAGGGGCATCGCCGCGTCCGCGGCCCTCACGGCCACCGCGGCCGCCTGCCTGCTCGCCCCCTCGACGGCGTCCGCCGGGGCGGCCGCCGCCGAACTGCCGCCACCTCATGCCGGGTTCGACTACCAGATAGGCGGCGCGTACGCCCCGCCGGCCGGGGTCGAGGTCGTCAGCCGTGACCGGGCCGCCGCCCCCGCGCCCGGCCTGTACAACATCTGCTACCTCAACGCCTTCCAGGTCCAGCCGGGAGCCGAGGGGGACTGGGATGCCGACCTGCTGCTGCGGGACGCTTCCGGCGACGTCGTGTACGACGGCGACTGGGGCGAGGCCGTCCTCGACATCCGCACCGCAGGCAAGCGCGAGCGGATCGCCGCCAAGGTCGGCGGCTGGATCGACGGCTGCGCCGACAAGGGATTCCAGGCCGTCGAGCCGGACAACTACGACACCTTCACCCGCTTCCCGGACCTGCTGACGGCCGATCAGGCCAAGTCCTACGTCGCGCTGCTCTCGGCGCGCGCCCACGAGCAGGGGCTGGCCGCCGCGCAGAAGAACACCCCCCAGCTGGCCGGTGAGCGCGAGCGGACCGGGCTCGACTTCGCCGTCGCCGAGGAGTGCGGCGCGTACGACGAGTGCGGGGACTACACCGAGGCGTTCGGGGACGACGTGCTGGTCATCGAGTACACGGACGACGGTCTGCGCAAGGCCTGCGCGGGCTGGGGCGACCGGCTGAGCGTCGTGCGCCGCGACGTAGACGTGTCGCCCGCGGGCAGCAGCGGTTACGTCCGCCGGACCTGCTGACCCGACCTGCCGGCCCGCAGTTTTCCGGGGCGTCCGCGCCACGCGGCTCTCCCCGCCGCCGTGCGGTGCGCCCGGAATCGGGCTTCGTGCTCCACCTCCCCGCCGTGCGACCTCCCGTCCACGGCCCTCCCGCGCCACGGGCGCACCCGACCCCCTGGAGGCAGTGATGGCCGCAGTACCCCGAGCGAAGCCGGAACCGTCGCGTCGCAGCGTGCTGCGCGCGGGCGGCGCGGCGGCGGTCGTGGCGGGCGGGGGCGCTCTGGCGGGCTGCGGCACCGGGGCCGCCGACGGAGTGGGCCCCGACGGGAGGGTGACCATTCAGCTGTGGCACGGCCAGACGGACACCGCCGCCAAGGTCCTCAAGGGCCTGGTCGCCCGCTTCCACCGCGCCCATCCGGACATCCACGTCGACATGGGCGGCGGTGTGCTCGCCGACGCCATGCTCCAGAAGGTCACGGCCGCGCTCGCCGCGGGCTCCTACCCCGACATCGCCTACGTCTTCGGCTCCGACCTGGCCAGCGTCGCCCGGAGCCCCGAGGTCGTCGACCTGACCTCGCACGTGCGCGAGGGGCCGACGCCGTGGCGCAACTTCCGGGCGCCGGCCCGCCAGGCCGTCACGATCAACGGCCGGGTCCGGGCGGTGCCCGCGGTCCTGGACTGCCTCGCCGTGGTCTGCAACAAGAAGCTGTTCGCCGAGGCCGGGATCGAGCTGCCCGAGGCGGGCTGGACCTGGCAGGAGTTCACCGACACCGCGCGACGCCTGACCGATGCCTCCAAGGGACGGTTCGGCACCGGCTGGCCCGGCACCGGCGACGAGGACACCGTGTGGCGGATGTGGCCGCTGGTGTGGGACCTGGGCGGCGACGTGATCGCCGACGACGGGCGCGGCATCGGCTTCGCCGAGGAGGGCGTACGCGCCCTTGAGGTCGTACGGGACCTGGCGCGCGACAGGAGCGTCTACATCGACCCGAAGCCGGGCAGCGAGCAGATGTACCAGGTCTTCCTGTCCGGCCGGATGGGCATGGTGGCGACCGGGCCCTGGCAGCTGCCGGACATCACGCAGGCCAAGGTCGACTACCACGTGGTGCCGATGCCCAGCTTCAGCCGCCGTCCTGTCACCATCTCGGGTCCCGACACCTGGACGGTGTTCGACAACGGCCCGGCCCGGACGGAAGCCGCCCGCACCTTCGTCACCTGGCTCAACCAGCCCGGCCCGGACCGCAGATGGGCCGTCGAGGCGGGCAGTCTTCCGCTGAGCCGCCGCAGCCAGGACCGCCCGGCCTGGCGCGAGCACTCCGAGGAGATGCCCGGCCTCCCGGTGTTCACCGAGGCCGTCGCCTCGGCGCGGGTCCGTCCCGTGCACCCCGCCTATCCCCGTATCTCCCAGTCCCTCGGGCAGGCGGTCGTCTCCGTGCTGCTCGGCCGCAAGAGCCCCGCCGACGCGGTCCGTGCGTGCGCCGACGAGGCCAACGCCGCCCTGCTGATCCCGCGTTGAGGACGACGGAAACGATGAGAACGCCGAGGACACCGTCATGCCATCACTGCCCCGCCCCCTGACCCTGCCGCCGGACCCGTCCGGCCGACGCGCCCTGCGCCGCCGGCGCCGCGGCGAGACCGCCACCGCGTGGGCGTTCGTCTCCCCCGCGGTGCTCGTCATCCTCGGCCTGAGCGTCCTGCCGGTCGTGTGGTCGCTACTGCTGTCCTTCCAGGCCAACGACCTTGTCACGCCCAGCCGTTGGGTGGGACTCGACAACTACCGGGCGCTCGCCCAGGACCCGCACTTCAGCCAGGCCGTGCGCAACACCCTGCTCTACACCCTGTTGTACGTGCCCTTGAGCATCGTCATCGGGCTGGCGCTCGCCCTGGCCCTGAACCGGCGGATCCGCTTCGTCGGCCTGTACCGCACCCTGTTCTTCGTGCCGTTCGTCATCTCGGCCACCGCACAGGGCGTGCTGTTCTCGTTCATCCTCGACCCCGACTTCGGAGCGGCCAACTCCGTCCTGCACCACCTGGGGATCTCGCCCCAGGGCTTCCTCACCGACTCCTCGCAGGCGCTGTTCGTACTGGTCGCCATCACCCTGTGGAGCGGCACCGGGCTGTGCACCGTCATCTACCTGGCCGCCCTTCAGGACGTCGACCAGTCGCTGATCGAGGCGGCGCGCCTGGACGGCGCGGGGCCGTGGCACCTGCTGCGGCACGTGACGCTGCCCGCGCTCTCGCCGGTCAGCGTGTTCCTGCTGCTGTGGCAGACCATCCAGTCCCTTCAGGTCTTCGACCTGGTCTATGTGACCACCAAGGGCGGCCCCCTCGGCTCGACGACGGTGATCGTCTACTTCATCTGGGAACAGGCCTTCAAGAACTTCACCGCCGGTTACGGAGCCGCTGCCGCCTACGTCCTCGCGCTGGCCCTGTTCGTCGTGGCCGCCGTGCTGCGCGTGGTCCGCGGCCGTGAGCGCGCCCTTCGTACGAAAGCAGCCGCCTGATGACCAGCCGCCTGATGACCGCGACCACCACCGCGCCCCACGCCACCGAACGGCGTGCGTCCGAGCCCGCCGCCGTGCGCCACGGCCGCTTCCGGATGCCCTTCAGTGCCTGGCACATGCTGCTCGCACCGCTGGCGCTGCTCTTCGCGGTGCCGCTCATCTGGCTGGCCCTCAGCTCGGTGATGAGCAACGCGGAGATCAACCGGTTCCCGCCCGCCCTGTGGCCATCCAGCATCGACCTGGGCGGCTACCGCTATGTGCTGGGCAACGCCATGTTCCCGCGCTGGCTCCTGAACTCGGCGATCGTCTCCGCCGTCGCGGTCACCTCGAACCTCGTCTTCGGCGCGCTCGGCGGCTACGCGTTCGCCCGCATGCGCTTTCGCGGCTCGCGCACGCTGCTCGTGCTGATGCTGGCGACCATGGCGGTGCCCTTCCAGCTGACGATGATCCCCACCTTTCTGGTGATGAAGAAGCTGGGTCTGATCGACACCCTGGGCGCGCTGATCGTGCCCTCCCTCGTCACACCGTTCGCGGTGTTCCTGCTGCGGCAGTTCTTCCTCTCCCTGCCCAGGGAGCTGGAGGAGGCCGCCTGGATCGACGGGTGTTCGAGGCTGCGGGTCCTCTGCTCGATCGTGCTTCCACTGGCCCGGCCCGCCCTCGCCACGGTCGCCGTACTGACCTTCCTCACCACGTGGAACGACCTGACCTGGCCGCTGATCGCGATCAACCACGACACCCAGTACACGCTGCAGCTGGGTCTCACCACCTTCCAGGGACAGCACCACACCCGCTGGTCCGCGGTGATGGCGGGCAACGTGATCACCGTCCTTCCGGTCCTGCTCGCATTCCTCGTCGCGCAGAAGGCCTTCATCCGCTCGGTCACCTCCAGCGGCCTGAAGGGCTGACCTTCGCTGCCCGTCTCTCCGCTACACGCTCCCTCCTGCTCGCTCTCCTCTGCGCACCCTCTCCTGCACGATCCGAAGGAACTCGATGTCCCATTCGTACGACCTCCTCGTCATCGGGGATGCCAACCCCGACGTGATCCTGGGCCCGCTGACCGGCCCGCTCGCCTTCGGCCAGCGGGAACAACTCGTCGACGCCGGGTCCCTCACGATCGGCGGATCGGCCGCGATCATGGCGTGCGGGGCGGCTCGCCTCGGCCTGAAGGTCGCCTTCGCCGGGCGCGTCGGCGACGACGACGCGGGCCGCTACCTGCGCGACGCGCTCATCGGCCGCGGGGTCGACACGCGGGCGCTGCGTCTTGACGCCTCGCGGCCGACACCGCTCACCGTCGTGCTCACCCAGGGCGATGACCGCGCCATCCTCACCTCCCCCGGCACTCTGACCGCCGTCAGCGGCGACGACGTCCCCGCGGAGCTCCTCGCCGACGCGCGGCACGTCCACGCCGCCTCGTACTTCCTCCAGCCCCGGCTCGCCGCCGATCTGCCGCAGCTGTTCCGCACCGCGCGATGGCACGGCGCGAGCACCTCCCTGGACACCCAGGACGACCCGTCGGGGCAGTGGGATCCGGCCGTGCTCGACGCCGTACTCGGCGAGACCGACATCCTGTTGCCGAACGCCCAGGAAGCCCTTCACCTGGCAGGGCTGCCGTCCGGCGGCCCTGAGCGGGCGGCCGAACTCCTCGCCGAACGCGTCCCGTTGGTGGCCGTCAAGAACGGCGCCGACGGCGCCCTGTGCCACAACGGGCACACCCTGATGACCGTACCGGGCCTTCCCTTGACCCCCGTCGACACCGTCGGCGCCGGAGACAGTTTCGACGCCGGGTTCATCGCCGCGCTCCTCGACGGGCGGCCCCCGCACGAGGCACTGCGGTTCGCCGTCGCCTGCGGGTCCCTGTCCACGCGCGCACACGGCGGCACCCGGGCCCAGCCCACCCGGGACGAAGCCCTCGCCCACACCGACCTGAGCGGAGCTCACGCCTCATGACCCACCCCAAGATCGCCTTCATCGGCGCCGGCAGCGTCGTCTTCACCCAAGGCCTGCTCGCCGACCTCTTCGCCTTCCCCGAGCTGAAGGGCGCCCACATCGCCCTGCACGACATCGACCCCGAACGCCTGACGACCGCACGGGCCGCGGCCGACTACATCTCGGGCCACCTGGGCGCGCACGCCACCGTCACCAGCCACGCCGAGCGCCGCGAGGCCCTCGCGGGCGCGGACTTCGTCATCAACATCGTGCAGGTCGGCATGGGCGAGGCGACCCGCACCGACTTCGACGTCCCCGCCCGCCACGGGGTGCGCCAGACCATCGGCGACACCCTCGGCATCGGCGGCATCTTCCGCGCCCTGCGCACCTTCCCGCTCCTGAAGGCGCTGGGCGAGGACATCGCCGAACTGTGCCCCGACGCCTGGCTCCTGAACTACACCAACCCCATGGCCATGAACATCCAGTACCTCACCCAGGCCACCGGTCTGACCCGGGTGGTGGGCCTGTGCCACTCCGTGTACTGGACCATGCGCGACCTGGCCGAGCTGGTCGGCGTCCCGTACGAGGAGGTCACCTACCGGGCGGCGGGCGTCAACCATCAGGCGTGGGTGCTGCGGTTCGAGCACCAGGGCAGCGACCTCTATCCCCGGCTCGACGAACTGATCGCCGACGACGCGCAGTTGAGGCGCCGGGTCCGCGTCGACATGTACCGGCGGCTCGGCTACTACCCCACCGAGACCAGTGAGCACTCCTCCGAGTACGTCCCCTGGTACCTGCACCACGACAGCGAGATCGAGCGCCTGCGGCTGCCGGTCGGCGCCTACCTCGGCATCGTCGACGAGAACGTCGCCGCCTACCACCACACCCGGGACGCACTGGCCGCCGGTGAGCCGCTCGCCGTCGAGGGCACCATGGAGTACGCCCCTCAGATCATCCACAGCATCGTGACCGGCACCCCGCGCACCGTCTACGGCAACGTCCCCAACCACGGCCTGATCGACAACCTCCCCGGCCACGGGGTGGTCGAAGTCCCCTGCCTCGTCGACGCGTCCGGCATCCAGCCCACCCGCGCGGGGTCCCTGCCCCCGCAGCTCGCCGCGCTCAACCGCACCTACCTCAGCATGAACGACCTGGTCGTCCGCGCCGCCATCGACGACGAGCCGCGCCACATCCGGCACGCGGCGATGACCGATCCGGCCACCGCGGCTGCCCTTCCCGTGGAGCAGATCTGGCGGCTGTGCGACGCCATGGTCCGCGCCCACGGGGACCGCCTCCAGCCGTCCCTGCGCCGGCTCCTGGGCGACTGACCGGCCACCGCCGATCCGGCGCCTTCACCCCGCACACTCCCGTACAGAGAAAGCACCCCCATGTCGCTCACCCGTCAGGAAATCGACACCCAGCCGCAGTGCTGGGCGTACGCGCTCAAGCAACTCCCCGAGTACGCGCAGGCGTTGCCCGCCAAGGGCGAGCGGGTCGCCGTGATCGGCTGCGGTACGTCGCTGTTCATGGCCCAGGCCTACGCCCACCTGCGCGAGGACCTGGGACACGGCCCCACCGACGCCTTCCCCGCCTCCGCGGCCCGGCTGCACCGCCCCTACGACCGCGTCCTGGCCCTGACCCGCTCCGGCACCACCACCGAGATCCTCACCGCCCTGGAGACCGTGCCCTCCTCCACCCGGGTCACCGCTCTCACGGCGGTACCCCGGTCACCCGCCGCGCGCGCCGCCGACGACGTGATCATCCTGGACCACGCCGACGAGCGGTCCGTCGTACAGACCCGCTATCCGACCACGCAACTGACGCTGCTCCTGGCCCACCTGGGTCACGACCTCGATCAGGCACTGACCGACGTGACCACGGCCCTGAGCGCACCGATGGATCCGCGGCTGCTGGCGGCGGAGCAGATCACCTTCCTCGGCGACGGCTGGCACACCGGGCTCGCGCACGAGGCGGCGCTCAAGGTGCGGGAGGCCGCCGCCCGTTGGACCGAGTCCTACTCGGTGATGGAGTACCGCCACGGTCCCATCGCGGTGGCGGGTCCAGGACGGGCCGTGTGGAGCCTTTCCCCGCTGCCCGCGGACCTCGCCGCCCGGATCGAGGCCACCGGCGCGCACCTGCGCACCCCCGAGCTCGACCCGCTCGCGGAACTGGTGCTCGCCCAGCGGCTGGCCGTGCGGTTCGCCGAGGACGCGGGACGTGACCCGGACCGGCCGGCCCACCTCACCCGATCCGTCGTCCTGGCATGACATGACATGACCTGACCTTCCCTGCCCTGTCCGTGGATGCCACCACCCGGCCGTCGGCCTGGTCACCGAGGGCTCGGCGGCCCTACGTAAGATCGACATCGTGACATATGTCCGGACGGCCTTCACCGGCTGCCGCCCCGAACGAAAGCCTTCCATGCACCGCGCGCACACCCAAAGCCTCTCCCGGCCGGGCCGACTGGCCGCCTGCGCCGCCGTCCTCCTCCTCGCCGCCGCCTGCGGCACCGACGACGGCGACGACACCCCGGCCACCGACCGCGCGAAGGCCGTGCGCCAGCCGAAGGCCGACACCGTCTTCGACTACCAGCTCGGCGGCCCCTACCCGCCTGACGACGAGGTGCGGGCGGTCTCGCGCGACCGCTCCGCCGAGCCGGCCAAGGGCATGTACAACGTGTGCTACGTCAACGCCTTCCAGACCCAGCCGGGCGACGCCATCGGCTGGTGGAAGAAGAAGCACCCGGATCTGCTCCTGAAGGACGACGACGGTTCCCTGGTGATCGACGACGACTGGGAGGAGCCCCTCCTGGACATCTCCACGCCCGGCAAACGCCGGGAGCTGATGGATGTCGTCGGGCCGTGGATCGACGGCTGCGCGAAGTCGGGCTACGACGCCGTGGAGCCCGACAACCTGGACTCCTACGAGCGCTCCGACGACCTCCTCACGCCCGAACACGCCGCTGCCTTCGCCAAGTTGCTCGCCGACCGGGCACACGGTCGCGGCCTGGCCATCGCCCAGAAGAACACCACCGACCTCCTTCCCGAGCGCGGCCGGATCGGGTTCGACTTCGCCGTCGTCGAGGAGTGCGCGGCGTACAAGGAGTGCGGGGAGTTCGCCGACGCCTACGACGACAAGGTCTTCGCCGTCGAGTACACACGGGACGACTACCGCACCGCCTGCGACGCCTGGGGCTCCCGCCTGTCCATCACCCTGCGCGACCGCGACGTCAGCCCCAAGGGCGCCAAGGGGTACGTCTTCGCCCAGTGCTGATGTGCCCGTTTCCCCCTTCCTGTTGCCCGAAGGGGGCTTGCGCGTTGCCCGAGTCCACTCAACCGCCTTCACGGACAACGGAATTCAGAATTCCAGCCGCAGGTGCGGACCAGAGCCACTACACAGGAAGGTGATGTGCCCACGCCAATAGAGAGAAAGGGGTACCCGTATGGCGATACGGACCACGCACCGCGTCCGTTCGACAGGGGCCGCGCTCGCCGTCACCACCGGCCTGATCTGCACCCTGTCGGCGCAGCCGGCCGGAGCGGATGAACCGGCGGCGCGCCACTGCGTACTGGACGCGCCCACCGGGGAGCAGCGCTGCTTCGACTCGTTCGACGAAGCCATCGACCGCGCCACCGACGGACGAGTCACCGACGCGCCGGCCTCCCCACGGGCCGCCGTCACCTCGTCCGCGTTCCGCGCGGCCATGTCCGAGACCGCGGCGAAGGAGGCCGAGGGAGACTCCGCGGCGGCCGGGGACGTCATCCAGGGAACGTTCTTCAGCGATCCCGGCTTCTCGGGTGACTCGCTCACCATCAGCGGCCCCTCGCTCTGCGAGAAGGACGGCTGGGTGAACTGGCAGTACGACCTCGGCGACGACTGGAAGAACCGCATCTCCTCGGTCCAGCCCTGGGGCAACTGCGCGATCTGGCTCTATCCGGAGCCCGATCTCGGCGGTGACCGCGACGGCCCGTTCGACGAGAACACCGACGACGTCGGCCAGCTGATGAACGACCGCACCCAGTCCATCGGGTTCAGCTGACACCCCCCATCTGCTTCACCTTCCCCCCACTGGAGATCACACATGATCACCCGTACTCGCCTGACCGTCCTCCTGGCGGCGATGGCCACCGCGGGCGGCATGGCCCTCGCGCCCGCCGCGCAGGCCGACGAAGAGGCCCCCACCATCCGCGAGTTGCTCGACAAGTGCGACAACGGCACCGACTCGTGCGTCTTCCACCCCGACGGTCCCGGCACCGATTCGATGGGCGAGGCCCATCAGGTGGGCGACAGCGCCTACAACTGCACGCAGGATCTGCAGCGTTCCAGCATCTCCTGGGCCGACACGACCGGCGAGTCCAACAGCGTCGGCGTCTCGCTCAGCGCGGAGTACGGCTTCGCCGAGGTGTTCAAGGTGAGCATCGAGACCTCTTACGGCCACACCTGGGAGAGCTCGCACACCGAGACGGACACCACCAACGTCGACGTCCGCCCCGGCGAGGTCGGCTGGGTCACGCGCGAGTCCCAGCTGCAGCAGGTCAAGGGCACCTATGAGCTGCACTTCGAGGACAAGTTCCACGGCCACTACATCTGGTACGCCCCCTTCGACGCGACCGGCCCCAAGCCGGACGCGCCCAGCACCAAGACACAGCACACCCGCCCCATGACGGATCAGGAGAAGTCCGAGCACTGCGGCTGAGACACCGCCGCTCCTCCCGGTCCGGGTCGTGCCAAGGACCCGGCCCGGGAGGCTCAGCCCTTGACGGCTTCCGCGATCCGCAGGGCCGCCAGGTCCGGTGTGAGGTGCGTGGTGTCGACGACCTCGGCCTCGGCGTGCAGCCAGGTGCGGGCCGCCTCGGCGTAGGGTTCGAGGTAATCGAGGCGGAACGTAGAGGGGCCAAGGACCGTGTCCCCTTCGATGCGCCCACGCAGGGTCTCCTGATCGGCGTGGAGCACGAAGTGCCGTACAGGGATGGCGTGTTGGGCGAGCCCCGTGCTGATCTCGCGCCAGTACTCCTCGACCAGGACGGTCATGGGCATCACGAGGGTGCCGCCGGTGTAGTCGAGCACGCGGCGGGCGGTCTCGACCACGAGGGGCCGCCACGGCGGCCAGTGCTGGAAGTTGCCCAGCGCGGGCAGACCGGGCTTGATGTCCATGAGCGCCTCGCCGACCTTCTCGGCATCGAACACCCTTGAGTCCGGCAGGAGTTGCTGCACCAGCACACTGGTCGTCGTCTTGCCTGCACCGTGGGTTCCGTTGAGCCATACGATCATGCGTCCGACGCTAGCGGTGACCGGCCGCAGGCCACCGCCGATCGCGTCACAGCTCGGGTACAGGACGGGAGCCGGGGCGGCGGGCCGTGCACAGCAGTGGCGCCCACGCGGCGGCATCGGCGAAGTCGCCGCCGCCCTTCGCCATGGTGTCCAGGACGACGCGGTCGGGGCGCAGCAGGACCGCGTCCGCCCGGCCGACGCGCAGCCAGTCGGCGAGGACGCCGTCGTCGCCCGTCTCCTGTACGTGGATGATCCGGGCCCCGAGCCCCTCGGCGCGGGCGTGGGCGGTACAGCGGTCTGGACGGCGAGCCCGTCGCCGAAGACGTCGTCCAGGCGCGCACGGCGGCCGTCGAAGGTCACCGCGGACGACGCGCACGAGGTGGCCCGGCGCCCGCCGCCCGACCTCGGCTGACGGAGCCGGGCGTGACAACTCCTCCCGTCTTTGCCGCCGGTTGCTTAGGGTGGTGGCGGCAGCGCTCCGGCAATCCGTCGCCGGACGCCCTGCTCGCCGACGTACCGATCTCCGACCCGGGACCAGGTCCACCGCACGAGCAGGGAGGCAACCGTGCCGCAGCGCGCCACGCCCTTCCCCGCGCCGCTTCCTTCGCCCTTCCCGTCCGCCCGGGACGCACGCGCCTCGTGGGCCCTCGCGCTCGTCTCGGCGGCGCTGCTCTCGCTCGTCACGCTGTTCGTTCCCTCGGCGTCGCTCTCCTCCCCGACGCCGCAGCCCGACGCATCTTCGGCCGCCGCCTCATGGTGCGGGCATCCGCAGGGCCGACCCGGCCCGCACGCCGCCCTCCTGAGCACGCCCGCGGTCCGCGGTACGCCTCCTGACACGACCCCCTTCCCGCACCCCGGGCTGATCACGGCCACGGCGACCGCGTCCGCGTCGCACCGCAGCCACGGCGGTCCGGAGCAGGCACTCGCGCAGGCCCCTTCCACCGCTCAGCCTTCCGACGGCACGGCCGCGCCCCGCGCCCCGCCGTGTGCTCCGCGCAGCGAACTCACCACCGTCAGCGCCTGATCCGCCCCCGCACCGCGTGCGAGGGGGTCGGGCAGCTGCCCCTTCGTCCTGCCGTGGAGCAGTCTCATGTCGCAGACCAAGTCCCGCGCGCCCTTGTGGCGTGCGCTGTTCGCCCTCGCGGTGATCGCCGCGTCCCTCACCGTCGCTCTCACCCAATCCGCCCGCCTGGGCCTCGACCTGCGGGGCGGCACCCAGATCGTCCTGGAGACCAAGGACTCCCCCGACCGCGAGATCAAGGCCGATTCCCGGGCCACCGACCGTGCCCTCGAGGTGCTGCGTCAGCGCGTGGACGCGCTCGGCGTGTCCGAGCCGAGCCTGTCCCGCTCGGGAGACCACCGCATCATCGTCGAACTGCCGGGAGTCCAGGACCCGCGCGAGGCGGCCGCCGTGATCGGCCGTACCGCCCAGTTGACCGTCCACCCCGTCTCCGGCGTCACCGACCGGGCTCCCGAGGACGACGGCCGCGGCGCCGCCGACGGGCCCCGCACCCTTCCCGATCCCGACCAGAAAGGCACCTTCCTGCGGCTCGGGGCGTCCGCGTTGACCGGTGACGGGGTCAAGGACGCCGAGGCCGCCTTCGACCAGCAGGGGATGGCGGGCTGGACCGTCGGCCTCACCTTCCGCGAGGACGCGAGCGGCGACTGGGCCCGCATCACCGGCGCCGCCGCCTGCGCCCCCCAGGGTGCTCCCGAGCGGCGCGTGGCCATCGTCCTCGACGGCAAGGTCATCTCCGCCCCCGGCATGAACCCCGAAGTGCCGTGCGACACCGGCATCACCGGCGGGGACACGCGGATCACCGGCGGGTTCTCCCACGAACAGGCCCGCGACCTGGCCGCTCTGGTCAAGGGCGGCGCCCTGCCGGTCCCCGTGGACGTCGTCGAGCAGCGGACGGTCGGCGCGACACTCGGCGCCGACGCCATCGCCGCGTCGACCCAGGCCGCGCTCATCGGACTGGCGCTCACCGCGCTGTTCATCATGGTCGTCTACCGGCTGCTCGGAGCCCTCGCCACCCTCGCGCTCGCCCTGTACGGACTCATCTCGTACGCGGCCCTCGTCGCCCTGGGGGCCACACTCACACTGCCGGGGCTCGCCGGTTTCGTCCTGGCGATCGGCATGGCGGTCGACGCCAACGTGCTCGTCTTCGAGCGGGCCCGCGAGGAGTACGTCGGCGCGCGGACGAAGTCGCTCGACAAGCCCCTCGCCCGCGGCTTCAGCAAGGCGTGGAGCGCGGTCATCGACTCCAACGTCACCACACTGCTCGCCGCTGGCCTGCTGTTCTTCTTCGCCACGGGCCCCGTCAAGGGTTTCGGTGTGACCCTGTCCATCGGTGTCGTCGCGTCGATGGTGTCGGCGCTCGTCGTCACCCGCGTGCTCGCCGAGTTCGCGCTACGGCGCCGATCCGTGCGCGAGCGGCCCGGCATCACGGGCATCACCTCGACAGGGCGGGTGCGTACGTGGCTGGCGCGGCGCGACCCGCAGATCGTCCGGCACCGCAGGCGCTGGCTCGGCGTCAGCGCGCTGCTCGTGATGGTCGCGCTCGCCGGGATCGGCCTGCGCGGTCTCGTCTTCGGCGTGGAGTTCACGGGCGGACGGCTCGTCGAGTACTCCACGAGCCGGACGGTGGACGTGGACACGGCACGGACCGTCGTGGCCGACGCCGGTTTCCCCCGTGCCGTGGTCCAGGAGTCCGGCGACGGTGACATCTCCGTACGCACGGGCGAACTCACCGACGACCAACAGCACACCATCAAGGGCGCGTTGGAGGCGCCCGGCGGTGACGTCACCGTCGAGCGCGACGAGATGATCGGCCCGAGCCTCGGCGACGAACTGCGGGTGAAGGCGTTGATCGCGCTGGGGATCGCCGTCGCCGCGCAGCTCATCTATCTGAGCGTGCGGTTCCGGTGGACGTTCGCCGCGGCGGCCGTCAGCGCGATGGTGCACGACGTCCTGGTGGTGGTGGGCCTGTTCGCCTGGCTCGGCAAGCCGGTGGACAGTGTCTTCCTCGCCGCGCTGCTCACCGTCATCGGGTACTCGGTCAATGACACCGTCGTCGTCTTCGACCGGGTGCGGGAGGCGCGGCGGCGCGACCCGCGCATGGACCTGGAACGCACCGCGAACAGGGCTGTACTCCAGACCCTGCCGCGCACCGTCAACACCGGCATGGGGGCTCTCTTCATCCTCACCGCGCTGGCCGTGCTCGGCGGGGACTCGCTCGCCGACTTCTCGCTCGCGCTGATCGCGGGAGTGGTGATCGGTACGGTGTCCACCGTGTTCACCGCGGTACCGACGGCGGTGACGCTGGAGCGGCGCCGCCCTGCGCGGGAGCGTCGTCGTGACCGCGGGCGGTCCTCCGGTGGCGGCGGCAAGGGCGGGAGCCCTCTTGAGGCGCGGCGCGCGGCACGGGAGGACACCGGCGCGGTCGTCTGACCTCGGGTCCCTCAGCAGGAGTGGCTTCGGGCCGCCGCCGAGCGCGCGCTGGGCGACGGCCCGAACTCCAGCCGTACGGAGTCGTTGCGCGCGATGACCAGGGCGACTCCATCGGCCCGTGTCCAGCCGTAGGGCAGGAGCACGTACTGGTCGCCCGACTGGAGGATGAGCGCGAGTCCGTCGTAGCGGTAGCCGTACGCGGCTCGCCTGTCGTCGCAGCGGGTCTCGCGTACGCCCGGAGCGCCGATGCTGAGGCTGTCCTTGCTGTAGAGGACGGCGGACGGGTAGTCGGGGAGGCCGTTCAGGAAGCGCTGTGCCCGTGTCACGCCCACCGAGGCCGCGTAGTCGTTGGCCGCCCAGACCAGTCCGAGCCCTACCAGCACGAACACGACCGCCAGTTCGACGAGGACGGCCCATTCGGGCCGGGAGAGCGGGGCGCTGGGGGCGTCGGGAGGCGCGGGCGCGGGCGCGGTGGGTTCGTCGCCATCGCCGTCGCCGTCGCCGTCCCTGCCGTCGTCGCTGTCGCCGCCGTCACTACCGTCACTGTCCGCACCACCCTCCCCGCTGCTCGGCCCGCCCACCGCGAACGTACGTCTGAGGTGCAGCGCGTACGCCAGCAGGGTCACCCCGACGGACAGGCTCAGCGGGGCCAGCGTCAGGACGCGGTTGAGGAAGGTCCCCGTGAACGTCGACCACAGTCCGCCGAGAGCCAGCAGGAAACCAAGCCCCGCCACGGCAGGGATCAGGTAGCGCAGGGCAGGCAGTCGAGTCCCCGCCGCGATTCTGTGCCGCAACAGGTCGTGCCCCCAGAACGCGAGCAGACCGGCGGTCGCGGTCACCGTCATCGGTATCCACAGGGCGTCCAGGCTGCGCATGAGGTAGTCCGCCATGCCGAAGCCGAGGACGGTGGAGTTCACTCTGAAGTACGCGAAGAACCAGTACGCGTGGTAGTAGCCGAAGTAGTAGAGCAACGCGGTGATCAGGCTCGTCGGCGCGGCGATCGCGCCCACGATCGTGCCGAGCCGCCCGAGCCCTCCGCTGCCTTCGTTCATGGGGCGGGGGCGGTATCAGGGAGAGTCGACGGCCCGTCGGTCGGTACGCTCTCGGACTCGCTCGGCCCTCCCGTGTCGCTGCTCTCGCCGCCCGTCTCGCCGGGCTCCGAGCCGCAGACCCCGACGACCTGAACCGTGTAGTCCCGTCGGACCCACGTGTCCGCCCGTGGCTCGGTGTATTCGTAGCCACAGGGGCCTTCGGTGGGCTGACCGTCCTGCGTGAGGTACGTCCGTACGAGGTGCACGCAGAGGGTGCCGTCCTTGCACGCGGCGGTGAACATACGCTCGATCTCGGCCCAGTTCGCCCTGCCCACAGCGGACGCGTCGTCGAACAGGAAGCCGTTCCTGCCCCACTCCGGGATCTTCAAAGGACCGGGTTTGGCTCCGCCGCCTCCGCCTCCGCCTCCGCTACCGCCTCCGCCACCGGTCCCGCCATCGCCTCCACCACCACCGTCATCCCCATCGCCCCCGCCACTGCTCCCTCCCCCGCCGTCCGCTCCGCCCCCACCACTTCCCGGGGCGGGTAGCGCGCCACCGCTCTTGTCGCCTCCCGCGCCGCCACCCCCGTCGGCGTCATCACCTTTGTCCGCACAGGCCAGCGTCGTCGGAAGGCAGAGCAGAAGAACAACAGCCCATCGGGCAGGGCGCGTTGATGTCCGCATATCGCATCACCGATCCCCCGAAAACGCGCGGTAGCCGGAGAATGACAGATGCGGGAGTGCGCGTACAGGCAAGTGCCTGCCTCAAACCGCCCGCGGGCTCGTGGCCACCCCGTGCGTCGCGGGCTTGCGAACCGGCGACGTCGGAAATGATGCTGCACATGAGCGATCACCCCCACGATCACCCCGACACCAGCGGGACCGGCGCCGTCGGCGGGCCCAGCAACTCCGACCGGTCCGGAATGGCCGGCAAGACCGGAAGGACCGGCAAGCGTTCGCTGTCACGGCGGCTGATCCCGATGACCGGCCGCGATCCGGAGGAGCACGAGCGCACCTCCTCGCCGCTGGAGCTCCTCTTCGACCTCACCTTCGTGGTCGCCGTGGGCACCGCCGCTTCCCACTTCGCCGAGATGGTCGCCGCGGGGCATGCCGGGCAGGCGGTCACCGCGTTCCTTCTGGCGATGTTCGCGATCAGCGTCGCCTGGATCAGCTTCAGCTGGTTCGCCTCCGCGTTCGGCACCGACGACTGGCTCTACCGCGCCCTGACGATGCTCCAGATGATCGGCGTCGTCGTGTTCTCGCTCGGCCTGCCCGCGATGTTCCACTCCGTCGAGGAGGGCGGGCATCTGGAGCTGCGCGCGATGGTGATCGGGTACGTCGTGATGCGGATCGCGATGGTGCTCCAGTGGTGGCGCGCGGCCCGGGAGTCCCCCGCCTTCCACGACGTGGGGGTGGCCAACATCCGCTGGACCGTGGTCGTCCAGGTCGGCTGGGTCCTCGTCGCGTTCTCCCACCTGCCGCTCGCCGCGGTGTTCGCCGCGTTCATCGTGCTCGGGGCGCTGGAGCTCGCGCTGCCGCTGCTCACCCAGGGAGGCGCGGGCGACACGCCGTGGCACCCGCACCACGTCGCGGAGCGGTACGGCCTGTTCGCCATCATCACGCTCGGCGAAGGGGTCGTCGGCACCATCGCCTCGTCGGGCGACCTCCTGGGAGGCGGGGACGGGACGCACTGGAGCGGGAACGCGATCGCCATCGTCATCGCAGGCGTCGGGCTCACCTTCGGCATGTGGTGGGTCTACTTCTCCACTCCGTTCGGCGACATCCTCACGCACCGGCGCGGACGCGGCTACCTCTTCGGCTACGGGCACATCCCCCTGTTCATCGGAATCGCCGGCGCCGGCGCCGGACTGCACGTGGCCGGCCTCCAACTCGAACACCACTCCGAGCTCAGCGATGTGGCCGTGGTCCTCTCGCTGGCCATCCCGGTCGGGCTCTATCTGTTGATGGTCTACCTGCTGCACACCTTGCTGCTGTCGGCGGCGGACCGCTTCCACCTGCTCCTGATCTCCCTCACGCTCGCCGTGCTCCTCGTGGCCGTCCTCCTGGCCGCGGCCGGCGTCGCGATCGCGGTGTGCCTGCTCGTCGTCATGCTGGCGCCGTTCGTCACCGTGATCGGCTACGAGACGGTCGGCTACCGCCACCAGGAGCAGATGCTCAAATCACTGGGCACTTTGTCCTCTGGCACCGACGCGTGAATGCGGGCACCATCTCCTTGCTCCACCTGCACCACAGCCGTCTCATCGTCAGCACGGTCACCAGCAGGAAGGAACCCGCATGCGCATCCGCTCCGCGCTCACCGCGCTCGCGCTCACCACCGGCGCCCTGGTCGCGCCCGGCTTCGGCGTCCTCACCACGGCCACCGATGCCTTCGCCGCCACCAAGATCAGCCATGCCACCGCGACCTCGATGTTCCGGGACGCGGGCGTCACCTGGTCGTCCTCCGGCGGCTGCTCGGACCGCAACAGGCCGACGTGTACGTCCTTCGACCAGCTCAATCTCGCCACCGCGCAAGGGGCGCAGACCCTCAAGCGCGCCAGCGGGTGCGCCCTCAACGTCACGGGCGGCACGGAGACCGGCCACGCGAGCGGTACGTACTCGCACTGGAACGGCTACAAGCTCGACTTCGGCAAGAACACCTGCGTCACGAACTACGTGAAGAACACGTTCACTTACATCGGCCCGCGCGGTGACGGCGCCCCGCAGTACAAGTCCGGCTCCGGCAACATCTACGCCGACGAGGGCAACCACTGGGACGTCCTCTACTACAACTGCGGCGGCTGCTGACCCCGCTTGGGGATCAGGCTGCCGCGACGGCGCCGGGTCTGTGCTCGTCGGCGTCCTCGGTGAGTTGGGCGTGGAGTCCTGCGAGTCCTCTGGCCAGTGCCCTCCGGTCGGTCTGGGGCAGGGCGTCGATCGCCTGGCGCAGCATGCTCTCGCGGTGTTCGCGGATGCGTTGCAGGTGTGCCTGTCCCGCGGAGGTCAAATGCAGGGTGACCTCCCGTCCGTTGCCGGGGCAGGGCAGACGCTCCAGGAAGCCGATGGCCTGCAGGCGGTCGCACATGCGGGTGACGGAGGGAGGGGCCGTGCCGAGCCGGTTGCACAGGGTCCGCATGCGCAGCCCCTCACTCCGGTCGACGAGGTACATCAGGCGCAGTTGCGAGGCGGATGCGGGGGAAGTGACGGTCGACTGTCTGGCGTGTTCCCACATCACGTCGAGGAGTTCGACCATGTCGCCGGCGGACTGGGTGGCCTCGTTCGTGAACCTGCGTGAGGTGGAGTCTGGTGCTGGCATGTGCGCCCCATCAGTGTGTCTGGTTCCTGCCCCCGTAACTGGGGGACTGGAGTGGCCTCAGGTGGTGCCGTCCGGTCCGGTGGGGCGGGCCGTTCTCGCTTCCCCGCTGGTCATCGGGGGTTCTGCCGTGCTGTTGAGGGGGGAGGCGGTGAGGTGCTCCAGGATACCGGTGAGGGTCAGGAGCCGTTCCAGCCTGGCGGACCGGTCGTCCAGGTGGAGGCGGACGCCGGCTTCGCTGGTCTTTCGGTGGATCATCAAGAGGACCGAGAGTCCCATGGAGTCGACGACGCCGAGTCCCGCGCAGTGCAGATGCAGGGCGACCAGGCGCGGATGTTCGGCGAGCTTGGTGGTGGCAGCCTCCAGAAGGCTGTCCGCGTTCTCGTGGTCGAGATCCCCGTGGACCTCGATACGCACGGTGTCGGCGGTGTCGACCGTGGTCAGACGCAGGTGGGTGGGAGGGATGGTGGTCATGCGGGGTTCCCGGTAGTGGCGCGGTGGGCGACGGTCAGGGCGTCGGTGCCGTGTTCGAGGGTCCTGGTGGCTCTGGGGAAGTCCTTGAGCTCGCGGGCCAGGATGTCCAGGGCCGGGGGCAGGCTGTGCGCGGGGACGCCGCGGGCGGTGAGGATCCGGGCGGTCCAGGTGATGAACCAGGTGAAGAGGTCTTCTTCGCCGAGGTAGAGGGCGGTGGCGAGGAACTCCACGATGTGTGCGAGGTCTTCCGCGGTGTGTTCGCGCTGCAGTTCGCTGTACGTGCGCATCGCGGGGAACGCGTCTTCCAGCGCCGTGAAGACGGTGCGCACGAGGGCGGTCTTGCTGCGGCAGACCATCGTGTATTCCTGGTCGTCCAGGTGGGGCAGGTCGTCGATGGGCTGGTGGTCGGAGTGCGGGCGCGGCAGCGGCGACCGGGCGAGGCGGTCGGCGGCGGCGCGGGCGTCGGGAGCCCAGGCGTCGGCGCCCAGCAGGCGGGCGTACTTGCCGTCGGGTCCGAACGCGGCTCCGCCGGCGAGTACGGGTACGCCGGTGGCCTGGCAGGCGGTGATCGCGGCGTGCGCGGTGGGCAGCCGGGCCGCGATGGAGCTGGAGAGCGCGACCACGTCGGTGTCGGTGCGGTGCAGGTGGGCGATGAGGTGCGGGGTAGGGACCTGCGCGCCGAGGTAATCGACGTGCCAGCCGCGCAGCTTCAGGACCTCGGACAGCAGACGCGCGGGCAGCGCGTGCCATTCCCCGTCCACGCAGGCCACCGTGATCCTGCCCCGGTACGGCGTCGTGCGCACGGCCGGGTGCACGGAGAGCGCAGCCACGGAACGCTCACTGATGGCGGTCGCGGCGTGCTCCTGGGCCACGGTGATGCGGTTGGCGGCCCACTCCTCACCGACCTTTCCCTGCACCACCGCGATCACGTCGAGGAGCACGCTCTCCGGTGCGACGCCGTCGTCCAGAGCTTGCAGCACCACACCCGTGGCCGTGTGCTCATCGGCCGCCGCGACGGCTTCCCACAGCGCGTCGGCCGCTTGCTGGACTGCTTCACCGGCGGTGAGCCGGTGTGGAGTACGGGTCGTCATGCGGTGTACCTGCCCCGAGTATGGCCGTTCACCGCGCTGAGGTGCTGGGTACGGGGCGCGGAGATCACCACGACGGCCATGTCGTCGTGCCGCCCCTTTCCGACCCACTGGGACGCGAGCATCTGGACGCGCTCCACGATGCCCTCGGAGGGCATGCCCGCGCACTCCGCCAGGACGCGCTGGAGCCGCTGCTCACCGAACTCGGTCCCGCCCATCGGGCCGCCCTTGGCCTCGGTGATCCCGTCGGTGTAGAGCACGCAGGACTCGCCGGGCGCGAGAGTGACGGCAGCGGTCCGGGCCCGCGCGTCGGGAATCGCCCCGACCAGCGTGCCGCGCGTCTCGGCCTCTTCCACCGCACCGCTCGTACGCACGATCAGCGGAGCCGGATGACCGGCACTGGTCAGCCGCAGGCTCACCCCGCTGCCCTCCCGCACGGCGGAGGCCAGGACCAGCGTCGCGAACCGGGTGTGATGGGAATTGACCAGAGAGGTGTTCAGCAGGCTGATCATCCGCTGGTGGTCGTCCGCCATGGGAAGCAGGGCGTGCAGAGTGTTGCGGATCTTGCCGGTCAGCACCGCGGCTTCAAGTCCCTTGCCGCAGACGTCCCCGAGCGTCACGAGTGAGGCTTCGCCCTCGACGGCGGCCGGGTGCACGTCGTAGAAGTCCCCGCCGATCCGTTCGTGGTCCTCCGACGGGCGGTAGCCGCCGGCGAAGTCCACACCGGAGATCTGGTGCAGCGAGGGAGGAAGCAGCTCGCGCATCAGGACCTCGGTGATCGAGGCCTGCTCCGCGTACAGGCGTGCGGCCGACATGGCGGCCCCGGCCCGCGTGGCGAACAGCCGGGCGAAGACTTCCTCGCCGTCGGTGAACGCCGCCGTGCTGGAACGGCGCAGCAGCACGAGCGCGCCGGCCGGGACGCCGTGACCGGGCAGTGGGGTGATCACTATCGAGCCGACGGGACCGAAGCCCGCGGGCACCATCCAGGCCGGTGCCACCGCGGGGTCGATCCATCGCGAAGGAACCGGCGGGAAACCGCGCAGGGCCTCGCTGAGGCCGGGCACGTCCTCCGGGTTCACCGACTGGTGGGACCGGACGGGGCTCTCGCCGTGCAGGCAGGTCACCACCGGCAGCCGGCGCCCGTGCGAGGGCGCGATGACCAGGGCCGCGTCGGCGAAGTACTCCGCGGCCAACTGGGCGGTCACATCCATACAGCGCTCGAGGTTCAGGGAGGAGAGCAGCAGGCTGGACGCCTTGGCCAGGAAGTCGGTCCGCTCACGCTCCACGCGCAGGGCTTCACGGACCAGTCGATGATCGGTGTCATCGACCAGCCACCACACCACGGTGCCGTCGCCCCGCACGCTGGGGTGCGCCTCGAAGCTGCGCCCGCCGATCGGACCCGAGGCCGAAGTCCCTACCGCCTCGTCGGCGCCCTGGCCGGACGGCCCTATTGCGTCGTGCGCGGTGGAGAGCCAGGTGGGGACGGCGTCAGCGAGGCGCGCGCCCGCACGGGCCCGGGGCAGGAGCACTCCGGCCGCGTCGTTGCGCAGCACGATCGCGCCCTCGGCGTCAGCGACGAGAACGGGGTAAGGAGCGGCACCCAACTGGGAATCCGGCTCCCGGCCGGGGACGGTCTGCACTTGGGTAGTGACCAAATATTGAAGACCCGCTAGGCGGATCCCTCACCTCATCGACTCGGGGAAATCGTTACCTTCAGGCAACCATCCCCCATGCCGCGCCCTCGTGCAACCAGCACCTGCGCCTCGGAGACGCGACCACGACCGCCGCGTTCCCGCTGTCGTCCGCTCCATGCGCGGTTGATCGTGACCGGTCCTTCGGAACGTACCGTTCCGAAGGACATAGACATATGTCAGAAGCATGACCGTGCCGTGTGTTGCCAAATCCCTTACGGGCCTCCCCCGGCTGTGCGAAAGTCATTAGCGGTCCATCCCGCCCGTTTGGTCGCACCGCATCCTCAACGGAGCACCTCATGCCGTCCCATGTCTTCGCGGACCGCCCTTCCGCCCAGCCGCCCGAGCGCGGCTCGGTCGAAGCGCTGATCACGCAGACGCGCCGGCTCCGCGGTGAGGTCGACGCGGTGCGCCGTGACACCGGGGCCGACGGCGGCGACCCGCAGGACCGCTGGCAGCGCGCCCTGTGCGACCTGGCGGTCCATCAGCTCAACGACCTGGACGACCACCTCGCGCAGTTGAGGGACGGGCCCGTGCCGCAGGCCGTGGAGCCCGTCGCCCCGGCCGTGCCCGCACCGCTCGAACCGCGGCGCGGCTCACTGCTCAGCCGGGTCGGCAGCGCGGAGTGGAACCTCCTGAGCGACGAGGCGAGTTGGTCGGGCGAGCTGTACCAGATCCTCGGGCGGGACCCGCAGGCTCCCCCGCTCTCCCTCGACGAACTGCCCTCCCTGGTGCACGTCGACGACCAGCCGATGCTGACGGCCATGGTCACGGACTGCCTGATCGACGGTAAGCCGATCGACGGCGAGTTCCGGATCGTGCGCCCCGACGACGGCGTACGACAGGTGCACATGATGGGCGAGCCCGTGCTCGCCGCTGACGGCAGCACCGCCTCGATGTGGGCGGTCCTGCGGGACGTCAGCGAACTGCGCCGAAGCCAGCGAGTGCTGCGGGAGACCCGTGACTCGCTGCAGCGCCAGCGGCACATCGCGCAGACAGAGCACCGGCTCGCGGTCGAACTGCAGGAGGCCGTGCTGCCGCCGTGGCGTGGCTCCCTGCGGTTCCCGCACGGCGGACCCACGGCGCTCGACCTCGCCGCGCACTACCTCCCCTCCTCGAACAGCTCGCTGATCGGCGGTGACTGGTACGACGCGATGGAACTGCCCGACGGCCAGTTCCTGCTCAGCATCGGCGACCTCACCGGGCACGGCGTCACCGTCACATCGGGCATGGCGATGCTGCTCGGCGCGGTCCGCGGCATGGCGGTCGCCGGAGTGCGGCCGGGCCAACTGATGGGCTGGCTCAACCAGTTACTGGACACCACCACGCAGCCGGCTCTCGGCAGCGCGGTGTGCTGTCAGTACACCCCGGCGACCCGCACCCTCACCTGGGCGCAGGCGGGCCACCCCGCCCCGCTGCTGTTCCGCGACGGGACAGGGCGCGCGCTCACGCCACCGGGAGGAGTGATCCTCGGGGCGACCTCCGGAGCCACGTACGAGCAGGCCGACGTACGACTCGAACCCGGCGACCTCCTCATGCTGCACACCGATGGACTGGTTCCCCGGCGCTCCAGGGACGCGGCGACGAGCCGGCTGCTCGCGCTCGCGCCGCGCTTCACGGACACGCGGGGTGCGCAGGACTGCGTACGGACGGTCGTCGAAGAGTTCGGCGTGGCCCCGCGCGAGGACGACGCCTGCCTGCTGATCGCACGGATCAACTCCTGACCCGCGTCCCCCCCCTCCGCCGATCGTGCCGGGTCCTAGGCGCGGACCCGGCTGCCACCTCCGGTCTTGGCCGTCGCCTTGGGCAGGGCCAGCTTGATCTCCTCACGGAGGTCCTGGATCTTCGGGTAGCCCGAGTACTGAGCCGTCAGGCGGTACATCTCGCGCAGCCGGTCCCACGTGCGATGGGAGGAGTTCGACCCCATCGACACGAGCGCCAACCGCGCGTACCGATCGGCCTGTTCGGGGTCGTCGCCGATGAAGCAGGCCGATGCCAGCGAGATGTAGTCGAAGATCTGCGAGCGGTCGCGGCCCTTGGACCGCAGGTCGATCGCCTCCCTGGCGTGGCGCTGGGCGGTGTTGGCGGCGGACGCGTCGTGATCGGCGAGGGTGCGGTAGGCCAGGGCCTGCATGCCGTGCATGTCCGCCTCGTCGAACATCTGCATCCAACTGGGCGGTGGCACATCCCCCTTGTCGGAGACGAACAGGTCCTCGGCGATGCCGAGCGTGCGGCGCATCGCCTGCCCCTTGCCCATCGACGCCTGCGCCCAGGCCTCGATGGTGTAGAGCATGGCCTGCGTGCGCGGCAGGACCTCTTCGCCCGAGCCCGACTTGGCGAGGTTCATCAGGTCGAGGGCGTCGTCGGGACGCCCCAGGTGCACCATCTGGCGCGCCGCCCGGGACAGGGCCTCACCGGCGCGCGGCCGGTCGCCCCCCTCGCGAGCCGCGTGCGCGGCGATCACGAAGTACTTCTGAGCCGTGGGCTCCAGGCCGACGTCGTGCGACATCCAGCCCGCGAGGACGGCGAGGTTGGCAGCGACGCCCCACAGGCGGCGCTGGAGATGGTCGGGGTGTCGGTAGGCGAGCATGCCGCCCACTTCATTGAGCTGTCCCACCACAGCCTTGCGCTGCAGCCCGCCACCGCGGGCCGCGTCCCAGGCCCGGAACACCTCGACGGAGGTCTCCAGTTCCTCGATCTCCTGCGACCCGATGGGGGCGGCCTCATAGCGGTCGAACCCAGCGGGGTCGGCGTGCAGGGGATGGTCGGTACGGGGAGCATCGGCAGCAAGGGCCGGATCGGTGTGCAGCCAGTCGTGCATGGCGCCGGTCAGTGCGGAGCCGGCGGCGAGCGCGGCACCCGCGCCCACCAAGCCGCGTCGGTTGAGCATGAGGTCCATTCCCGTGAATTCGGTGAGGACCGCGGCTGTCCGTTCGGGCGCCCACGGCATGCCGTCGGGGTGCTCCACACCTCCGTCGCCACGCCGCTTCCCCACGCGCCCGTGCCGGACCAGACCAAGATCCTCAATGGTCACGACACGGCCGAGACGCTCGGTGAACAGAGCCGCCAATACCCGGGGCACGGGATCGCGCGGGATTTCTCCCGTGTCGATCCAACGCCGTACCCGCGAGGTGTCGGTGGCCAGCTGCGGATGGCCCATGGCCGCCGCCTGCCTGTTCACCAGTCTCGCGAGCTCCCCTTTTGACCAGCCTGTCAGGCCGAAAAGGTCCGACAGTCGGGTGTTGGGTTGTCCGTTCACGTCAAGCCCCCAGGTTCTCGGCTGAGTTGACAGTAACCCTCTGTCAGTTGCTGAGCGACTATTCGCCACGGTTCGCCAGGGTGCGCCACATGGTGTGCCAGGGGACGCCGGGTGTCAGGTAGGAATGCGCCACCCCGACCCGGCCCACCGCGGGACATTCCCCAGGGTGCTTCCACGGGAGCCGGGGAAGGGAGGCGCGGCAACTCGCAGGCACACGAAGGGATCTGTATCGCCCATGTACACAGCATCGTCCTCCGTGTCCGCCCCGCCCCGGCCGCTGCACAGCCGACAGCCCGGCAGCGGCCCGTATCTGGAGCCCGCGCGCCCCGCGGCCGGGTCGCTCGGCGCCGGCCGAACGCGACGCGTTCCGGGGCCCGGCACGCAACCGCTCAGCGGGAGACTCGACTTGTCAGGCCCCCAGGGGGCGCAACTGCGCACCGCGATCGCCTCGGTGCACCGCATCTGTCCCGAGTTCAATCCGGTGCAGGTGCTCCGCCGCAGCGGACGCACCGTACTGCTCGTGGGGACAACAGGACGCAGCACCGCGATCGCCAAGTGTTTACTCGACCACTCGCCGGTCTGGGCCGAGCGGATCCGGCACGAAATAGCTGTCTACCGTTCGTTCGTCAGGCACCGTCCTCCGGTCCGGGCCCCGCGGCTGATCGCGGCGGACCCCGAGGACTGCACGCTGGTGATCGAGCGGATGCAGGGACGCGTCGCCGCGCTGTCCCGTCATCCCGTGGAGCCGCCGCCGCGCGCGGACGTACGCCTTGCGCTCAACGCGATCCGCCACCTCAACCGGTGGCGTCCGCCGCAGGAGCTGTTCGGCAGGCCCATGGACTACGGCAAGCGGATCTCCCGCTTCCATGATCTGGGTCTGCTCACCGACCGGGACATGGGCGACCTGCAGAAGCTTCTGCACGGCATCGCGCACTCGGCCGGGCCGCACGGCACGTGGCAGTTCTGCCACGGCGACGCGCTCCTGTCGAACATCCTTCTCTCCCCCGCGGGCCCGGTGTTCGTGGACTGGGAGCACGCGGGCTGGTATCTGCCGGGCTATGACCTGGCGACGCTGTGGTCGGTGCTCGGTGACGCACCGGTGGCACGGCGCGAGATCAGCCAGCTGGCGCAGGAGCAGGGACCGGCGGCGCGCGACGCGTTCCTGGTCAACCTGATGCTGGTGCTCACCCGCGAGATCCGTACGTACGAGATGGCCGTGCAGCGCTCGATGCACGACGCGGCCCCGGTGGCACCGGGACCGGCCCACCCGGGCGCCGCACCGTCCGGTGAGGAACAGCGGCTCCTGCTGCGGCGGTTGCACGACGACTGCCAGCTGGCCCGCCGCGCCGTGCGGGCGGCCGTCGGTACTCGCTGACGGGGGAAGGTCCGCAGTGCACCTTGGGAAACGGCGCACTGCGGACCTGTCTATGCCCCCGGCGACTTCCGGGTGACTATGACGTGGTGAACTGCACCGCGTCTACGTCGAAGGAATTGTCCTGCGTCGACTTGAAGACCACGTACAGCTTGTGTGTCCCGGCCAGCGCTTCGACCGGCACGTCGGGCGTGGCCTGATAGGTGTCCCAGCCCCCGGTGTTGGGGACGGGTGTCGTGGCGAGCAGTTTGCCGTCGGGCGCGTCCGCGCGCAGTTCGATCGAGCCGACGCCGTACGGCGATGACAACTTGTAGCTGACCTTGCTGACGCCCTCGACACTCATCGGGCTGTACGCGATCCAGTCGCCATCGCTGATGTCGCCGATGCGCTTGCCGTTCTCGGCGCCCGCCTGGGAGACGATGCGGGTTCCTGACTGGTCGTCGTGGTACTCGGCCTGCTTGTGCTTGGGGTGCAGGACGGAGCGGCCGTATCCGGTGAGGGCGCCGACGCCGTCGCCTCCCTTGTCGGTGTACTTCGCGTTGAGTACGTACGTGAGGTCGGCGCCCTCGGGGTGGCCGCCGAGGTCACCGGTGTCCACGGTGCCTTCGCAGCCGGGGATGTCGGTGGTGGGGTGCTCGTGGTCGTCGTGGCCGAGGGCCGGATTGACGGTGACCTTGGAGCAGTCGATCGTGCCGTCCTCGGGGTCGGTGACCGTGACCTTGTAGGGGATCTTGTCGCCGAACTCGATGAGCTTGCCGTCGACCGGGGTCTCGACCTTCACCTTGGGCGCCGTGTTGCCCGCGGTGACGGGCACGTTGGCATACCCGGACTTGCCGGTGGTGTCGGTGACCTTCAGCTGGGCGTTGAAGTCTCCCTTGGTGTCGTACGTGTGGGAGGGGGCGGCCTCGGTGGAGTCGTAGGTGCCGTCGCCGTCGAAGTCCCAGGCGAAGGTGAGCGGGTCGCCGTCCGGGTCCTTGCTGCCCTCGCTGGAGAAGTCGACCTTGAGCGGGGTCGGGCCGTTCGTGGCGGACGCCTTGGCCTGGGCGAGCGGGGTGCGCTGGCCCTGGGCGTAGTCGATGCGGTAGAGCCCGGAGTCGTTGTTGCCGCCGCCGAACTCGCTGCCCCACTCCAGGACGTACAGCGAGCCGTCGGGTCCGAAGGTCATGTCCATGGGCTTGGCGAACTTCGCGGACTTCAGGAAGTCGTTGATCTTCAGGAGCTTCCCGTCCTTGTCGAAGCGGACTTCCTTGACCGAGTCGCGGGCCCACTCGTAGAAGAAGCTCGCCCCTTCGAAGTAGGCGGGGAACTTCGTCTTGGAGGGGTTCTTCGCGTCGTAGTGGTAGACGGGACCGCTCATCGGGGCCGAGCCGCCCGCGCCCATCTCCGGGAACTCCTTGGACTCGCCGTAGCCGTACCAGATCTCGGGCTGCGCGATCGTCGGCAGGTCCTTGAGGCCCGTGTTGTTCGGTGAGGGGTTGGTGGGCTTGGCGCAGTCGAACTTGGCGCCGACTTCCTGGGTGTCGGGGTTGTAGGGGGCGTACGCCTGGTTGTTGCCGTGGCAGAAGGGCCAGCCGAAGTTGCCCGCCTTCTTGATCACGTTGTACTCGACGAGGCCTTCGGGGCCGCGGTTGGTCTCGGGGGCGCCGCGGTCGGGGCCGTAATCGGAGGCGTGGACGTAGCCCGTCTTGGGGTCGACGGTGAAGCGGAAGGGGTTGCGGAAGCCCATGGCGTAGATCTCGGGGCGGGTCTTGGCCTTGCCCTTGGCGAAGAGGTTGCCCTTGGGGATGGTGTAGCCGCCCTTGTCCGTGGGCTTGATGCGCAGGATCTTGCCGCGCAGGTCATTGGTGTTGCCCGCGGTGCGGGCGGCGTCCAGCATCTGCTTGCCGGGGCGCCAGTCGAGCGGGGCGTACCCCTGCCAGCTGGGGTCGAGGTTGGGCGGGGTGTCGTCGCCGACGCCTAGGTAGAGGGTGCCGTTCGGACCGAACTCGACGGCGCCGCCGGTGTGTCCGGGCTCGGGGAAGGTGCGGTCGCGGTAGGCGGGGACGTCCAGGAGCTTCTTCTCGCTGGCCAGGTCGAGGGTGTTGTCCTTCTTGACCGTGAAGCGGGAGAGGCGGTTGACGTCGTCCGTGGCCTTGGCTGGGGCGTAGTAGAGGTAGATCCAGCGGTTGGTGGCGAACTTCGGGTCCAGTTCCATGCCGACGAGGCCGTCCTCGCCGCCGGTGTAGACGTCGAGCTTGCCGGCCGTCGAGGTGGAGTGGCTCTTCGGGTCGAAGATCTTCACCTCGCCGCTGCGCTGGACGTAGAAGACCTTGCCGTCCTTGGCGACGTCCAGCTCCATCGGGTCGGCGGTGTTGTCGTCGAGCGCGGTCTTCTCGTAGCCGGACCAGACCGTGCCACCGCAGTCGCCGGGCTGGTTGCCCGCGGCCCACTTGATGCCGCCGAGCACGTGCTCACGGAAGGCGGGCTCGGTGTACGAGGCCTTGTCGTGGCCCATGGCGGTGGCCCAGACCTTGCCGCCCTCGGCGTTGCGGCACCAGGAGATGGGGTGGTCTGCGCCCATCTTGGAGCCGCCCGGGTCGTACGTGGTCTCGTCGGCGGTGACCAGGACGTGCACGTCACCGCGGGGATTCTTGTCGAAGTTGTACCACTCCTCCGGGCGCTCCCAGCGCTCGGGAAGGCCCTTGGTGGAGGGGTGCGCGCGGTCGGCGACCTTGGCGGTGCCCTTCAGGACGCCCGGTGAGTGGGCGGGCATGTGGGCGCCGGCGTTGATGAGGTCGTCCCACCAGGGGAAGGAGTCCTCGACGCCCATGTCCAGGGTGTTGTGCAGGGCGACGACGCCCTTGCCGCTCTTGACGTACTTCTTCATGGCGTCGCGCTGGGCTTCGGTGTCCCAGACCATGCCGGAGTTCTGCAGCATGATGATGACGTCGAAGTCCTTGAGCTTCGCGTCGTCGAAGACCGTGGCGTCGGCGGTCTCGACGACCTCGAAGTTCTCCGCGGCGGCCTGCTCCTTGACCATCTGGACGCCGGCCGGGATGGAGTCGTGGACGTAGCCGACGGCCTTGGTGAAGAGCAGCGCGCGGAAGGCGGGCGCCTTGTCGGCGGCGCTCGACGTGGCGGGCAGGAACCCGACGGCGAGCAGCAGCGCGGCCACCATGGCGATCACCGCTCTTCGTAAGCCTCTCGCGTCGCGCAGTCTTCTGTCACGCACATGACAGTCCATGGGGTGGTCCTCTCTCTGCTGGTCTGCTGGGAAGGACGGACGGACGTGCGGGATTGCCGGATGTCGGGGGGTGGTGCTCAGAGGGCGGCCACGGTGCGGCGCAGGAAGCCGAGTCCGTCGGTCGCGAGCGCGTCCTGGGTGGGCGCGAGTGGCCGCCAGACGGAGGCGGCGACGGCGATGGCGATGGCGTCGTTGTGGGCCGTGAACGACTCGATGCAGAGCGGCCCTCGGTAGCCCTCATCGCCCAGGGCGCGCAGGAAGCCGGGCCAGTCGAGGCTGTCGGCGCCGGGGGCTCCGCGGTCGTTGGCGCACACCTGGACGTGGGCGATGCGGCCCGCCGCCGTGCGGACCGCTTCGGGCAGGGAGTGCTCCTCGATGTTCTGGTGGTACGTGTCCAGGGCGACGCCGATCGACTCCTCGGGCAGGCCCGCCAGGCCCTCCAGGGTCTGGGCGACGGTGTTGAACAGGCTGGTCTCGTAGCGGTTGAGGGGCTCGACGGCGATGCGGACACCGGCGCGCGACGCGTACTCGACGACCGGCGCGATGTGCTCGCGCCACTCCTCGTACGCCGCTTCGCGCGTGGCCCGGTCCATCCGCCAGGTACGGCCGACCGCCGCGTACACCGGGCCCGCGACCACGGGCGCGCCGATCGCGTGGGCCGTGTCGACGCAGCGGCGGAGGTAGTCCTGGGTGGTGCGCAGCGTGCCCTGGTCGGCGCGGACCAGGTTGCGCTCGTCGGGCATGACGGCGACGACGGCCGCGGGCGTCAGGCCGGTGGCGTCGAGGAGCTTGGCCGCCGCGGCGGGCTCCCAGTCGTCGGGCTGTTCCAGGGGCAGCTCCACGCAGTCGAAGCCCCAGCCCGCGAGGCGCGGCAGCGTCTCGCCGAGCACCTCGGTGGTGACCGGCGAGTGCCAGATCCAGGGGTTGGCGCCCAACTGCCAGGCGGTGTACGTCACTTCTTGCCTCCCCAGTCCCCGGGGAAGCCCGGCATCTGCTGGCAGCCGCACATCGCGTAGTGCAGCGGCGGCATGCCCTCCTGGAGGTACTCGTCGAGGTTGGCCTGCGTGACCGTGGGCTGCGGCAGCTTCCACTCCTTGGGGACCTGCTTGCCGTCCAGGACGCGCAGGGCCGCGATGACCGGCGTGCGCCACTGGAAGGTCGGATAGGTGGGGGCGATCGCGGTGAGCTTCTTGTCCTTCCACACCTGGAGGAAGTCCTGCTGGTCCTCGCCGGTGATCGGCGGTACGTCGACCCCCGCGTCCTCGAAGGCCTCGACGGCGGCGACGGCCGTGGCGCCGGAGTCCATCCAGACGCCGTCGATGGAGCCGTGCCGGGAGATCGCGTCGGAGACGATCGACTTGGTCTTGGCGGGGTCGCCGTCGGTGAACTTGGCGTCCACGACGTCGAGTTCACTCTTGTCGAAGGCCAGCTTCGCGGCGGACCAGCGGGTTTCGAGGACGTCCACGCCGGGCGAGATGCGCAGGGCGAGGATCTTGCCCTTGGGCTTGACCTTGTCGACGAGGAAGTCCGCGGCGACCGCGCCGTATCCGTAGCCACCGATGGGGTTGACGAAGGTGACCGCGCAGTCGGTCTCCACGCCGCGGTCGAAGACGATCACGGGAAGCTTTCCGCAGGCCTCCTTCACCGCGGGGGTGAGGGTGGCGGTGGTGTTCGGGGAGACGATGAGCGCGTCGCAGTCCTTGTTGCCCGCGAGCTCCTGGATGTCGGAGATCTGCTTGTCGTCCTTGCCCTGGGCGTCAAGGACGGTGAAGTCACTGATCTCCTCGTGCAGTTTCACCTCGGCCTTCATGTTCTTCAGGCCGACCTGGCGCCAGGGGTTGAAGACACCGGCGTTGGAGAAGCAGAGGTGGGTGCCGCCCGAGCCCTTCTTCTTGTACTGGGCGGTGTCGGTCATCTCCGGTTCGAGCATCTGCTCCCAGGGCTTGCCGGCGGGGCCCTGCGGGGTCTCCTTGCCGAGCTTCAACTGGCGGTCGTACTCGGCCTGTTCGAAGAACTTGGAGGGCTTGTCGCCGCCCTCGTCGGCGTCGGATGCCTGCGAGGCCCCGGCGGGCGAGTCGGGCGGCGTGTCGCTGGAACAGGAGGCGAGCAGGGCGCCCGCGAGGAGTGCAGCGGCGGGTACCAGCGCACGCCTGCGGTTCGACTTGATGTGCATCACGAGGGTCTGCCTCCCGAGGAGTGGGTACGACGGCGGCGCAGCCGGGACCAGTCGGCGGCCCCGAGCCCGACCGCGGCGATGACGATGACGCCCTGGACGGTGGACTCCAGGGCGCCCGATACGCCCTGGAGGTTGAGCAGCGTGAACAGGGCCTGCAGCGAGAAGGCGCCCGCCATCGCGGCCACCACGCTGCCCCGGCCGCCGCCGAGCACGACCCCGCCCAGGACCACGGCGGTGATCGCCTCGAACTCGTAGCCACGGCCCGCCTGCGCGGAGACCCCGGAGAAGCCGCCGACGAGGACCGCGGCGAGCGCCGCCGCCGCGCCGGACAGGACGAAGGCGATGATGCGGGCGCGGTGCACGCGGACTCCCGCGAGGGCGGCTGCGCGTTCGCTGTCCCCGGTCGCGATCAACGTACGGCCGAAATCGGAGCGCATGAGCAGGACGGCGACCAGGCCCGCGACGAGGCAGGCGATGACCGCCCAGGGCAGCCAGCCCATGGCGGTGCCGCGCCCCATCTGGCGGAAGCCTTCGGAGAGTTGTCCGTGCGGGGAGCCGCCCGTCCAGAAGAAGACGGCACCTTCCAGGATCAGCATCATGCCGAGGGTGGTGATGAACGAGGGCACTCTCAGGCGTGTGGTGATCAGCCCGCTGACGAGGCCGGTGACCGCCCCGGCGAGCAGCAGTCCCGCGGCCATGAGCGGCCAGGGCGCGTCCGGGAACGAGCCGTAGACCTCGGCCGCCGCGACGACTCCCGCGGTGACGATCGCCCCTACCGACAGGTCGAACTCACCGCAGACGATGACCAGATACTGCCCGGCGGCGAGGATCACCAGGGGCGCGGCGCGTTTGACGAAGGCGAGGAAGCGGTCGGGTTCGTAGAATCCGGGGTCGGTGGCGGCGAGCGCGACGAGGAGCACGACGAGCAGGGCATAGACCGGGGCGCCGGTGCCGAGGGAACGGACGACTCGCTTGTAGGGGGCGGCGATTGCCGTACCGCTGCTCATGCGGACCTCCTGCTGCCGCGCCGGGCGTAGATCGCGACGGCGGCGATGATGACGACGCCGCGTACGACGTTCTTGAAGAACGGGTCGACGCCGAGCTGGTTGAAGACGGAGTCGAGCACGGCGAGCACGAGGACTCCGCCGAGCGTGCCCGCCACTCCCCCGCGCCCGCCCGCCAGGACGGTGCCGCCGAGTACGACGGCGGCGATCGACTCCAGGTCGTAGCGTGCCTCGGTGCCCGCCCAGGGAGCGCCCGCGCCGAGCCGTGAGGCGAGGAAGAGGGCGGCGGCGCCCACGCACAGCGAGCACAGGACGTGGGCGGCGATGATCGTGCGCCGGGTGCGGACACCGGAGAGCCGGGCCGCGTGTTCGTCGCCGCCCGTGGCGTACAGGTGGTGCCCGAAGCGGGTGCGGCGGGTGATCAGCCACATCGCGGCGGCGACGGCGGCGAGCAGGAGGAGCGAGACGGGGATCGGGCCCATCCGGTCGTAGCCCAGGTGCTGGAAGGAGGCGGGGACCTTGCCCGCGGGGCCCGTGTAGTTGTCCTCGATCCAGCCGCGCAGGATGAACGCGGTGCCGAGCGTCGCGATGAACGCGTTGACCTTGAGCCCGGTGACGATGAGCCCGTTGGCGAGTCCGACGGCAGCCGACAGCGCGAGTACGGCGAGCACCGCGGTGACGACGCTGCCGTCCTCCATGGTGGTCGCTGCGACCAGCGTGCCGAGGCTGATCAGGTACGCCACCGACAGGTCGAGGGAGCCGGTGAGGATGACGGCGGTCTGTCCCACGGCGACCAGGCCGAGGGCGACGCAGTTCTGGAGAATGCCGACGACGTTCGAGAGGGTGAGGAAGTCGCCGCCGCGCGCGGCGACCACGATCCAGCCGAGCGCGGTGACGGCGGCTGCCGCGAGCCAGACGCCGACGGCGGGGTCGGTGAGCCTGCTGCGGCTCGGGGCGCCGGTCTTCACCGCGGGCGGTGGGGCGACGGTGGTGCCGGTGGTGCCGGTAGTACCGCTCACGCGGCGGGCTCCTCTCCGGACGGGGCGGTCATGTCTGCGGACGCGTCGGTCGTGGCGAGCCGCATCACCTCCTCCTCGGCCGCTCCCGCCGAAAGTTCACCGGCGACGCGGCCTTGGGACATGACGAGGATGCGGTCGCTCATGCCGATGAGTTCGGGCAGTTCGGAGGAGACGATCAGGACGGCGATGCCCTCGCGGGCCAGTTCGCGGACGAGGGTGTGGATGGCGGCCTTGGCGCCCACGTCGACGCCCCGGGTGGGTTCGTCGAAGAGCAGGATGCGGGGGCGGGCGGCGAGCCACTTGGCGATGACGACCTTCTGCTGGTTGCCGCCGGACAGGTACTGGGCCTGCTGGTCCTCGCCCCGTGCCTGGAGGCGTACGCGGGCCAGGAGCGCGGTGAGGTCGCGGGCAGCGGGCGGCTCCCCGCGGGCCGGTACGGCGCGGGTCACGAGGAGCGCGTTGTCCCGCACCGACTGGCGCAGGGCGAGCCCTTCGGCCTTGCGGTCCTCGGTCACCAGGGCGATCCCCGCGCGGATGGCCTGGCGCGGGGTGGTGGGCCGCAGGGTTTCGCCGCCCACGGTCATCACCCCGCTCGTGAACGGGTCCGCTCCGAACAGGGCCCGCGCCAGGGACGTACGACCTGAGCCCTCCAGGCCCGCGATGCCGGTGACTTCGCCCGCGCGCAGTGTCAGGTCGATGCCGTGGAGCCGGTCGTTGCCGCCGCCGGTGACGGTGAGGCGTACCTCGCCGATGTCGTCCGGTGCCGCGCGCGGCGGGTAGTAGGCGCTGAGCTCCCGGCCCACCATGGCGCGTACGACCCGGTCGGTGTCCGTGTCCCGGGTGCGGACCGTCGTGACGTGGCGGCCGTCCTTCAGGACCGTGATCCGCTGCGAGAGCTCGAAGACCTCCCGCAGGCGGTGCGAGATGTACAGGATGCCCAGGCCCCGGGCCGCGAGGCGGCGTACGAGGTCGTGCAGGAGGCCTGCCTCGTGGTCGGCGAGCGGCGCGGTCGGCTCGTCCATGACCAGGACGCGGACGTCGGATGCGAGCGCCTTGACGATCTCGACGGTCTGCTGCCGGGCGACGGACAGATCGCGGATGTACGTGCGTGGCGTGATGCCCGATACGCCTACCTCGGCGAGGAGTTCGGCCGTTCGGGTCTCCATGGCGCGGCGGTCGACGAGGCCGTAGCGGGTCGGTTCGCGGCCGAGGAAGACGTTCTCGGCGACGGTGCGGTGCGCGAGCAGCGCGAACTCCTGGTGGATGATGCCGATCCCGGCGGCCTGGGCCTGCGCGGGATGGCTGAAGGAATGCGCTGTCCCGTCGAGCACGATGCTGCCCTCGTCCGGGACGTGTTCACCTGCGAGGACCTTCATCAGCGTGGACTTGCCCGCGCCGTTCTCGCCGACCAGCGCGTGCACCTCACCCGCGGCGAGGCCGAGCGACACCCCGTGCAGCACACGCACTCCGAGAAAGCTCTTGGACACCCCGCGCATCGCCAACATCTCTTGCGTCGCCTGCATCGCCTGCACCCTCGGCTCCTTCGGCAGCGGTCTGCAGAGCAATGTGATGAGCGAACTTTGACCTGTCAAGGGCTCAAGCAGCTTTCACTGCAAGGGAGTTGACGGATACTTAGGTCGATTGTCGAACACTATCGGCCTTGTGAGCAGCGAAACTCGTCCCTAAGGTGGCTGCCATGTCTGGAGCGCCGGATCACCCCGTTTCCCTGCCGTCGTCACCCGGCGAAGTCCTCGCCCTGCTCCGGACGGGGGCGGCGGAGACCCGCGCCGACATCGCCCGTGTGACGGGGCTCGCGCGCTCGACGGTGTCGCAGCGGGTGGACGCGCTGATCGCGCACGGCTTCCTCATCGAGGAGGCGGACGGCGGGTCGACGGGCGGCCGGCCACCGCGCCGCCTTCGCCTGCGGACCCGCGAACACGCCGTGGCGGGCGTGGACCTGGGTGCTTCGCACTGCCGGGTCGCCCTGATGGACATCGGCGGCGAGATGCTCGCCCTGCGCGAGGACCCGCTCTCCATCGCCGACGGCCCTCAGGAGGTCCTCAGCCATGTCGAGCGGACGCTGCACGCACTGCTCCAGGAGGCCGCCCGCGATCCCGCGTCGTTGCAGGCCATCGGGGTCGGGGTGCCCGGCCCCGTGGAGTTCTCGACGGGGCGTCCGGTGGATCCGCCGATCATGCCCGGCTGGCACCAGTACCCCATCCCGGAGTTCTTCGCCGAGCGGTTCGGCCCGCGCGCCCTGGTCGACAACGACGTGAACGTGATGGCGCTCGCCGAGCAGCGCCGTGCCTTCCCCGACACGCGCTATCTGCTCTACATCAAGGTCGGCACGGGCATCGGCTGCGGCATCGTCGCCGACGGGCGGCTGCACCGGGGTGCGCAGGGCAGCGCGGGCGACATCGGGCACATCCGGGTGGGCGACCTGGAGGAGCCCTGCCGGTGCGGCAACTCCGGCTGCCTGGAGGCGGTCGCGGGCGGCGCGGCGATCGCGCGCAAACTCTCCGGGCTCGGCCTCGAAGCGACCTCGGGCAGCGATGTCGTACGCCTGGTGAAGTCCGGCAACCGCGATGCCGTACGCATGGTGCGGGAGGCGGGCCGCGCCGTGGGCGAGGTGCTCGCGGGCCTGGTGAACTTCTTCAACCCGGACACGGTGGTGGTCGGCGGGGCGCTGGCCGCCGTACACGACCAACTCCTGGCGGGAGTACGGGAAGCGGTGTACCGCCGCTCGCATCCGCTGGCCACGCATGTGCTGCGCATCGAGCCGAGCCGCACCGGCGAGAACGCGGCGGCGATCGGCGCGGGCATCCTCGCGGTCGAGCACGCGCTGTCCCCGCGGCAGGTGGACCGGGCCCTGTCGGGCGCGGCGCGCTGAGAGGCGTCGAAGCACCAGCCACAGCGCACACACCCGATTCCACCCGGTCCGCGCAGACCGGACAAGCACCGCGCAACACCGGCCATACCGCCAACCAGCCTATTTCGCAGGGTCACTTGCGCCCGTAACTTCAGTCTATGTCCCTCAATGACGCACAGCAGATCGACCGCGCCAACGCCGCCACCGAGCGCGTGCCGGTCGTGTTCGTGCACGGTCTGTGGATGCTGCCCAGCAGCTGGGACCTGTGGACGGCCCACTTCGAGGCCGCGGGGTACGCGCCGGTCGCCCTGTCGTGGCCCGACGACGCGGACACGGTCACCGAGGCCAGGCAGCGGCCCGAGGCCCTCGCGGGCAAGACCGTCGGACGGATCGCCGACCACCTGGCCGCACTGGTCGACACGCTGGAGCGCAAACCGGCCATCATTGGGCACTCCGTCGGCGGGCTGCTCACCCAGATCCTCGCGGGACGCGGCCTCTCCGCGGTCTCGGTGGCGATCGACCCGGTACCGTTCCGCGGCGTCCTGGCGCTGCCCCTCTCGACACTGCGCTCCCTGCGCCCCATCATCGGCAATCCGGCCAACCGCAAGCGCGCGCTTCCGCTCACCTTCGAGCAGTTCCGCTATGCCTACGCCAACGCCGTCAGCGAGCAGGAGGCCAAGGAGCTCTACGAGCGGTACGCGGTCCCGGCCCCGTGCGCACCGCCCTTCCAGGCCGCCGCGGCCAACATCAACCCCCGGACGGAGATGAAGGTCGACTGCCGCAATCCCCGGCGCGGCCCCCTCCTGATCATCTCCGGCGAGAAGGACCACGCCGTGCCCTGGGCGCTCGCCAACGGCGCGTACAAGAAACAGCGGGAGAACTCCGGCATCACCGAGATCACGGAGATGGCGGGCCGCGACCACGCCCTGACGATCGACAGCCGCTGGCAGGAGGTGGCGGACACGGCGCTGACCTTCGTACGCCGCTTCGTCTGAGCAGCACCGGGCATCCCCCGAACAGGTGGACCGGACCTCTGCCGCCCCGCCGGGTCCGCCCGTCGGCCGGAGGGATGTTCGTGCTGCTCATTGGTCCAATCCACTGACGCGTCGCAGGCCGTGCGGCCTCCCGGGGCGAAACCCGCCGGGACCGGCGCTGACATGGGAAATCTCTTCTCCTGGGCATGATTGACGGATCGTCGGAGAGCCGGTACCACTGACGCACGCCCGGCCCCGCACGCCCCATCACGCTTCACCGTCCCAGGAGGCTGCATTGCGAGGATCCGCCACCGCCCGCATCCCTGCCGCGCGCAGACGCGCCGTCAGGACCGCGGGCGCCCTTGTCTCCGCCGGTCTGCTGCTTCCGCTGCTCGGCGCCGCCCCTGCCGCCACGTCCGCCGCACCCTCGTCGTCCGACGCGTCGTCGGACGGGCTGCAGAGCGCCTTCGCCGCCGCGGCCACTGAATATCGCGTACCGCAGAGCGTGCTGCTCGGGGTGTCCTACCTCCAGTCGCGCTGGGACGCCCACGGCGGCGCTCCGAGCGTGACCGGTGGCTACGGCCCCATGCACCTCACCGACGCGCGCACCGCCATCGCCGGCGCCCCGCACCACAGCGAGGGCGATGAGGACCCGCGCGGTGATGCCTCGCGGGGTGTCCTCAAGCCGAAGGAGTTCACCGCCAAGGTACCCAAGGAGTCCCAACTCCCCGACAGGCTCAAGACGTTGCCGCGCGCCGCCGAGCTCAGCGGGCAGTCCGCCGAACGGCTGCGCACCGACCCGGCCGCCAACGTGCGCGGCGGCGCCGCGCTGCTCGCCGCCGCCCAGAAGAAGCTCGGCAAGCCGCTGAGCGACGATCCGGCCGACTGGTACGGCGCGATCGCCCGCTTCTCCGGGGCGGACGACCAGGCCACCGCCGCGACGTACGCCAATGATGTCTTCGCCGTCATCCACGACGGCCAGGAGCGCACCACGGACTCCGGCCAGCACGTGGCCCTCGCCGCGGTCGCCGGCCTGAAGCCGGACGCCGCGCAGGTGCGGGGCATGGGGCTGCGCAAGGCCCCGAAGGGCGAGACCGAGTGCCCCTCGACCGTGTCGTGCGAGTGGATCCCGGCTCCGTACGAGGAGTTCAAGGACCCGAACGGCAACGACGACTACGGCAACCACGACCTGGGGAACCGGCCCAAGACCCAGAGCATCGACACCATCGTCATCCACGACACGGAGGGCCGCTGGGAAGGCGTCCTCAACCTGGTGCAGGACCCCACGTACGTCTCCTGGCAGTACACCCTGCGCTCCACGGACGGCCACATCGCCCAGCACGTGAAGGCCAAGGACGTCGCCTGGCACGCGGGCAACTGGTACGTGAACTCCAAGTCGATCGGCCTGGAGCACGAGGGCTTCCTCACCGCGCCCGACACCTGGTACACGGAGGCGATGTACCGCTCGTCGGCGCGCCTGGTGAAGTACCTGTCGAAGAAGTACGGCATCCCGCTGGACCGCCAGCACATCATCGGCCACGACAACGTGCCGGGCACGCTGCCCTCGACGATCGCGGGCATGCACACCGACCCCGGTCCGTACTGGGACTGGCAGCACTACTTCACGCTGATGGGCAAGCCCTTCAAGCGCTCGGCGGGCCCGAACGGCGGCCTGGTGACGGTGGCGCCGGACTACGCCAAGAACCAGCCGGAGTACACGGGCTGCGTCAAGGCGGGCGAGAAGTGCGCGCCGCACGGCTCCGCCGCGGTGCGCGTCCACACCGAGCCGCGTGACGACGCGCCGCTCATCAAGGACATCGGTCTGCGTCCTGGCGGCGGTGAATCGACGACCGGCGTGAACGACACCGGCGCGCGCCTGTCCACCGGCCAGCAGTACGCGGTCGCCGACCGCAAGGGCGACTGGACGGCCGTCTGGTACCTGGGCCAGAAGGCCTGGTTCAAGAACCCGAAGAAGCAGCCGACCGCCGTCGACGCCAAGGGGCTCGTGGTGACGCCGAAGGGCGACGCCAAGGAGGTCCCGGTGTACGGGCGGGCCTACCCGGAGAAGGAGGCCTACCCGGCGGGGGTCCCGGTCCAGCCGGTCACACCGCTGCCGTACAAGCTCCTGGCCGGGCAGAAGTACGCGACCGGCGACAAGGTGCCGGGCGAGTACTTCTACGCGCCGACGTTCGACACCGCGCCGCACAAGGTGGTGCGCGGCAAGGACACGTACTACGAGATCCAGTTCGGGCACCGCGTGGCGTACGTTCGGGCGGCCGACGTGAAGGTGGTGCGGTCGGGCTCCTAGAGCCGACGGGGTCAGTCAGTACCGGTCGGGGGCGGGTCCGCGTGGAGGCGGGCCCGGCCCCGACGCATGGGGCACCCGGCGCATGGGGCAACGGCTCAGTCGAAGACGTACCGCTGTCCGGCCCGCGCCTTGAAGGTCTTCTCGCCGCCCTTCAACAGGCCGCTGCGCAGGGTGAGTTCGCGGGTGCGTGACGCGGTGAGCACGATGCGCGTGGCGCGTCCGCCCGACCACTCGATGTCGAGGCGTGCCCCGCCGCGCGCCCGCAGTCCGCGCACCGATCCCTCGGGCCAGCTCGCGGGCAGCGCGGGAAGGACCTCGATGGCGTCGAACTGGCTCTGCAGGAGCATCTCCACGATGCCGGAGGTCGCGCCGAAGTTGCCGTCGATCTGGAACGGCGGGTGGGTGTCCCAGAGGTTGGGCAGGGTCGAGGACTTGAGCTGCTCGCCCAGCATCTTGTGCGCGTGGTCGCCGTCGCGAAGCCGCGCCCAGAAGTTGACCTTCCACGCCTTGGACCAGCCGGTGCCGCCGTCGCCGCGCGCGGTCAGGGAGACCTTCGCGGCGTCGGCCCACTTGCTGCCGGGCTCGATCTGGCGGCCGGGGTGCAGGGCGTAGAGGTGGGAGACGTGCCGGTGGTCGTCGGTCCTGGAGTCCAGATCGGCCTTCCACTCCTGGAGCTGGCCCCAGGACCCGACGCGCAGGCCGGGGTCGAGCTTGCCGAGGGTCTTCTCCAGTTCGGCGCGGAAGGCGGCCGAGTCACCGAGGACGCGGGCGGCCTCCAGGGTGTTGGTGAGCAGGTCGTGGACGATCTGCTGGGCCATGGAGTCGCCGGCGGTGAAGTCGCCGTGCTCGGGCGAGTAGCTGGGGGTGGCGACGAGGGCGCCGTCGCGCGGGTCGGTGCGGAGGTTGTCGAGCCAGAACTCGGCAGCCTCCTTCATCGCCGGATACGCGGTGGAGCGCAGGTACTGCGTGGAGCCGTCGAAGCGGTAGTGCTCGTAGAGCTGCGCGGTGAGCCAGGCTGCGGCCTCGGGGAACCAGAAGGAGGTCGACCAGTCGTGGACGCCGGTGAAGCCGTACGGGTTGGTCTCGTTGTGCACCACCCAGCCCCGGGAGCCGAACATCTCCTTTGCCGTGCGCCGCCCCGGCGCGCGCAGCGCCTCCACGAAGCGGTCGTAGGGGGCGGTGGTCTCGGCGAGGTTGGCGGCCTCGGCGAGCCAGTAGTTCATCTGGAGGTTGATGTTGGTGTGGTAGTCGGCCGACCAGGGCGGGGTGGTGCTGTTGTTCCACACGCCCTGGAGGTTGGCGGGCAGGGAGCCCGCGCGGGACGAGGCGATGAGGAGGTAGCGGCCGTACTGGAAGAAGAGGGCTTCGAGGGCGCGGTCCGCCGCGCTCGCCCCTCCCCCGTACGCCTTGAGCAGCTGGTCGGTCGGGACGTCCGCGGGCGCCGCCTGGCCGATGTCCAGGGCGACGCGGCCGAACAGGTCTCCGTGGTCGCGCAGGTGGCGGGCGCGGAGCGCGCCGTGGCCGCGGGCGATGGCACCGTCGACGGTGCGGGTGACGGTGTCGTGCGGGTCCTGGCCCCGGTAGTCGGGGTACGTGTCGGCGTAGTCGGTTCCCGCGGCGAGCGCGAACCAGAGGTGGTCGGCGCCGCTGACGGTGATGCTGCCGTCCGCGTTCGCGGTGCGGGTGCCGCCTTGGTGCACCACACGCAGCTGCGCCTCGAACTTCAGGCCGTTGTCGGCGAGTTCACCGCGTACGGTGATCCGGTCGCCGTCGGCCTTCGCGGTGAAGTCGGTACGGGGCGAGGTGTGGCGCAGGGTGCAGCTGACGCTCGCGGGCCGGTCGGCGGTCAGGCGCCCGACGAGCACGCCGTCGGGGTACGAGGCGAAGAACTCCCTGTCGTGGCGAACCTGTTGGTGGGTGTACGTGACGGTCGCGAGGCCCTGGCGGAGATCGAGGGCGCGGCGGTAGGTGGCGTCGGGCGCGTCCGGGATGTCGAGGTGCAGATCGCCGAAGGTCTGGTGGGCGCCGTAGCCGCGGCGGGGCTGGCCGAGATCGGCCGCGACCGCGGCGGGGGTGAGGCCGCCCTTCTCGTCGAGCTGGGCCCGCACCGCGTCGAGGGCGCCGGGTCTGGCCTCGCGCCAGTTGCCGAAGTCGTACCCCTCACGGGAGCCGGGGCCGCCGGTCCACAGGGTCTTCTCGTTGAACTGGAGCCGCTCGGAGGCGAGGGTGCCGAAGATCATGGCACCCAGTGCGCCATTGCCGATGGGCAGAGCCTCGCGCTCCCAGTCGGCGGCGGGTGCCGCGTACCAGAGCAACGATTCATCGGAGGTGTCACGCTCGTCGTGCCGTTCCTCGGTAGCGGTCGCGGTACCGGCGAGTGCGCCTCCACCCGATGCCAGTACGGCCGCTCCGCCGACGGCGGTCTTCATCGTGGTTCTTCGCGAGATCCCGGGAGTCATGACCGGTCACGTTAAAAGTCCGATGACTGGCCTGGCAAGGCACATGACAAAACCCACCCCTCAGGCAGCGGGGTGGGCAGGTGTCCTTCGGTGGTCCGGGGTGTCTCAGCCCTGCTGGAAGAGCTCGGCGGGCAGCGGCTTCAGGAGCGCGTACAGATCGTCGGTGATCGGCCGGTCCCAGGCGGCGATGGTGACCAGGACGCCGTCGCTGCGGTCGAACTGCACGCAGGAGATGCGGGTTTCGGAGAGCTTGAGGCGGCGCACGATGAGGAGGTTGTCGCCCTGCATCACCGGCATGTCCTCGGTGGTGACGACGGTGACCTCCTCGTCGTTCTCCAGCGCGAGCAGCAGCTGGGCCACCTCGAAGGGCACCTCGTCGTCGCCGATCTCGCGCGCCGGGGAGCCCTCGGGCAGATTGCCGATGATCATCGCGGGGCCGCGGCCGCCGAAGAGGTCGTAGCGCAGGAAGACGCCCTGACAGCTGCCGTCGGGGGCGGGCAGCAGGCCCGCGCCGAGGTTGCCGGGCCAGTCACCCGGGTCCATGGCGAGGACATCGAAGTCCGGCCCTGCGGGAGTGGCGGAGCTGCGGCGGCGGAGGAAGGACATGCGCCAATGGTACGTGTCCCGCGGTGCTTGTCGGCGCGGGGGCGGCGCCGGTCCGCGCGGGGCGGCCACGGGGCGGTCCCGCGTTCAGCGCGAGGTCAGCGGGGGTGGTGGGACGCCGAGCGCGGCGGCGAGACCGGAGTGATCCGTTCCCACTTTCCGGTAGACGGCGGACAGCAGCCGGACGACGGTCGCCTCGTCCGTGTGCAGCTCCTCGGCGACGCGGGCGGCCGGCTCGCCGCGGACGGTGAGCGCCGCGGCGGAGCGCTCGCGCGCGGTGAGCGTGTCCGTCTCGGTGCTGTGCAGCAGCCGGGGGCGCAGCCCGGCCGCCGCCAGCTCCTCGCGGGCCCGCTCGACCAAGCCGTCCGCGCCGCACTGGACGGCCGCTTCGAGCCCGCGGTACAGCGGGTCGGCGGCATCTTTGGAGCGGCCCGCGCGGCGCAGTTCGGCGCCCAGGCAGACCAGCGCGACCGCGAGTTCGTACGCCGCGGGCGAGCGCTCCAGGTGGCTGACGGACTCCTCCAGGAGTTTGATGCGCGCGGAGCCCGGCGCGACCTCGGCGGTGATCCGCAGCGCCTGCCCGATCGCCGAGGCGGTGGCGAACCTGCGGGCGCGCCGGAGCGCTTCGTACGCGGTGGCGAGGGCGCGCTCGGGCGCGTCGTCGGCTTCGGCGAGGGCGAGGTGGAGCTGCCAGGGACACCAGGCGGGGTTGCGCATGCCGCGCGGGTCGAGGCGGCGGCCCGCGGCGGCGAGTTCGGCCGCCGCGTCCTTGGTGAGTCCGCGGGCCAGGAGCAGTTCGCCGTGCACGGCCTGCGCGTCGGGGAAGACCACGGCCGAGGGGAAGGGCTCCCCGAAGTCGTACTCCTCGGCGGTGCGGGTGGCCTCGGCGACGCGGCCGCGGGCCAGCAGGATCTCGATGAGGATGCCGACCGCGTACCAGTGCGCGGGCGTGCCCGGCCCCACCCGCTCGGCGATCCGCAGCCCGGCGCGCACGAAGTCCTCGGCTTCGGCGAGGCGTCCGCGCCGGAAACGTACGTACGCGAGAAGGGTGTACGCGAAGGACAGGTGGGCGCCGCGCCAGCCCTGGCGCTCGAAGTCGGCGATCCCGGCGGCGAAGAGTTCCTCGGCCCGGCCGGGACGGTCGGCGTACAGGAAGGTGAGCGCGACCAGGACGGGGACCTCGAAGCCCCGGTCCTCCTCGGCCCAGCCGAGCCCGCCGACCAGGGCGCGCTCGGCGTGCCGGACGGCGGCCTCGGCGGGTTCGGCGCGCAGGGTCGCATCCCAGGCGCGGAGCCCGATGATGTACCGCTCGGTGAGATCGCGGCCGGGCAGCCGGTCGGCGAGGCGGGCCAGGCGGCGGGAGCGGGCGGGCGAGTCCGGCTCCTCGGCCCGGAAGGCGTCCCACATGAACTGCTCGGCCTGCATCCGGATCCGCACCCGTGGCTCGGTGGTCACCCGGATCTCGCGGGCGAGGGTGTCGGAGGCCTCGCCCAGGCGGTCGGAGTGGGCGAGGACCTGGGAGAGGCGGTAGACGATGCCGTTGCGCAGGACGGGGTCGGTGATGGGCTCTTCGAGCGCCGCGCGCAGGTGGTTGACGGTCGTCGCCGGTTCGGTCAGGTGGGACGCGCAGCCGAGTTCGAAGAGGACCGCGGCGCGGTCCTCCCAGGGCGGGGGTTCGCGCAGGGCGCGGGCGAGATAGCGGCGGGCCGCGTCGGGTGCGCCGGCGCGGACGGTTTCGCGGGCGGCGGCGCGCAGTTGCTGCACGACCCAGGTGTCGCCGTCGGGGTGGACTTCGAGGAGATGGCGGGCGGCGGCGGAGGCGCCGAGCCCCGCGTTGACCACGGACCAGGCGGCCTGCCCGTGCAGGGCGACACGCACGCCCGCGGGGATGGCGCGGTAGACGGCGGTGGCGATCAGCGGGTGCACGAACTCCAGGGTGTGGGCGCCGGTCAGGACCCGGGCTTGGCGCAGCCGGTCCGCGCAGTCGGCGGCCTCCCGCTCGCCGATGCCCGCGACGGTGGCGGCGAGCGCCGGGGGGACCGAGATGCCAAGGACGGCGCAGGCCCAGGCGAACCGGACGGTGGAGGTGCCGAGCCGCTCCATGCGGGCGACGAGACCGCTGCCTTTCACGGCCGCGGCGAGATCGCGCAGCAGATGCGCGCCCGCCTCGTCGGGAGTGAGGCCGCGGTCGTGCACTTTCGCGGTCAGTTCCACGGCTTCGAACGGGTTGCCCGCGGTGACCGCCCAGCATTCACGGCAGAACGCGTCGTCGGCACGGGCACCGAGCGCGTCGCGTACGAGGCGGGCGACGGCGGTGGCGCTGAGCGGTTCGAGCCCGATGGGCCGCTGCCCGGCCCGCCCCGGCAGCCCCCTGAACTCCTCGGCATGGGCGGGCAGTTCCTCGGGCCGGTAGGCCACCACGAGCAGCAGCGGCAGGGCTTCGGCCCGGGGCGCGAAGGCGGAGAGCCAGCTCAGCGACTCGGCGTCGGCCCAGTGCGCGTCGTCGATCACGACCACCAACGGGGCACGCTGCACGGCGAGATGGGTGAGCACCCAGTCGAGCCCGTCCCGCAGACCCTGCGGGTCGGGCGGCGAGCCGTCCAGCGGGGCGCAGAGCCCGAGCGCCGGGCCGACGATGGCGTACCAACTGCCGAGGACGTCCCGCAGCTCCGCCTCGGGCACGGAGGCGAGCAACGGCTGCACCAACTGGCGTGCCACGTGAAAAGCGACCCGCTGCTCCTGGTCGCCGCCGCGGGCCGAGGTGACCGTGCAGCCCTTCGCGGCGGCGCGCCGGCGCGCCTCGGCGAGGAGGGAGGTCTTGCCGAGGCCGGCGCGCCCCGCGAAGGCGATGAGCGCTCCCCGGGGTCTGTCCGGGGGCTCGGAGCCGTCCCGCGACAGACCGCACAGTTCACTCAACGCCTCGTCCACTGCGGCGAGTTCACTTTCCCGCTCGAAGAGGGGACGCTTGCCGTGGGTGACGTGATGCACCATGGGACACCCCCCGCCACGGTGGTGCGCCGGGCGCTTCCTGCTGCGCGTGCCTTGCCCTTCGGACACTTCAGATTACGCCCGCGGGGCCCGCCGGGAGCCGATTCGGCCACAGCAGTGCGGTTGGCCGTGACACCCACTTCGGACGAAGGGTGTGCGCGCTCCCCGGAGCTACCGCGGCCCCGAAGGCACCACGGCCACCGCGCTCTTCGCGTGCAGCAGCACCGCGTTGGTCACCGAACCCATCAGCCTTCCCAGCGGCATCCGGCTCTGGTGCCGGCCCACCACCACGAGCTGCGCCTCCCCCGACGCCTCCACCAGGAGCGCCGCCGCGTCCCCGGGCAGGATCTCCCTCTCCACGCTCACCTTGGGGTACCGCTCCCGGAAGGGCGCCAGCTGCTCGCCCGCGAGTTCCGTGTACCGTGCCGCGGTCGCCGCGTCCGCTTCCGCCGAGGTCACGAAGTCGCCGGTGGCCGTGTAGACGAGTACGGGTCCGGGATAGGCGCAGACGACGCGCAGGACCGCGCCCCGCAGCGCCGCCTCCGCGAAGGCGAAGGCGATCGTTTCGTCGTGCGGGGAGAAGGTGTCGAGCCCGAGCACCACCCGCGGCGCGGCGCCCGCCGCGCGCTCGTCGCCCGGCTTCACCACCACCACGGGGCACGCGGCCTCCCGCGCGCTCGCGAGCCCCTTCGAGCCGAGCAGCAGACTGGCGAAGCCGCCGCGCCCGCGTGATCCGAGCACCAGCAGCCGCGCCCCGTCGCCGAGCCTGGGAACGTCCCGCCCGGGGGCGCCCTCCACGACGGCGAAGTCCAGGGGAGGCAGCTCGGGGCGCCGCTCAAGCGCCCGGCGCGTGCGGTCGATGACCGGGTCGGCGTCGAGCCGGTGGTCGATGGTCGGCATGTGCGGACCATCGGCCAGCGGCATCGCGTACTGCCGCACGTGCACGATGCGCAGCGGCGCCTTCCGCAGCCGCGCGGCGGTCAGGGCCCATTCCAGGGCGTGGTCGCTGCCCGCCGAACCGTCGACGGCCACCACAACAGGTTCAACGGGCGGGGCGCCACGCATGGCTTCCTCGTCTCCGGCGCAAGGCCAAGGTCGACCGGGCTCTGCTTTCGGCCCCAGCCTCGTCCAGCGGACGGGCCGGGGACAGAGTCCAAAGTCACCAGGTCAGCACGGCGAGGGCCGTGAGCGGTCGCGACAGCCGGAGACGAGGGTCCACAACGCCCCACACGGCCTACGTCAGATCGAACTCCCCCGCACGCGCGCCGTGCACGAATGCTCCCCACTCCGCGGGAGTGAAGATCAGGGAAGGGCTCTCGGGCCGCCCCGAGTTGCGCATCGCGATGAATCCTTCGACAAAGGCGATCTCCACATCACCCCGCCCCTCGCTGCCCGATTGCCAGTCCGCTGTGCTGAGGTCGAGCTCCGGCTTGTCCCAGCCCGCGAGCGGGCGCTGCTGACCTGCGAGCGGATGCTGCTGAATGGTGCCTTCGGCCACGTCCGTGCTCCTCCCGATGCGTCGTCCGCCCGCCAGCCTAGCTTTCGGTTCCGGTGCCGGACAGGCCGCGGAGGCAGGACGCCCACCCGTCCGGCACGGCACACCCGTCACGTCGTGGGCGGCTCCGCGCCGACCAGCCACATGGAGAAGAACTGCGAGCCGCCCCCGTACGCATGTCCGAGTGCCCGGCGGGCCCCGTCGATCTGGTGCTCGCCGGCCTGACCGCGCACCTGCAGTGCCGCTTCGGCGAAGCGGATCATGCCCGAGGCGCCGATGGGGTTGGTCGACAGGACGCCGCCCGACATGTTGACGGGCAGATCGCCGTCCAGCTCCGTCACGCCCGACTCGGTCAGCTTCCAACCCTCGCCCTCCGCGGCGAAGCCCAGGTTCTCCAGCCACATCGGCTCGTACCAGGAGAACGGCACGTACATCTCCACGGCGTCGATCTCGCGCCGCGGGTCGGAGATCCCCGCCTGCCGGTAGACGTCGGCCGCGCAGTCCTTGCCCGCCTGCGGGGAGACGAAGTCCTTGCCCGCGTGGAGAGTCGGTTCGCTGCGCATCGCGCCGCCGTGCATCCAGGCGGGCGGCCGGGGCGAACGGGCCGCTCCCGTACGGTCGGTGAGGATCATCGCGCAGGCCCCGTCGGAGGACGGGCAGGTCTCGGAGTAGCGGATCGGGTCCCAGAGCATCGGGGATGCCTGGACCTTCTCCAGGGTGATGTCCTGCTCGTGCAGGTGGGCGTAAGGGTTCTTCAGGGCGTTGCGGCGGTCCTTGTACGCGACGAGCGAGCCGACCGTGTCGGGGGCGCCGGTGCGCCGCATGTACGCACGCACGTGCGGGGCGAAGAAGCCGCCCGCGCCCGCGAGGAGCGGCTGCTGGAACGGGACGGGGAGGGAGAGCCCCCACATCGCGTTGGATTCCGACTGCTTTTCGAAGGCGAGGGTGAGCACGGTGCCGTGGACGCGGCCCGCGATCAGGTTCGACGCGACCAGAGCCGTGGACCCGCCGACGGAGCCCGCCGTGTGGACGCGCAGCATCGGTTTGCCCACCGCGCCGAGCGCGTCGGCGAGGTACAGCTCGGGCATCATGACGCCCTCGAAGAAGTCGGGGGCCTTGCCGATGACCACGGCGTCGATGTCGGCCCACGTCAACTCGGCGTCCGCGAGCGCCGCTTGGGCCGCCTCGCGGACGAGTCCCGCGATCGAGACGTCCCGCCGGGCGGCGACGTGCTTGGTCTGGCCGATCCCGACGACGGCCACGGGCTCCTTGCCCACCCCACTCATCACGAATCTCCTTCGAGGACGGCGACCAGGTTCTGCTGGAGGCAGGGACCGGATGTGGCATGCGCGAGGGCCCGGTCCGACTCGCCCCGGTGGATGCGGGCGGCGGCCTCACCGAGCCGGATCAGACCGGCGGCCATGACGGGGTTCGCGGCGAGCGCGCCCCCGGAGGGGTTCACCGCCACGTCGTCGCCCAGCTTCAGCGCCTTGCACAGGACGACTTCCTGGGAGGTGAACGGCGCGTGCAACTCGGCGGTGTCCACGGGCCGTTCGAAGGCGCCGGCGCGCTCGGCGGCCAGACGGCTGGAGGGCGAGTCGGTGAGGTCGCGCACGCCGAGGCTGTGCGCCTCGACGCGGTGGTCGATCCCGCGGATCCACGCGGGCCGCTCGCACAGCTCACGGGCCCGCTCCCCCGCCGCGAGGATCACGGCGGCGGCCCCGTCCCCGATGGGCGGGCAGTCACCGGTGCGCAGAGGACGTACGACGTAGTCCCCCTGCGGAACCGAACCGCTCAGCTGTGCGTGCGGGTTGGCTGACGCGTCTCCTCGGCTGCGCGCGGCGACCCCGGCGAGCGCGGGCTCGTCGGCCTCCCCCGCGTCGATCAGGGCCTGCGCCTGGAGCGCGGCCAGGGCGACCGAGTCGGGCCAGAGCGGCGCCACGTAGTACGGGTCGAGCTGCCGGGTCAGCACGTCGCGCACCGATCCGGGGGACGACTTGCCGTAGGAGTACACCAGCGCGGTGTCGGCCTCGCCGGTCAGCAGCTTGGTCCACGCCTCGTACAGCGCCCAGGCCCCGTCCATCTCGACGTGCGACTCGGAGATCGGCGGCCAGGCGCCCACCCCGTCGAGCGCCATCGTGAAGGAGAAGGCGCGTCCGGCGAGATAGTCCGACGAGCCGGAGCAGGTGAAGCCGATGTCGCTGGTCTTGAGGCCGGTGGCGGCCAGGACCTGGTGCAGGACGGGCATGAGCATCTCCACCTCGGAGAGCTCGTCGGTGGAGCGCAGATGGTCGGTCTGCCCGAAGGCCACGATGGCGATGTCCCGGACGGGCCGCATCACGGACGGCTTCCCGGAGGGCTTCGCGGACGGCATCTACACCAGCTCCTTGTACGTGTCGTAGTCGGCGTCCGGCTCGCCCGTGGGCCGGTAGTGATCGGGGAAGCGGGCGCCCTCGGTCCACACCGGCTCGACGCGCAGGCCCATCCGCACCTGGTCGTAGGGGATGCCCGCGATGCGGGAGTGCAGGGCCAGGTCGGCGCCGTCGAGGGCGATGTGCGCGTAGACGTAGGGCACTTCGATGTCGAGGTTCTTCGCCTTGATGTTGACGATGCAGTACGTGGTGACGGTGCCGCGCGGCCCGACCTCCACCCGCTCGGTCGTGGCGACGCCGCAGGTGGGGCAGGCGCCGCGCGGCGGGACGTAGACCTTGTGGCAGGAGGGGCAGCGTTCGCCGACGGTCTTCTGGTCGGAGAGCGCCTTGATGTAGGCGGTCTGGGCGCGGCCCGGCGCGTAGACGTAGTCGAGGCGCGCGTGGGCGACGATGCCGGTCACGGGCTCGTCGAACACCCCGTCGTGCGGCCCGGCCGCACCACCCTGCGCCGCACCCTCGTACGCCTCGAAGCAGGCGATGTCGGTGATGGCGCCGGTGCGTTCGGCGGCCCAGCGGATCCGCACGCGCATGCCGGTCCTGACCGCGTCGGGGCCCGGCGCGTCCAGGGCGTGCAGCAGGGCGGTGTCGGCGCCGTCGAGCTGCACCAGGACCCAGGCGAAGGGCTGCGCGAGCGGCTGCCCCCTGCGGGGTTCGTGGTTCCAGGCCCAGGTGGTGACGGTGCCGGTGGCACCGACCTCGACCAGGTCGCGGATCTCGTCGGCGGTGACGGGGTCGTACTCGACGGGCGGGACGAGCGTGCGCCCGTCGGTGGTCTTGACCCCGAGCACGGTGCGCTCGCGCAGCCCGGTGAGAAAGGCACTCTGCACGGGCCCGAGGGAACGGGTGAAGGGGAACTCGACGACGAGAGGGGCACGCAGTACGTCGGGCGAGGGAGCGGATGCCATGAGCAGAACTCCGTTTCTGAGCTGAGCGATGGGAGCGGCGGGGCGCCCCGAAAGGGGCGCGGGAAACTGCGCGACCAGCCACGACGGACCCGCAGCCGGGACACGACCTACGCCCGCCGGAACACCGGGTCCCGCTTCTCCGCAAAGGCTCGGGAGCCCTCCTTCGCGTCGGCCGTGTCGAAGACGGGCCACCCCCGCTTCAGCTCGGCCGCAAGGCCGTCCGCCTCGGACATCTCCGCGGCCTCGTAGACGGACGCCTTGACCGCCTCCACGGCGAGCGGCCCGCACGCGTTGATCTGCTCGGCGATGACGAGGGCCCTCTCCAGCGCGGTGCCGTCCGGGACGACGTGGCCGACGAGGCCGATCGACGCGGCCTCGGCCGCCGAGTAGGGGCGCCCGGTGAGCAGCATCTCCAGGGCGTGCGTACGGGGGATCTGGCGCGGGAGGCGGACGGTAGAACCGCCGATGGGGAACAGGCCGCGCTTGACCTCGAAGAGGCCGAAGGTCGCGGACTCGCCCGCCACCCGGATGTCCGTGCCCTGGAGGATCTCCGTGCCACCGGCGACGCAGTACCCCTCGACCGCCGCGATGACGGGTTTGCGGGGGCGGTGGTGGCGCAGCATCGCCTTCCAGTGCAGATCGGGATCGGCTTTCATGCGGTCGCGGTACCGCTCGCCGTCCATCCCCTTGCCCGCGAGGGCCTTGAGGTCCATTCCGGCGCAGAACGCGCCGCCCGCCCCGGTGAGCACGACCGAGCGGATCGCGTCGTCCTCGTCGGCGGCCACCCACCCGTCGTAGAGGCCCACCAGCATCGGCAGCGAGAGCGCGTTCTTCGCCTCCGGCCGGTTGAGCGTGAGTATCAGTGTGGCGCCTTCGCGCTGCACAGCGAGATGTTCCGTCCCCAAGTGTTCCGTCCCACCCATAGCCGTGCTCCTTCTCGTAACGGCTCATCAACGGCCGGCCTGCGTCGACCACCTGCTGTCGGCTTCGGACCTGGAACAGGTTGCAGTAGGCGGGGAGCCAGTTCAATAGTTTTCTGACAGTCAGTCAGATTTCTTCAACGGGCACCCTTCCCACTTGTGGGTGCCTCTGCTCTGATGACCGCCAGAAGAGATGACGCCGGGGTCAGGAGGAGCGGTGGAGTACAACCTTGCCGACCTGTTCGAGTCGGTCGTCGACGTGGTCCCCGACCGCGAGGCGCTCGTGTACATCGATCACCCCGGCACCGGGGCGGAACGCAGGCTGACGTACGCCGAGCTCGACCGGGCCGCCAATCGCCTCGCGCACCATCTGATCGACAGCGGCCTCAAGCCCGGCGAGCATCTGGGGCTCCACCTCTACAACGGCGTCGAGTACCTCCAGACCGTGCTCGCCTGCCTCAAGGCACGCCTGGTTCCGGTGAACGTCAATTACCGTTACGTGGAAGAGGAGTTGGTCTACCTCTACCGCGACGCGGATCTCGCCGCCCTCGTCTTCGACGCGGAGTTCACCGAGCGGGTCTCGGCCGCGATGCCGCGTACGGAGAAGCTGCGGCATCTGGTGCGGGTGGGGACCCCGCCGGCCGACGCTCCCGCGCTCGACGTGGTGGCCTTCGCGCAGGCGGAGGCGGCGGGTTCGCCGGAGCGCGGGTTCGCGGCGCGCTCGGCCGACGACCTGTTCATCATCTACACCGGTGGCACCACGGGCATGCCCAAGGGCGTCATGTGGCGCCAGGAGGACCTGTTCTTCGCCGGGCTCTTCGGCGGTGAACCCGCGGGCGAGCCGGTGAAGCGCCCCGAGGAACTGGCGGAGCGGGTCGCCGCGGGCGGCCCCGGCATCACGTTCTTCCCCGCTCCCCCGCTGATGCACGGCACGTCGACGCTGACATCGTTCATCGCCTTCAACTACGGCCAGCGGGTGGCCATCCACCGCAAGTACGTCCCCGAAGAGGTGCTCCGCACCATCGAGCGGGAGAAGGTCTCCAGCGTGTCGCTGGTGGGCGACGCGATGCTCAGGCCCCTCATCGACGCCCTGCACGGCCCGCTCAAGGGCACCGACCTGTCGTCCTTGTTCAGCGTCTCGTCATCGGGCGCGATCATGTCGGAGACGGTCCGCGCGCAGTTCCAGGAACTGGCGCCGAACGTCCTGCTCCTGAACAACTTCGGCTCCTCGGAGTCCGGTTCCAACGGCAAGGCGACGGACGACTCGGGCCCGGAGAAGGGCTTCCGCCTGGAGGTCAACGAACGTACGCAGGTGGTCGATCTGGTCACCCTCGACCCGGTGGCGGTGGGCGTGCCGGGCCGGCTGGCCCAGCGCGGCCATGTGCCGCTCGGCTACTACAACGACCCGGCGAAGACCGCCGAGACCTTCTTCCAGAAGGGCGACGAGCGCTGGGTGCTGCTCGGCGACATGGCGACGGTCGACGAGGAGGGCATAGTCACCGTCCTGGGACGCGGCTCGCAGTGCATCAACACCGGTGGCGAGAAGGTGTATCCGGAGGAGGTCGAGCAGGCGCTGAAGTCCCATCCGGACGTGTACGACGCGCTGGTCGCCGGGGTCCCCGACGAACGCTGGGGCAACCGAGTCGCCGCCGTGGTCCAACTCCGCGAAGGCGCACCCTCCTTGGACCTCGAATCCATCCAGACCCACTGCCGCACACGCCTCGCCGGCTACAAGATCCCCCGAGCCGTGGTCTTCACCACCGAGATCCAACGCTCACCGAGCGGCAAGGCGGACTACCGCTGGGCGAAGTCGGTGGCGGCGGGGGGCTGATTGCGGGGGCGGCACGAACGGTGGGCACGGCGCGACCGGTGGGCACGGCACGAACGGTGGGCACGACGCGACCGGTGGGCACGGCACCCACGCCGACCACCCACCCGAACCGTCAAGCCGCGCAGACGGATGCCAGTGCCCGCCCCAGGCCCACCGTGTGCAGCACATCAAGCCGCCGCTCGCCCCGAACCCGTACACCCGCCACAGCGAGCACCCCCCGGCAGGACGCCGCGGCCCGCGCGCCCGGAGACTCGGCGATCCCCCGAACCAGCAACCGGTTCACCCGGTTGATCTCCTCCCGGACCTCCCCGAGATCAGGCCGCTCCCCGGGCCCCGGCGCCTGCGAAGGATGCGCGTCCCACCGGCGGTGCAACTCCCGCTGCACCACCTTGTTCGCCTCGATCTGGTCCCGGAAGATCCGCACGGTCGCCTCGGGATCCGCACCCACCTCCCGCGCCTGCCGCGCGACGTCGTCGAGGACCTGCTTCTCGCGGGCGGGGTCGTCGATGGGACTGCCCGTGCCGTACTTCGCGGCAGCGACAAGATCGGCCGTGGCCAGCCGCCGCGCCGCGAGATCGGCCAGCGTGTGAAGCCGGGCGTAGGACCCGGCAGAGGCGTCGGCCGAAGCACCCGCGGACGGCCGCGCCGGGGCCGCAGCGACAGCGCCCCCGCTCCCGCTCCCGCTCCCGGCCAGCAGAGCCACGCTCACGGCCCCGGCGGTGAACAGACGCCCCGCGTACGAGGTAAGACGCACGATGTTCTCCTCAGTAGACCGAAAGACCTAGTCCTGCGCCAGGAATCCCGCCACGCGCCGAGCGAACCACTCCGGATCGTCCAGCCACGGGAAGTGCCCGCCGCCGGGCTGCACTTGACGCACCCCGCGCGGGAAGAACCCGGCGAACTCCTGCGCGTGCGCGGGGTTGGGCGCCCCGTCGTACTCACCGGCGAGGACCAGCACCGGCGCCGCAAGAGCGGCCAGGGCGGCGCGCGTGGCGGGCGGGTCGAACGCGCCGTCGCCGTAGAACAGGGCGGCGGCCCCGGCGTTCTTCTCCCTCGCGCTCGCCGCCTGGTGCGCCCGCGCCGCGTCGTCCCAGCGCCCGTAGGCGAGGGGCACGATCGCGTCCCACACCTCAAGGGGGCTGCGTCCGGCTTCGATCTCCTTCAGGGCGGCCTCGGCGGCGGGGTACCAGGGCTCGCCCTGGTGGGCGAGGGCGGCATCGAGGTGATCCCGTGCGCCCAGGGTCAGGCCAAGGGACTGGGTGGCCGGAGCGATCAGGACGAGGCGGCGGATCCGCTTCGGGTGGCGGGCCGCGTACAGCGCGGCGATGCTGCCCGCCGCCGAATGGCCGAGCAGGTCCACCTCGTCGAGGCCCAGGTGCTCGCGCAGCGCCTCGACGTCGTCCACGAGCCGGTCACAGCGGTACGTCGACGGGTCGGCCGGCTCGGCGGAGTCGCCCGTGCCGCGCAGGTCGAGCAGGATCAGACGGCGGTGCGCCGTCAGGCCGCCGAGATCGCCGAGGTAGGCGGAGGCGCGCATGGGGCCGCCCGGCACACAGAGCAGCGGCTCGCCGTCCCCCTTCTCGTGGTAAGCGAGCTCGGTCCCGTCGTATGCGGTGAATGTCGGCATGGGGGTGATCATCACATCTCGCGCCGCACCCGGACAATGCCGTTCGGCCGCAGCGCCCCAGCTGGGGGCGGCCCTGTGCGATCTCTTGACGGCCGCCCCCGGGGCTGGATTACTGACCTGGACAGAAGATCGACGACCGAATGATCGGTCGCCCGTTTGGGACGGGAGAACCTCCATATGACGGCCATGCTGGACGCGGCGGAGCGCCTCGGGCGCGAGGAGCTGGAGGCGCTCCAGCTGGAGCGCCTCCAGGACACCTTGCTGCACGCCTACGAGAACGTGCCCTTCTACCGGGCGGCGTTCGACAAGGCGGGCCTGCGCCCCGACGACTGCCGTACGCTCGCCGACCTCGCCCGCTTCCCGTTCACGGCCAAGGCCGATCTGCGGGACAACTACCCCTTCGGGATGTTCGCGGTCGAGCAGTCCGAGGTGCGGCGCCTGCACGCGTCCAGCGGCACGACGGGGCGGCCGACGGTGGTCGGCTACACGGAGCAGGACCTGTCGATGTGGGCGGACGTCGTCGCCCGTTCGATCCGCGCGGCGGGCGGCCGTCCCGGGCACAAGGTCCATGTGGCGTACGGCTACGGCCTGTTCACCGGCGGCCTCGGCGCGCACTACGGAGCCGAGCGGCTCGGCTGTACGGTGATTCCCGCGTCCGGCGGCATGACCGCGCGCCAGGTCCAGCTGATCCAGGACTTCCGCCCCGAGATCATCATGGTGACCCCTTCGTACATGCTGACGCTCCTGGAGGAGTTCGAGCGCCAGGGCGTCGACCCGCGCACGACGTCCCTGAAGGTCGGCATCTTCGGCGCCGAGCCGTGGACGCAGGAGATGCGCCGCGAGATCGAGGAGCGGTTCGCGATCGACGCGGTCGACATATACGGGCTCTCCGAGGTCATCGGCCCCGGTGTCGCCCAGGAGTGCGTGGAGACCAAGGACGGCCTGCACATCTGGGAGGACCACTTCTATCCGGAGGTGGTGGACCCGGTCACCGGTGCGGTGCTCCCGGACGGCGAGCGCGGCGAGCTGGTCTTCACCTCCCTCACCAAGGAGGCCATGCCCGTCATCCGCTACCGCACCCGGGACCTGACCCGCCTCCTGCCCGGCACCGCGCGGACCTTCCGCCGGATGGAGAAGGTCACGGGCCGCACGGACGACATGGTGATCCTGCGGGGCGTGAACCTCTTCCCCACGCAGGTGGAGGAGATCGTCCTGCGGACGCCGGGCATCGCCCCGCACTTCCAGCTGCGCCTGACCCGCGAGGGCCGCATGGACGCGCTGACGGTCCGGGCAGAGTCCCGCGCGGACACGACTCCCGAGCGGCGCGATGCCGCGGCCCGGGAGATCGCGTCGGCGGTGAAGGACGGCATCGGCGTCTCGGTGGCGGTCGAGATCGTCGATCCGGAGACGATCGAGCGGTCGGTGGGGAAGTTCAAGCGGATCGTGGACCTTCGCGACAAGTAAGGCCCATGACTCCGAGCAAGTCCTACGACCCGCTGAAGCGGTCCCGCAGCTCCCGCTTGAGGATCTTCCCGCTCGCGTTGCGCGGCAGCTCGTCCACGAAGAGGACCCGTTTGGGCGCCTTGAAGTGGGCGAGCTTCTCGCGTGCGTGCGCGATGAGTTCGGCTTCGGTGACGTCTCCATCGCGTACGACGACGGCGGTGACCGCCTCGATCCAGCGCTCGTCCGGCAGCCCGATCACGGCCGTCTCCGCGACCCGCTCGTGGGTGTAGAGCGCGTCCTCGACCTGGCGCGACGCGACGAGGACACCGCCGGAGTTGATGACGTCCTTCACCCGGTCGACGACCGTGAAGTAGCCCTCCTCGTCCCGCACGGCGAGGTCCCCGGAGTGGAACCACCCGTCACGGAACGCCTCCTTGGTCTCCTCGGGCTTGTCCCAGTAGCCCTCGCACAACTGCGGTGAGCGGTAGACGACTTCGCCCTGCGTGCCGTCGGGCACCTCGGCGCCGCTCTCGTCGACGACCCGGGCCTCGACGAACAGGACCGGGCGCCCGCAGGAGTCCAGCCGCCCCTCGTGCTCGCCGGGCCCGAGGACCGTGGCGAGCGGGCCGATCTCGCTCTGCCCGAAGCAGTTGTAGAACCCGAGCGACGGCAGCCGTTCGCGCAGCCGCTCCAGGACGGGGACGGGCATGATCGACGCCCCGTAGTAGGCCTTGCGCAGGGCGCCGAGGTCACGGGTGGCGAAGCCGGGGTGGTTCGAGAGGCCGATCCACACGGTGGGCGGCGCGAAGAGGCTGTCGGCGCGGCCCGCCTCGACGAGGTCGAAGATCCGCTCGGCGTCGGGCGCGTCGATGATGGTGTTCTCGGCGCCCACCGCGAGGTAGGGCAGCAGGAAGACGTGCATCTGCGCCGAGTGGTAGAGCGGCAGGGAGTGGACGGGCTTGTCCGTCTCCTTGAGGTCCAGGGCGGTGATGGCGCTGACGTACTCGTGCACGAGGGCGCGGTGGCTCATCATGGCGCCCTTTGGGAGGGCAGTTGTACCGGAGGTGTACAGCAGCTGGGCCAAGTCGCCCTCGCCGGGCTCCTCCCCGTCGTACGCAGGCGTCGCCGCGAGCCGCGACAGGAGGGAGTCGTCCGCGTCACGCAGGGTGAGCACGCGGACGTCGCCGGGAAGGCGCCCGGCGAGATCCGGGTCGGCGAGGACGAGGGAACTGCCCGACTGGGCCACGATGTACGCCAAGTCGTCGCCGACGAGGTTCTGGTTGACCGGCACATGGACCAGGCCCGCCCGTGAGCAGGCCAGGAAGCCGATGAGGTAGGCGTCCGAGTTGTGGGCGTAGGCGCCGACGCGGTCGCCGTGGCCGAGCCCTTCGGTGCGCAGCAGCCGGGCCGCGCGCGAGACCGCGTCGTCCAACTCCGCGTACGTCCAGGCGCGCTCGCCGTAGCGTAGAGCCACTCGCTCCGGCACGCGTCGCGCGCTCCGCCGAAGTACCCCGTCGACCGTATTGCCGCGTACACCCGTCATGGCGTGATCCTGTGCCGCGTGCGACTCGGGGGTCAAGGCTCCGGACGGGCCGCGAACTGGTCCGTTTCGGTACTCGATCAAGTGACATACCGATTGGTATGCTCAACCGCCCTTTCTCCAAGCGCAGTTGGGAGGCACCATGCGTACCCGTACAAGACGCCTGACGGCCCTCGGCATCAGCCTGTTGACGGCCACGGCCCTCTTGCCGTCGTCCGGCGCCGGCGCGGCACAGGCGCGCGACGCCCACCCGTCGGGCGGCGGTCTCTCCGCGACCGTCCGCTACACCCAGTACGGCATTCCGCACATCCTCGCCAAGGACTACGAGAACCTCGGCTTCGGCACCGGATGGGCGCAGGCCGCCGACCAGGTCTGCACCCTGGCCGAGGGGTACATGACCCTGCGCGGGGAGCGGTCGCGCTACTTCGGCCCTGAGGGCAAGCCGGACGGTTCGCTGTCCTCGGCGACCACGAACCTCGCGAGCGACCTCTATTTCGGCGGCGTCCGCGACACGCGCACGGTGGAGAAGCTGCTCGACGAGCCCGCTCCGGCAGGTCCCAGCCGCACGTCGAAGAAGCTGATGCACGGCTTCGCGGCGGGCTACAACGCCTGGCTGAAGCAGAACCGCGTCACCGATCCGGCCTGCAAGAAGGCCAAGTGGCTGCGCCCGATCACCGCCCTGGACGTGGCCAGGCAGGGCTTCGCCGTCCAGGTCCTCGGCGGTCAGGGCCGCGGCATCGACGGCATCACCGCCGCGCAGCCGCCGGCCGCGACCGCGCCGGACCGCGACCGCGCACCCGACCCGGCGCGCACCGCGAAGGAGGCACGCAAGCTCTTCTCGGCCGACGAGGCCGTCATGGGCTCCAACGCCGTCGCCTTCAGCGGGAAGACGACCGCGAACGGCAAGGGACTGCTGCTGGGCAACCCGCACTACCCCTGGCAGGGTGGCCGCCGCTTCTGGCAGTCGCAGCAGACCATCCCCGGCGAGCTGAACGTCTCGGGCGGTTCGCTGATCGGCACGAGCGTCGTCAACATCGGTTTCAACGGCGATGTGGCGTGGAGCCACACGGTGGCGACCGGCGTGACCCTCAACCTGCATCAGCTGACCCTGGATCCGGCCGATCCGACCACCTATCTGGTGGACGGCAAGCCGGAGAAGATGACGAAGCGGACGGTCGAGGTGCCGGTCAAGGACGGCGCTCCGGTGACCCGCACCCAGTGGTGGACCCGGTACGGTCCGGTCACCACCGGCCTCAGCGCGCAGCTGCCGCTGCCGTGGTCCGCGAAGACGGCGTACGCCCTGAACGACCCCAACGCCAGGAACATGCGCGGCAGCGACACCGACCTCGGCTTCGGCAAGGCCCGCTCCACCGACGGCGTGCTGAAGGCGCTGCGCGACACCCAGGGTCTTCCGTGGGTCAACACCGTCGCCGCGGACCGCAAGGGCCACTCGCTGCTCAGCCAGTCGCAGGTGCTGCCCCGCATCACCGACGACCTGGCCAAGCGCTGCTCCACCGACCTGGGGAAGGTGACGTATCCGGCGTCGGGCGTGGCCGTACTCGACGGGTCACGCGGTGACTGCGCCATCGGCTCGGACAAGGACGCCGTGCAACCCGGCGTCTTCGGCCCGTCGAAGATGCCCACCCTCAAGGACGCCCCGTACGCGGAGAACTCCAACGACAGCGCGTGGCTCACCAACGCGGACCGGCCGCTCACGGGGTACGAGCGGATCTTCGGGACGATCGGTACGCAGCGCTCCATGCGCACGCGCGGTGCCGTCGAGGACCTCGCGGCGATGGCGAAGGAAGGCGGCCTGACGGTCAAGGACCTCCAGAAGCAGCAGTTCGCGAACCGGGCGCCCGCGGGCGATCTGGCCGCCGACGACGCCGCACGCGCGTGTGCCGCGCTGCCCGGGGGCACGGCGACCGGCAGCGACGGCAAGGCGGTCGACGTGCGCGAGGCCTGTGACGTCCTCAAGGCCTGGGACCACAGCATGAACACGGACAGCAGGGGCGCGCTGCTCTTCGACCGCTTCTGGCGGGGGCTCCTGGCCGCCGTGCCGAACGCCCAGCTGTGGAAGGTGCCGTTCTCCGCCGCCGACCCGGTGCGCACCCCGAACACCCTCAACACGGGCGCGCCGGGCTTCAGGACCGCGCTCGCCGACGCGGTGGGCGAGCTGCGCGGCGCCGGCATCGCGCTGAACGCGCCGCTGGGCAAGAACCAGTTCGTCGAACGCGGCTCGCAGCGGCTTCCCGTCCACGGCGGCACGGAGTCGATCGGCGTGTGGAACAAGGTCGAGCCGGTCTGGGACGCGAAGGGCGGCGGCTACACCGAGGTCGCGCACGGTTCCAGCCACATCCAGGCGGTCGGCTGGGACAAGAGCAGCTGCCCGAAGGCGCGCACGCTCCTGACCTACTCGCAGTCGTCGAACCCGAACTCGCCGCACTACCGCGATCAGACGCGGTTGTACTCCGATGAGCGCTGGGTCACCTCGCGGTTCTGCGAGAAGGACATTCGGCGTGATCCGGGGCTGAAGGTGGTGAAGGTCCGCCAGCACGGCTGAGGATTCGCGCCGCGTCAGCCGAAAGAGGCAACAGGGGCACCCCGCGTCCTGCCCGACGCGGGGTGCCCCTCCCTCTACACCGCGCGCTCGCGTCCCTCCCAGTACGGCTCACGCAAACGTCGCTTGTACAGCTTGCCGTTCGGGTCTCGTGGCATGGTCTCGATGAAGTCGACGCTCTTGGGGCGTTTGTAGCCCGCGAGTTGGCGCTCGCAGTGGCCGAGGATGTCCGCCGCCAGGGCCTCGCCCGCCGTGTGGCCCTCCGCGACCTCCACGACCGCCTTGACCTGCTCGCCCCACTCGTCGTGCGGGATGCCGAACGCCGCGGCGTCCGCGACGGCGGGGTGGGTGAGCAGCGCGGACTCGATCTCGGCGGGGTAGATGTTGACCCCGCCCGAGATGATCATGTCGATCTTGCGGTCGCGCAGGTAGAGGTAGCCGTCCTCGTCCAGGTAGCCGAGGTCGCCGACCGTGAAGAAGTCGCCGATGCGGTTCTTCTTCGTCTTGGACTCGTCCTTGTGGTACGAGAATCCGCCGGTGCTCATCTTCATGTAGACGGTGCCCAGTTCACCGGGCGGCAGGCGGTTGGCGTCGTCGTCGAAGACGGCGAGTTCGCTGATGGGCCAGGCCTTTCCGACCGTGCCCGGCCGCTTCAGCCAGTCCTGCGCGGTGGCGAAGGCGCCGCCGCCCTCACTGGCCGCGTAGTACTCCTCGACGCACTCGCCCCACCACTCGATCATCGCCCGCTTGACGTGGTCGGGGCAGGGCGCGGCGCCGTGGATGGCGTGCCGCATCGACGACACGTCGTACGCGGCCTTCGTCGCGTCCGGCAGGGCGAGCAGGCGGTGGAACTGGGTCGGCACCATGTGCGTGTGCGTGCACTTGTACGTGTCGATGAGGCGGAGCATCTCCTCGGGCGTCCACTTGTCCATCAGGACCAGCGGGTGGCCGATGTGCAGGGCCGCGCCCGCGAATTGGAGGACCGCCGTGTGGTAGAGCGGCGAGCAGACGAGGTGCACGTTGCCGTCGAAGGGCTTGACGCCGAAGATGCCGAGGAAGCCGCCGAGGTAGGCCTCCTCGGGGAGCTTGCCGGACAGGGGGCGCCGGATGCCGCGCGGGCGGCCCGTGGTGCCCGAGGTGTAGTTCATGACCCAGCCGAGGGTGCGCTCGTCGGGCACGGACTCCGGCTGCCCGGCGAGGAGTTCGGCGTAGGGACGGAAGCCCGCCACATCGCCCACGGAGTACCGGTGCGTGGCCGGGAGCTTCGCCTCGTCGGCGGCGGCGGTCGCCGCCTGCCCGAAGCGCTCGTGCGCGATGAGCACCTTCGCTCCGGAGTCGGCGACGATCCAGGCGATCTCGGGTCCGACCAGATGATGGTTGACCGGGACGAGATAGAGCCCGGCCTGGGAGGCCGCCAGGTACGCGGTGAGGAACTCGACGCCGTTGGGCAGGACGGCGGCGAAGGCGTCGCCGCGTTCGAGGCCCGCGGCGCGCAGCCCGTGGACGAGTTGGTTGGTCGCCGCGTACAGGCGCCGCGCGGTCCACTCCTCGCCGTCGGGCGCGGTCAGGACCGTGCGGTCCGGGTCCGCTTCGGCCTGCGCCCAGAAGCCGTTGGGGGGCGTGCTGCCCGGCATGCTGCTCATAAGGACCTCTCCTCCGTCGTCTCGTCCGTGGCGTCCGGTCGTCAGTCGCGTCCGGTCGTCAGTCGCGTCCGGCAATGCGGTTCACGCGGTCGATGGCGCGCTCGAAACCGCGGGTCAGGTCGTCGAAGACGGCCTGGACGCTTCGTTCGCTGTTCATCCGGCCGACGATCTGCCCGACGGGCGTGCCGAGCAGCGCCTGGACCTCGTACTTCTGGATGCGCGAGACCGCCTCGGCGACCAGGAGCCCTTGCAGCGGCATGGGCAGCGTGCCGGGGCCGCTCGGGTCGTCCCAGGCGTCGGTCCATTCGGTGCGCAGCTGACGTGCGGGCTTGCCCGTCAGCGCGCGCGAGCGGACCGTGTCGCCCGAGCCCGCCGCCAGGAGCTTCTCGGTGAGCGCCCGCGAGTGCATGTCGGCCTCCGTCGTGGTGAGCCAGAGGGAGCCGAGCCACACGCCCTGCGCGCCGAGCGCGAACGCGGCCGCGATCTGCTCCCCGCTGCCGATGCCGCCGGCCGCCAGGACCGGCAGCGGCGCGACCGCCTCGACGGCTTCGGGCGTAAGGACCATGGAGGCGATCTCGCCGGTGTGACCGCCCGCCTCGTAGCCCTGCGCGACGACGATGTCGATGCCCGCGTCCGCGTGCTTCCGCGCGTGCCGGGCGCTGCCCGCCAGGGCGGCGACGAGGACGTCCTGGTCGTGGGCGCGCCGGATCACGTCGGCGGGCGGCGAGCCGAGCGCGTTGGCGAGCAGCTTGATCGGGTAGCCGAAGGCGACGTCGAGCTGGTTGCGGGCGACCTGCTCCATCCAGCCGGTGATGCGCCAGCCGGAGGCTTCGCCTTCGGCCAGTTCGGGTACGCCGTACTTGCCGAGAGTGTCCTTGACGAACTGCCGGTGGCTTTCGGGGATCATGGCCTCGACGTCGGCCTCGCTCACCCCTTCGATTTTCTTCGCGGGCATCACGACATCGAGTCCGTAGGGCCGGTCGTCGACGTGCTCCTGCATCCAGTCGAGATCCCGGGCCAGCTCGTCGGGCGCCGTGTAGCGGACCGCGCCGAGCACACCGAATCCGCCCGCCCTGCTGATGGCGGCCGCCACCGCCGGGAAGGGCGTGAAGCCGAAGATGGCGTGCTCGATCCCCAGTTTCCTGCTCAGGTCTGTCTGCATGGGCGCAGGATGCCGCAGCCGTCCGGACGACGGAAGAGATTTTCTGATGCAGTGTCAGATCTTTGCCGGGCGCCCGCGGTTGACAGGATCAGGTGCTGACATGAAAGTTTCAGCAGTCCCTTGTGATCCCGAAAGATAATTTCAGTGCAGGAGAGTTTCAGGAGGGGGCACGGTCATGGCCGAGGACAACGGGGCGGCGGACAGAGCGGCCGGTGACGGCCTCAGCAGACGCCAACTGGGCGCGCGGGCGATCGCGTTGGGCGGGGCCCTGGCCCTGGTGCCGTTCCCCGCGGGCCCCGCCGCGGCGGCGGAGGGTTCCGCGGGCGGCGCCGGGCATCCGACGCTGCGCCCCGGCACTCCCGAGCGGGCCGGACTGCTCGCCGGCCATCTGCGGCAACTGGTGGTCGACGCCGAGCAGTTCCTCGGTCCCTCACCGAAGCACCCCTGGTACGCGGGCGCCGTCCTGCTCGCGGGCCGCGGCGGCACGGTCGCGCTGCACCGGCCGATCGGCAAGGCGGTGCGCTACGCCTCGTACGACGAGAAGACCGACACCGGCGTCGAGCTGCCGGCCGACCGGCAGATCGCGATGGCCAAGGACACGGTCTTCGACCTCGCCTCCGTCTCCAAGCTGTTCACCTCGCTGCTCGCGGTGCAGCAGATCGAGCGGGGCACGCTGGAGCTGGAGGCCAAGGTCGCCTCGTACCTCCCCGATTTCGGGGGCGCGGGCAAGCAGGACATCACCGTCCGCCAGCTCCTCACCCACACCTCGGGGTTCCGTGCCTGGATCCCCCTCTACAAGGAGCCCACGCGCGAGGGTCAGCTGCGCCTCATCTGGCAGGAGGCGCCGCTCAACCCGCCGGGCACCAAGTACCTCTACTCGGACCTGAATCTGATCTCGCTCCAGCTGGTCCTCGAAGAGATCACGGGCCGCCGTCTGGACGCACTGCTCCACGACGAGATCACCGCTCCACTCGGGATGCACCGCACCCGCTACAACCCGCCCGCGTCCTGGCAGCCGAAGATCGCCGCCACCGAGGACGCCCGCCCGCCCTGGTCGGGCCTCGACCGCGGGATGGTGTGGGGCGAGGTGCACGACGAGAACGCCTTCGGCTTCGGCGGGGTCGCCGGACACGCGGGCGTCTTCTCCTGCGCCTGGGACCTCGCGATCCTCGGCCGTACGCTCCTGAACGGCGGGGTCTACGGCCGCGCCCGCATCCTCTCCGCCGCGTCCGTGAAGCTGATGTTCACCGACTTCAACACCGCCTTCCCCGGCGACGAGCACGGCCTGGGCTTCGAGCTCTACCAGCACTGGTACATGGGCGCGATGGCGACACCGCGCACCGCGGGCCACACGGGATTCACCGGCACGTCCCTGGTCCTGGACCCGACGACCGACTCGTTCCTCGTCGTCCTCGGTAACTCGGTCCACCCGGTGCGCAGTTGGCGCTCGGGGTCGGCTCCCCGGGTGGCGGCGGCGAACCGCATGGCACGCGCCGTCGCGGTCCGTCCCGCGCGCGGGCGCACCGCGTGGTTCTCCGGCATGGCGAACGCGGCATCGGCCACCCTGACCCTGCCGCCGCTCACCCTCACCACGGGCCGGGCGCGGCTGCGGTGTTCGCTGTGGTGGGACACCGAGCCGGGCTCGGACCAGCTGCGCCTGGAGGCCTCGCGCGACGACGGCACGACGTGGCAGCCGGTGCCGTTCACGACGGAGCACCGGGGCTCGGATCCCCGCCTGCACGCCGACGGCACCGCGTCCGGCTGGTCGGGGCGCGTCTGGCACCGGCTGACCGCGGACCTCTCCGACCTGCGGGGCGAAGAGGTCCGGCTGCGCTGGCGGTACGCGACGGACCAGCTCTACGTGGGGCGCGGCGCGTACGCCGACGGGCTGCGGGTCGAGGACGGTGGCCGCACCGCCTTCGACGAGGCACGGCCCGCCGACGCCGCCCGCATCGAGGCGGTGGGCTGGACCCCGTCGGCCGACTGAAGACGGGTCATCGGATCCGCCGCCCTACTCCCCCAGCGCGGCCATGGCCGCGTTGTGCCCGGGGATGCCGCTGACCCCGCCGCCGCGCACGGCGCCCGCCCCGCACAACAGGACGTTCGCGTGCCGCGTCTCCACGCCCCAGCGGCCCGTGCCGTCCTGGGCGTAGGGGAAGGCCAGATCGCGGTGGAAGATGTTGCCGCCGGGCAGGCGCAGATCGCGTTGCAGGTCCAGCGGGGTCTTGGCCTCGATGCAGGGGCGCCCTTCGGCGTCCGTGGCCAGGCAGTCGGCGATCGGCTCGGCCAGGTGCGCGTCCAGCTGGGCCAGCGTCGACTTCAGCAGTTCGGCCCGTACGGCTTCGTTGTCGTGGGCGAAGAGCCTGGCGGGCGTGTGCAGTCCGAAGAGGGTGAGGGTCTGGCAGCCTCGCTCGACGAGTTCGGGGGCGAGGATGCTGGGGTCCGTCAGGGAGTGGCAGTAGATCTCGGAGGGTGGCGCTGCGGGCAGCTCACCGGCCGCGGCCTGCGCGTACGCGGTGGCCAGCTCCCCGTACCCCTCCCCGATGTGGAAGGTCCCCGCGAAGGCCTCGTACGGGTCGACCGAGGTGTCGCGCAGCCTCGGCAGCCGGTCGAGCAGCATGTTCACCTTGAGCTGGGCGCCTTCGGCCGGGGCGGGCGGTGTGTCGCCGACGAGGGCGGCGAGCTCCTGCGGCGAGGCGTTGACCAGGACGTGCCGGGCGGCGACGGTGGCTTCGCGCTCGGGCGTGCGGTAGGTGACCTCGGCGCTCTGCCCGTCCGACTCGATGCGGGTGACCTCGTGGCCCGTGGCGAGCTCGGCGCCCGCCGCGCGGGCCGCGGCGGCGAGGGCGCCGGTGAGCGCGCCCATGCCGCCGACGGGCACGTTCCAGTCGCCGGTGCCGCCGCCGATGACGTGGTAGAGGAAGCAGCGGTTCTGGCGCAGGGACGGGTCGTGGGCGTCGGCGAACGTCCCGATGAGGGCGTCGGTGAGCACCACCCCGCGCACCAGGTCGTCGTCGAACCGCTCCTCGATGGCGGCGCCGATGGGCTCCTCGAAGAGCGCGCGCCAGGCGGTTTCGTCACCGATCCGCTCGCGCAGCGCCTCGCGCGTGGGCAGCGGCTCGGTGAGCGTGGGGAACACCTCCTGGGCGACCTGCCCGGTCATCGCGTAGAACTCCCGCCACGCCTCGTACTCCCGCGGGCCGCCGGTGAGCCGCTCGAACGCCTCCCTGGTGCGCGCGTCGCCGCCGCCGACCAGCAGGCCCGCCGGGCTGCCGTCGCGCTCGGTCGGGGTGTAGGAGGAGACGGTGCGGGTGCGCACCCGGAAGTCCAGGTCGAGGTCCCGCACGATCTTCCGCGGCAGAAGGCTGACCAGGTACGAGTAGCGCGAGAGCCGGGCGTCCACCCCGGCGAAGGGGCGGCTGGACACGGCTGCGCCACCCGTGCCGGAGAGCCGCTCAAGGAGCAGGACGGAACGTCCGGCGCGGGCGAGGTAGGCGGCGGCGACGAGTCCGTTGTGACCACCGCCGACGATGACGGCGTCGTATCGATCGCGAGGAGGCATAGCTCTTGGTAGCACGAGAGCGCCCCGAAGGGGCGCGGGGCTGTGACATATGCGGCTCCGCCGCGTGCGCGCGACCGGCCACGACGCGCCGGCAGTCGACCACGGACCGAAGACGCCCTCCCCACGCGCCCCGCGAGCCGACGCGCCCCAGCGAGTCAATGCCCGCCGGAGGCCCGCTGCTGCCGCAGCGCGGCGACCCGGCGGTACAGCTCCACCGCTTCCGTCCCACGGCCCAGCTGCTCCAGGCAGTGCGCCTCGTCATTGCGGCTGGCCAGGGCGTCGGGATGGTCGGCGCCAAGTACCTGCTCACGCGCGGCAGCGACCCTGCGGTACTCGGTCAGGGCGTCGGCCCAGCGGCCGAGCCAGCCCAGGCCCACGGCCACCTCGCGGCGGCTGACCAGGGTGTCCGGGTGGTCGCCGCCCAGGACGCGTTCGCGGATCGCGCAGACGTCACGGGCCTCGGCCAGGGCTTCCTCCCAGCGGCCCTGGCGGCCGAGGTTGACGCCGAGGCCGTGCCGGGCGCGCAGGGTCTCGGGGTCGGAAGGGCCGTTCACGCGGCTGCGGTCGTCGATCAGGTCGCGGTACAGCTCAAGGGCCTCGCCGCTGCGGCCGAGCCTGCCGAGGCTGATGCCCACCTCGTAGCGTGCGGCGAGGGTGTCGGGGTGGTCGGCGCCGAGCGCCCGCACCCGCGCGTCGGCGACCTCGCGGTACGTCTGGAGCGCCTCGGGCCAGCGCCCCAACTGGCCCAGCGCGTAGGCGACTTCGTAGCGGGTGACGAGGGTGTCGGGGTGGGTGGCGCCGAGGACGCGGGCGCGGGCCGTCGCCACCTCGCGGGCCAGTTGGTAGGAGTCCTCCAGGCGGCCGAGCCTGCTGAGGTTGTAGGCCAGGTTGTGCCGGCAGCGCAGGGTGTCGGGGTGGTCGGCGCCCGCGGCCCGCTCCCGTACGGCGAGCACCGACGTGTACATCTGGTGCGCCTCGAAGTGCCGTCCCAACTGCCCCATGACGTACGCCATCTCCTGCCGGGCGGCGAGGGTGTCGGGGTGGTCGGGGCCCAGGGTGCGCTCCCTGCCCTGGGCGACGCGGCCGTACTCGCGCAGGGCGTCGGCGGCCCGGCCGGTGCGGCTGAGGGTGAAGCCCACTTCGTAGCGGCTGGCGAGCGTGTCCGGGTGGTCGGGGCCAAGGGCGTGCTCCCGCTCGGCGGCCACCGCGCGGTGCACCTCGCCCGCTTCGGCCCAGCGGCCAAGGCGCCCCAGGCTCAGGCCCGCGTTGTGCCGGCTGACGAGGGTGGCGACCACCTCGGCTGACGGCGTGGGCCGTTCGGGACGGCGCGGGGTCGCGGCCCGGCGCGCGTCGGTGCGCGGGATCCACTCGCCGGTCAGGCCCGCCGCCGTGTCGGGCGGTGTGGTCCGCAGCTCGGACACGCCGTTGGCCTTGTGGCCGGTCGTCATGCCGCGGGTCCACGAGGGCAGCCTCGGCTCGCGCGAGGGCGGCTGCTCGGGGCGGCGCACGGGCGGGGTGAGGACGGTCGGGACGTACGAAGGGACCGCGCGGCCCGTGACGATGCGACGCCCCAGCTCGCGCGCGTCGCTGGGCCGCTCGTCCGGCTCCTTGGCGAGCAGGTCCAGGACGATCTCCTCGAAGTACTCGGGCAGTTCGTCGCGGTGCGTGCGCGGCGGCTCGGGCGCCGTGTCGCGGTGGCCGACGAGCACCGCCCAGGCGTCGTCCAGATCGAAGGGCGGCGCCCCGGTGGCGATCTCGTACAGCACGCAGCCGAAGGAGTAGAGGTCGCTGCGCTGGTCGACCTGGGCGCCGCTGATCTGCTCGGGCGACATGTAGTGCGGTGTGCCCATCGCGATGCCCGTGCCGGTCAGGCGCGAGGTGAAGCCGATGTCGTGGCCGAGCCTGGCTATGCCGAAGTCGCAGATCTTCACCGTGCCGTCCGTGAGCCGCATGATGTTCGCGGGCTTCAGGTCCCGGTGCACGATGCCCTGTTCATGGGTGTACGCGAGCGCGGACGCGACCTGGTCGGCGATCTCCACGACGTCGTCGACGGGTAGCGGATGCTGTCTGTTGTCCTCCAGGAGCTGGCTGAGGTTGCGCCCTTCGAGCAGCTCCATGACCAGGTAGAGGACGCCGTCGTGCTCACCGAAGTCATGGACGACGGTGACGCCCCGGTGCTGGAGCGCCGCCGCGACGCGTGCCTCGCGCCGGAAGCGTTCGCGCAGCACGCGGGTGAAGGACTGGTCGTGCTGCGGCCCCATCGGCTTGAGGCACTTCACCGCGACCCTGCGGCCGAGGGACTCGTCGCGCGCACGCCAGACCTCGCCCATGCCGCCGCGCCCGATCAGGTCCAGCAGCCGGTACCGGCCCTGGATCAGCCTGGTGTCCGCCATCTCCCGCCGTCGCCCCCGTTGCCTCGCTTCGCCCTCCCCGGCCCGTCCAGTATGGCTGCCCGCCTGTCGAGTTTGTACGGGGCAGGCCGGGTGCCGGGGCCGAGCCTGGCCATGGCGCGCAGAATGTGCTTCGGGGGAAGTTGCCAGCGTAGACGCGCGGGAACGGTGCGCAGGATGGTGCCGGTGGTGACGAGCCGCCGGGTCACGGTGGCGGGCGGCGGGGCCGTCCTGCCGTACAGCTCGTGGGCGTACGGCGGCAGCGAGGCGTACGCCAGATTCGCCACGCGCCGCCACAACAGGGCACGCGCCGGGATCAACAGGACGTGCGTCGGGGGACGTTGGAGAAAGTCGTCGACGTCGCGCGCCTCGGCTCCCGCGGCCAGTTCGGGCCGCACGCGCTCGAAGTACGCGGCGAGTGCGGCGGTCGACGCCGGAACGTCGGCGGGGTCGAGGCCGACCAGGCGGGCGCTCTCCCGGTGCTCGGCGACATACCGGTCGGCGAGCGCGTCGGTCAGCCGGAACCCCGACCGGCGTGCGACGTGCAGATAGGAGTCGATCTCGGCGCAGTGCACCCAGAGCAGCAGCTCGGGCTCGTCGACGCCGTACCGCTCCCCCGTGCCGGGGTCGGTGACCTTGAGCATCGTATGGATCTTGCGGACGCGGGCGCCCGCGTGTTCGGCGACCTCCGTGGTGCCGTACGTGGTGGTGCCCACGAAGTTGGCGGTGCGCATGAGGCGGCCCCAGGCGTCCTTCCTGAAGTCGGAATTCTGCATGACGCCGCGGACCGCTCGGGGATGCAGGGCCTGCAGATACAGGGCGCGGATCCCGGCGACCCACATCATCGGGTCGCCGTGCATCTGCCAGGTCACGGACGAGGGCCCGAAGAGCCCCGGGTCCGCCGCCACCGGGTGCTCCGACGAGGATGCCTCGCGCATACAACCACCTCCTGATCGCAGGCTACGCCGCCGACCGGGGCCTCAACCCAGCTTGAGCACCGCGGGGTTGGCGCAGTGCGCGAGCGGGTCACCGCGCAGGAAGCGGCCGACCTCCGCGGCCACGATGTCCGCCGCCTTGTGCGCGACCTGTGCGCGCCACGCTCAGCGCGGACCGCGGACCTCGCCGACGAGTTCCGCGTCAGCCTCATGACCGCGCACCGCGATCTGGACGCCCTTCAGGCGCAGGGCTGGCTGCGCAAGGTGCGGGGCGGTGCGACGGGGCTGCCGTCGGCGCAGTTCCACGGCAGTGTCGCGGAGCGCATGGCCACCATGGCGCAGACCAAGCAGCAGCTCGCGCGGGCCGCCGCGACCCTCCTCGTGCCTTCATGGGCCTGCACACGGCGGACGCGGTCCGCGCCTTTCGCGCCGACGTCCTGTTCATGTCCACGACGGCGGTCACGAACGGCCGTTGCTACCACACCTCACCGGAAACGGTGCAGGTCAAGCGGGCGATGATGGAGCGCGCGGCGCCCGCCGAGCAGGTGCGTGCGGTGCGTGCGGCAGGGACCGAGGTGATGGTGGTCCCGGCCCGGGATCAGTGACGCGGGCGCAGGGCCGGGGTCGGGGTCGGGGTCGGGGCCGGCCGTCGCAGGGTCAACTCCGGTCCGTGTCAGGGTGGTTCGCGTCGGGGCGGTCCGAGGTCAGGTAGGAGATGACCATGTCCCCCAGCATCGTGCGGTAGTGCTCGCGGCGGGGCGCCTCGGTGAGGTCGCGGCCGAAGAGCGCGCGGAACGTGTGCCGGTTGGAGACCCGGAAGAAGCAGAACGAGCTGATCATCGCGTGCAGGTCGACGGCGTCCACCTCGGCCGTGAACACGCCCTCCTCGCGCCCGACTTCGAGGATGGAGGCGATGACGTCGATCGCCGGGGAGCTGAGGGAGGCCAGACTCGGCGAGGCGGCGATGTGCTGCGCCTCGTGGATGTTCTCGATGCTGACGAGGCGGATGAAGTCCGGGTGCGCCTCGTGGTGGTCGAAGGTGAGCTCGGCGAGGCGGCGGATGGCGGACACCGGATCGAGGTGCCCGACGTCGAGCTGCTGCTCCTCGTGCCTGATGACTTTGTACGCACGCTCCAGGACCGCGGTGAACAGCTGGTCCTTGCTGCCGAAGTAGTAGTAGATCATCCGCTTCGTGGTCCGCATACGGGCGGCGATCTCGTCGACCCTCGCCCCCGCATAGCCCATCCGCGCGAACTCCTCGGTGGCCACGTCGAGGATCTCCCCCTGCGTACGGGCCGCGTCCCGGGTGCGCTTGGCGGGCGGGGACGACGGGGGGACGGCGGCGGCCATGCGGCTCCTCAGGGCGGACTCATCGGCGCCGGTCAGTCTAATGCCGGTGAGGATTCCGGCTCATGGCGGTGAAGGGGCCGCTAGTGCTGGTGAAGATGCTGGGCGGCGAGCCGTACGGCCGCGTTCTGGGCTCCGTAGCCCCGGTAGCCGCCCGTGCGCTGCACCAGCTCGAAGAAGACGCGGCCGACCGTGGCGGTGTAGCAGTGCAGGAACTCTCCTCCCCCGTCCCGGTCGTAGAGGATGCCGAGCCGCGCCAGCGTGGCCAGGCGCTCCGGGTCCAGTTCGTACCGGGCGTCGAGGTCGTCGTAATAGTTGGCGGAGATCGGAAGGAGGCCCGCGCCGCTGTCCAGGACGCGCCGGGCGGCGCCGACGATGTCGTCCGTCGCCAGGGCGATGTGCTGGAGGCGGGCGCCCTCCGCGTCCGGCGCCGGGGCGATGTTGAGGACGATGCGCACACCGCCGTCGGGTGACGCGACGGCCCGGCTGCGTACGAGTCCGTAGGGATCGGCCAGGTCGAGGCTGCCGTCCGGCTCCAGGCCCAGCACGCCCCGGTGGAACAGTGATGCCTCGTCGAACTGGTGCCAGGGCTGGGTGAGGGCGATGTGGTCGATGCGGCGGATGGCCCCGGCCGTCTCGCCCCGCTCCGGCGGCGCGGCGCGCGGCGGTAGGCCGGTGAAGTCGCCGGTCCAGCTGGAGTGGTCGGGCTGCTCCGTGCGGCAGAAGAAGACCTCCGTGCCGTCGGGTGCGGCGACCGCGTCAAGGGGTGCATCGAGCGGCGCCCGACGGCGCGGCACCACGGGGGCGAGCACCGCCTCGGCGCGCCGTGCGGCCCGGTCCGGCTCGGCGGTCTCCACGCCGATGGCGGTCAGCGCCGGATCCTGACGGCGTCCGCTGACACCGGTGTTGAGCAGGATCCGGGCCTCCCCCTGTTCCCACAGTTCGACCGGCATCCAGGTGTGCCGCGCGGTGTGGGCGAAACCGAGGGCCTCCAGGACGCCGCGCAGCGGTTCGGTGTCGGCGGCGGTCAGCTCGGCGAAGGCGAAGCCGGAGGGCGCGGGCGCGGCGGGGAGCACGGAGACACCGGCCGACTCCTCGAGGAGGAGCAGCGAGCGGAGCGCGTCGACGGCGGTGGAGGCCGCGCCTGCCTGCCGGAAGACGTCGTTGAACACTTCGAGCGACAGGGGCCCTTGGTATCCGGCCCGTACGGCGGCGGCCACCAGGGGGGCAAGGTCGAAGCCGCCCTGGCCGGGGAAGCAGCGGTAGTGCCTGCTCCACTGGAGGACGTCCATCGCCATCAGCGGTGCGTCCGCGAGCTGGAGGAAGAAGATCTTCTCGCCGGGGATGTCCGCGATGCCCTTGGGGTCGGAGCCCCGGGAGAGGATGTGGAAGCTGTCGAGGCAGGTGCCGAGGGCCGGGTGGTCCGCCTGTTCGACGATCTTCCAGGCGTGGTCGTACGTGCTGACGTGCTTGCCCCAGGCGAGGGCCTCGTAGGCGATGCGGATGCCGTGATCCGCGGCCCGCTCGGCGAGCAGCCGCAGTTGCCCGGCGGCGAGCGCGTCGTCGTCGACCGACTCGGGGGCGACGCTGGAGCAGACGAGGAGGAGGTCCGCGCCGAGGCGCTCCATCACGGCGAACTTGTGTTCCGCGCGCCGCAGATTGCGGGCCAGGGTGTCGGCGGGGACGGCCTCGAAGTCGCGGAACGGCTGGTAGAGGTCGATGCCCAACCCCAGATCCGCGCAGCGCAGCCGCACCTCCTCCGGGCTGAGCGGACCGCCGAGCAGATCGTTCTCGAAGATCTCCACGCCGTCGAACCCGGCGGTGGCGACAGCGGTGAGCTTCTCGGACAGCGGGCCGCTGAGCGAGACGGTGGCGATCGATTTCCGCATGTTCTCTGTTCTCCTGTCAGGCCGGGAAGGCGGCCAGATCGCCGAGGTCGGCGAGCATCGGTGCGGTGTGCGGTTCGAGGCCGGTGAAGAGCCGGAAGGCGTCGGCCGCCTGGAAGACGGCCATGCCTCCGCCGTCGAGGGTGCGGCAGCCGATGGCGCGAGCCTCGCGCAACAGCTCGGTCTCCAGCGGCCGGTAGACGACCTCGGCCACCCACAGGCCGGGCCCGAGCAGCGCGACCGGCAGGGGCAGGCCCGGGTGCGCGACCATGCCGGTCGGTGTGGCGTGCACGAGACCGTCCGCCTCGGCGAGGCGCTCGGCCAGGGTGTCGGCAGGTGCGGACAGCGCGCGGCCCTTCCCGAAGCGCGCGGTCAGCGCGGCGGTCAGGACGGCGGCGCGGGCCCGGTCGGTGTCGACCAGGGTGACCCGGTCGACACCGAGGTTCAGGAGCGCGTGCGCCACCGCGGCGCCTGCCCCGCCCGCGCCGAGCTGCACGACGTCGCCGGTCGGGGCGTCGGCCAGGCCGCGGGCGAAGGACTGGGCGAAGCCGGTGGCATCCGTGTTGTGCCCGACGGCGCGTCCGTCCCTGAAGACGACGGTGTTCACGGCGCCGAGTTCGGCTGCCTCGGGGGCGAGCTCGTCCAGGTGCTCGATGACCAGTTGCTTGCAGGGATGGGTGATGTTCAGCCCGTCGAAGCCGAGGCGCTGGGCGGCGCGCACCAGCTCACCGACGGCCTGGGGCGCGACGCCGAGCACGTCGATGTCGAGGGTGCGGTAGACGAGGCGCACCCCGTGCCGGTCCGCCTCGCGTTCGTGCAGGGCGGGGCTCAGGGAGGGGCCGATACCGGAGCCGATCAGGCCGGTGAGGTACGAGGTCATCAAGAGTTCCCGGGGGTCGGCTGGGTACGGTCGATCATGGCTCGAAAGGGTGCGCCCGGCGGGGCGGCGCTCTGCCGACGCGGCGGCGTTTGGTCGAGGGTCCTGTTCAGTGCGCCGCCGCCGCACGGGCCGCCGCCGGTGTCTTCGCGTCGTCGGGGCGCAGGCCGAGATCGGCCGTGGGCACGCGGTGCGTCTCGCGCCCGGTGGCCACGGCGATCGCGCAGATCACGCAGAAGGCGGCGGTGAAGAGGGCGACGCCGAGCCAGTCGTCGCCTTCGGGGCCGTCGATCTGGGCCGCGAAGGTCACCGCGAACCCTGAGACGGCGAACCCGATCTGGGTGCCGATGGCCATGCCGGAGAGACGGACCCTGGCGGGGAACATCTCGCCGTAGAACGAGGGCCAGATGCCGTTGGCCGCGCTGTAGACGACGCCGAACAGGAGCACTCCGGTCACGAAGACCAGCGGGTAGCTGCCGGTCGAGATCGCCCACAGATAGACGAAGATCATCACCCCGCTGCCGAGTGCGCCGGCGAGGAAGACGGGCCTGCGGCCGATCCGGTCGGAGAGCCTGGCCCAGAGCGGGATGGCGAGGAGAGCCACCGCGTTGGCGCTGCCCGCGACCCAGAGCATGCCCGTCTTGTCAAGGCCGACGGCGTCACTGGTGGCGTACGAGAGGGCCCAGACGGAGAAGATCGTGCTGACGGTGGCGATGAGCGCGGCGGCGACCACCCGCAGCACGGCGGCCCAGTGGTTCCTGAGCAGCTCCGCCAGCGGCATCTTGGCCACCTCCTGGTCGGCGGAGGCCTGTTGGAAGACGGGGGTCTCCTCCAGGGTGCGGCGGATGACGTACCCGGCGACCGCGACGAGTGCGCTCAGCAGGAAGGGAACGCGCCAGCCCCAGCTGTACAACTGCTCGTCCGGCAGGGCCGCGACCGGCAGGAACACCAGGGTCGCGAGGAGCTGCCCGGCCTGGGTGCCGTTGAGGGTGAAGCTCGTGTAGTAGCCGCGCCGGCGTTCGGGCGCGTGCTCCAGGGTCATCGCGTTCGCACTGGCCTGCTCACCGGCGGCGGACAGCCCCTGGAACACCCGCATCAGCACGAGCAGCACCGGAGCGACGGTGCCGACCTGCGCGTACGTGGGCAGACAGCCGATGAGGAAGGTGGACAGGCCCATCAGGACCAGCGTCCAGACCATGATCTTCCGGCGGCCGAGCCGGTCGCCGAAGTGGCCGAGAACGAGGGCCCCCAGGGGGCGGGCGGCGTACGCGACGCCGAAGGTCGCGAGCGAGATCAGGGTGGCGGTGGCCGGGTCGTCGGGGTCGAAGAAGACCCTGGGGAAGACGAGGGCGGCGGCGCTGCCGTAGATGAAGAAGTCGTAGTACTCCAGCGCACTGCCGATCCAGGCGGCGAAGGCGGCCTTGCGTGGCCTGCCCTGAGGCGGCACGGCCGCCTGGTCGGGCTGTGGGTGAGCGGACACGTGAACTCCTCGGGGACGGAGGCGAGGGGCGAGCGGCATGCACCCGGCACGCGCTCACAGTTAACGCACTAGATAGTTAATTAATCTGGAAGAGATGCTGACCCGCGCCTCGAGCCGTGTCAATACATCGCGCCATACCAGAGAGACAGCGCGACGGAACCCGTACCGGTGAGCTTCCCCGGATCGCCTCACTCGCCATATCACCGTGTCGTACGCTGCGGCGCGAAGCCGAATATGACAAATATGGGGAGTCGTCACGTGGCTGAGCAGGGCAGTGCGGTCGAGCTGGTGGGGTTGCTGTCGGTCAAGGGCCGGGACGTGGCCGGGGAATGGGTGCAGCAAGTCCTGAGCACGCTGAAGGGTCGCGTCAGTGTCGCCGAACTGAGCCGCGAGCTGGGCGAGTTGCACGAAGCGCTGCTGCAGGCACTGAGCCAGGGCGCCGGTGACGTGCACGGGGAGCAGATGTCGGAAGTGCGGGCCCTCTTGACGGAGTTGTCGAGAAACAGGGCGCGGCAGGGCTTCTCGCCCACGGAGACGGCGGTGAGTCTGTTCGCGCTGAAGGAGGTCCTGGAGCCCGTGCTCCAGGACGGCTCCCCCGAGGAGATCCGCGCCTTCGGACGCCTCAGCCGCGTGCTCGACGGCCTCGGCCTGTTCACGATCGAGACGTACACACGGACCCGCGAGGAGCTCATCTCCGCGCAGGCCGAACAGCTGATGGAGCTGTCCACGCCCGTGGTGCGGCTGTGGGACGGCGTCATCGCGGTGCCCCTGGTGGGCACGTTGGACTCCGCGCGGACCCAGGTCGTCATGGAGAAGCTGCTCCAGGCACTGGTGGACACCGGTTCCGAGCAGGCCATCATCGACATCACCGGCGTACCGGCGGTGGACACGCAGGTGGCTCAGCATCTGCTCAAGACCATCGTCGCGGCCCGCCTCATGGGCGCGGAGTGCACGGTCTCCGGCATCCGCCCGCAGATCGCGCAGACGATCGTGGCGCTGGGCATCGAGTTCGACGGCATCGTCACCAAGGCGAGCCTCGCGGACGCGCTCAAACTGGCCCTGAAGAAATCGGGCGTCGAGTTGGTCGCCCGCAAGGCCGGGCAGCTGTGACCGAGCGGGTACCGATCCTGCGGATCGGTGAGGTGCTGGTGGTGTCCATCCAGTTCGACCTGGAGGATCAGACCGTCCTGCAGTTGCAGGAGGACCTGGCCGAGCAGATCGTGAACCGCGCGGCTCGGGGCGTCATCATCGACATCACGGCGCTGGAGATCGTCGACTCCTTCGTCGGGCGCATGCTGGCGACGATCGCGGACATCTCCCGCATGCTCGACGCCAAGACCGTGGTGGTCGGGATGCGGCCCGCCGTCGCCATCACGCTCGTCGAACTCGGACTTTCGCTGGGCGGAGTGAGCACGGCTCTCGACCTCGAAAAGGGACTGGCGCGACTACAGCGCTCCACCCCCGCGGACGAGGCGTGAGCACGCCCTGGCTGCCCGGGGAAGCGCCGCAGGTCTGCTCCATCACGCACAACAGGGACGTGGTGAGCATCCGGCAGACCATCCGCACCCTGGCACAGCGGTGCCGTCTGTCGCTCGTGGACCAGACAAAAATGATCACGGCGGCGAGCGAACTGGCGCGCAACACCCTCGTCTACGGGGGTGGCGGATCCGTCACGGCAGGGGTCGTCGAAAGGGACGGCCGCCAGGGAGTCGCGGCGGTCTTCGAGGACGGTGGGCCCGGCATCGCGGACGTGGGGCTCGCGATGACGGACGGCTGGACCTCGGGAGCCGGTCTCGGCCTGGGGCTCAGCGGCGCCCGGCGCCTCGTCGACGAGTTCGAACTCGTGACGGAGGCCGGCGTGGGCACCACGGTCACCATCGTCAAGTGGGCCCGGTGAAGACGCGGATCATACTGGCCAGCAGGGACATGAGCTGGTTCCGGGACGGTCCCTCCCTGTCGACCGCGGCTCGCGGAGCTGCGGCCGCGCTGGCCCGGAGGATCGGTCTCGACACGCATCGCGCCGCGGAGGTCGCCCTGGCCGTCACCGAGGCCGCCACCAACATCCAGCGCCACGCCACGGACGGTGCGCTGCTGCTGCGGACCTTGCACACGGACGACGAAGCCGCGGTCGAGTTCGTCACCGTCGACTCGGGGCCTGGCATGGTCGACGTGTCCGCCTCGCTGGCCGACGGAGCCTCCAGCGCCGGCACGCTCGGCATCGGACTCGGTGCCGTCGTCAGGCTCGCCGACCACTTCGACGTCCACTCCGTGCCCGGCAAGGGGACGGTCATGGCGGCGCAGTTCTGGTCCCGCCAGGCGGACGACCAGGGAGTGACGGCGGCCCTGTCGGCCGGGCGGCAGGGCGTCTCGGGAGTGACACGGCCGATCAGTGGTGAGATCACCTGTGGTGACGCCTGGAGTGCCCGACTCGACACGGACGTAGACACGGGTGCGGACAGGGACGCGGACACGGGTGCGCAGACGGGTGCGGAGACGGGCACGGGCGCATCCACCGCAACTGGTTCTGACCGGCCCGCCGTTCTCGTCATGATGTGCGACGGCCTGGGGCACGGCCCGCTGGCGGCCCGCGCCAGCGCGGCGGCCGTAGAGGCGTTCCACGACACGCCCGCCACCGATCCCGAGGACATCATGAGGGCGATCCACCGCGCTCTGCGGGGAACGCGGGGCGGCGCGGCGGCAGTTGCCAGGATCGAACCGGCGGCGCTACGGGTGCGGTACTGCGGCATCGGCAACATCAGCGGCTTCCTCATCGGTCACGACGCCCGCACGACGCTGCTTTCGGTGCCCGGCATCGTCGGCGTGAACATGCGCCGTCTGCGGACCTTCGAGGCGCCGCTGCCCGAAGGCGGCGCCTTGGCCATGCATTCCGACGGACTGACCGAGCGCTGGGATCACACGGCTCTCCCCGGGCTTCTGCACCATTCGCCGCTCGTCATGGCCGGGCAGCTGTTGCGTGAAGCCGGTGTGCGCCGGGACGATGCCAGCGTGGTGGTGGTGAAGGGGGTCTGGTGACCGGCGAAGGGCGGGACGAGCGTGCCCGCTGACTCTCCCCGACACGTTCCCGTGGCACGGGCCGCCGACCGCGGGCCGCGCACGGCGACGTCCCTCGACCTCGCATCGGCGCAGGACGTGTTCCGGCTCCGACGCGGGGCGCAGCGGGCTGCCGCGGCGCTCGGCCTCGAGCATCAGGACCAGGTCCGCCTCGCCACCGCGCTGAGCGAGCTGGGCCGCGACCGGCTCGGCTGCGGCCCGGGGACCGTCTCCTTCCGTTCCGAGTCCGGCGAGCAGCCCACTCTCGTCGTGACGCTCGAATGGGGCCGTGGCCTGGAACCGACGGTGGAGACCCTGCAACTGGTCTCCAGGCTCGTCGTGATCGAGTACGAACCCCACGAGAAGCACGGCCTCGTCACCATCCGCCAGCCGCTTCCGGCGAACCACCTCACGGCCACGGAAATGGATGAGCGCCTGGCCCGGTCCCTGGGCCGGGCCGGTCCGGCCACGGAGGCCGACTTCCTCCGGGCCCAGACGCGGGATCTGATCGCGACACTGGAGGAGACGCGAGCCCAGCGGGAAGAACTGCTCCGGCTCAACGAGGAGCTCGAGGAGACCAACCAGGGGGTGCTCGCCCTCTACTCCGAGCTCACCAAGGAACTGGAGACCACCAACATCGGTGTGCTCGCCCTGCATTCGGAACTGGACGAGAAGTCCCGCCTGCTCCGAGAGGCCAGCGAGGCGAAGACACGGTTCTGGACCAACATCAGCCACGAACTGCGGGCGCCGATAAACTCCGTCGTCGCCCTGGCCCGGCTGTTGATGGACCCCGGTTCGGAACCGGTGTCGCCGGAGCAACGACGGCAGATCACGCTGATCGAGGCGTCGGGGCAGACCGTCCTGTCGCTCGTCAGCGATCTTCTGGACGTCGTCAAAGCCGAATCGGGTCTGCTCGACGTCCACCGCGCCCCGGTCGACCTGCGTCTGCTCGTGACCCAGCTCAGCGCCACTTTCGAGGGCACTTACGGAGCCAAGGGTGTCCCCCTCGTCACCCCGGACCTGAAGGATCTCCCCACGGTGATCACGGACGAGAAACTGCTCACCCACGTCCTGCGCAATCTGATGTCCAACGCCTGCAAGTTCACCGACGAGGGTGAAGTGCGGCTGGATGTCGGCATCAGCGGCGAACGGTCGTCGCCGTCGCTGCGCGTCACGATCACCGACACGGGAGTCGGTATCCCGGCAGCGGAACTCGGCCGGGTCTTCGAGGAGTTCTACCAGGTCCGGGGCCCCCACCAGAGCGGGCACGCGGGGACGGGGCTCGGGCTGCCCTACGCCCGCACCCTCACCGAACTGCTCGGGGGCACGCTCGAACTCACCAGCACTGCCGGGGTCGGCACCCGTGTGGAGGTGCTCGTCCCGGTGGACGGACCGCACGGCCGCGGCGAGGAAACCGGCGGAGGCGCACAGTGACCGACAGCTCTCAGGACGCCGCTCCCGCCACCATCCTGATCGTCGAGGACAGTGAGACCAATCGGTACCTCCTCACCAGCTGGCTGGCGCGTGCCGGGCACGTCGTGATCGGCGCGCGGAACGCGGGCGAGGGCCTGGAGCATCTCGCCACGGCAGGCGCCGCCTTGCCGGAGGTCGCCATCGTGGACGTGCGTCTGCCGGACATGAGCGGCTTCGAGCTGAGCGAGAAGATCAAGAGCAACGGCCGCACGGCCGCCCTGCCCGTCATCCACATCTCCGCGTCGGCCGTCAGCGCGGAGGATCACGCCGAAGGGCTCCAGCGAGGCGCGGACGCCTACCTCAACCAGCCCCTGGACCCCGGGGAGTTGCTCGCCACGGTCACGGCCACGCTGCGCTACGCCAGAGCACGGCGCCGGGCCGAGCAACTCGCCCGGCGGCTCCTCACCCTCAACCAGGCGACCATGTCCGTCTACAGCGCCATCGGCTTCCACTCGTTCGCCTCCGCGGCCACCGGTGGCGCCGCGCGTCTGCTGTCGACCCCGGCCAGCGCGGTCTTCCTCTCGCCCGAAGGGCAGGCGGTCCACAGCACGAGTGCGGGACCGGCCACACCGACCCGGACACAGGCGGCCCGGCCGGACGTGCTCGACCGGCTGCTCCAGCAGAACCTGGGCGAGGGGACCGGTGCGACGGTCGCCCGGATCGCACGGGGACAGTGGCAGGCGCTGCTGAGCGCGGACCACCTCGGCGGGAACATCGCCATGGCGGCGGCCCGGACCAAGCGCGGACGCCCCCCTGTCTGCCTCGCCGTCCCCTCCGACGCGCTCACCGGGACGGACGACGAGCACCTCCTGCAACAGCTGGCCCACGCCTGCGCGTTGGCCCTCGAAGCGCTGAGAACCTACAACGAGGAACACACGCTCGCCCTCGCCCTGCAACGCTCTTTCCTGCCGAGCGACCTGCCCACCGTCGACGGCATCGACCTGGCCTTCCGCTACGTGCCCGCGTCCGAGAACGCGGAGATCGGCGGCGATTTCTACGAGGCGATCCCCACCGCCGACGGCCTGTTGCTGGCCATAGGCGATGTGCTCGGCCACTCGCTCAGCGCGGCCACCGTGATGGGCGAGCTGCGCCACGCGCTGCGCGCCTACGCCATCGAGGGACACCCGCCGCAGCGGATCCTGGACCGCCTGGAAACCCTGCTGGCCCACTCACAGCCGACCGTGACGGCCACCCTCTGCCTGGTCCTCGTCGAGCCCGGGGGACGGCGTCTGCAGGTCGCCAACGCCGGTCACATCCCGCCGCTCGTCATCGGCCCCGAAGGCCATGCGCGCTTCCACACTCCGCACGGTCCGATACTCGGACTGCGTGCGCCCCACCCCGCCCCGACGGCCCTGTCCACACCACCGGGCACCCGGCTGCTGCTCGTCACCGACGGCCTGGTCGAGGTGCGCAACAGGTCGCTGAACGCCACGCTCGACGCCTTCATGGAGGCGGTCATCGCTGGTCCGGCCGGGCTTCAGGACCTCAGCGACCATCTCCTGAACACGTTCGGGAGGGGCAAGGACGACGACATCGCGCTGCTCGCCGCGGATCTGCACGGATCATGAACGGCGGGGCCGCCGGGAGGCCGGCGTCACCTGTCGAGGGCTTCGTCGAGCGTGGGACAGATGTCGATGAGGGTGGCGATGCCGACGATCTCCAGGGTTCGGGCCACGGACTCCGCGGGGGCGGCGAGACACAGCCAGCCGCCGGCCGCGGTGAGAGCCCGGTGGCCCGCGATGAAGACGTTGATGCCGCTGGAGTCCATGAAAGTGACCCGTCGCAGATCGATGACGACGCGGGCACCGGGCGCGTCGACGGACTCGAGCGCCTGGCGGACGTGGGCACTGGTGTCCAGGTCGATCTCACCCGCGAGCGTCAGGACCGTCCGGTCGTCGAGCGGCGTGGACACGATGGAGAACTGATGAGTCTGCTGCGCTCGTTCACTGCCAGCCATGCGTTCCTCAGCCATGCTGACGATGCTTGCACATTCGGAGCCCCGTGTGGCGTGGCGGCGGTAACGTACAGGCCGTGCGTGACGACGGCAAGGCGCCGGACGACCCGGCTACGGAGACCGCGGGGACCGCGGAGGTCGCCTTCGAGCTGGACGGGACCAGCACGTGCATCGCCCGGGCGCGGCAGCTGGCCGCGGGCTTCCTCGCCCGGATGCAGGCCGACCACGGCCTTCCGGTCTCGCGGCGCGCCACGGATCTGACGCAGCTGGTCGTCAGCGAGTTGGTGACCAACTCCTTCAAGTACGCGCCCGGCCCCATCCTGGTGAACCTGCGGATCGTCGCCGGGGCGGTCGAGGTGGCGGTGCGGGACTCCGGCCGTGTCCTGCCGAGGGCCCGCGCCGCCGACACGGGCCGGGTGGGGCAGCACGGGCTGGAGATCGTGCTTGCGGTGGCCCAGCGTTTCGAGGCGCGGCAGGAGGCGGTCGGCAAGTGCGTCACCGTGAGCATCGCCCTGCTGGACGATCCGGGCAGCACCTGACCCTCGCGCCAGGGCGTCAGCGGCGCACCCGCGGCATCCCGAGCCCGATCCACGAGATGATCTCGCGCTGGATCTCGTTGTTGCCGCCGCCGAAGGTGAAGATGACGGCGCTGCGGTAGCCGCGTTCCAGCTCGCCGTGGAGGACCGCGCCCGCGGAGCCCTCCTTGAGCGAGCCCGCCGAGCCGACCACTTCCATGAGCCAGGCGTACGCGTCCCTGCGCGCCTCGGAGCCGTAGACCTTCACGGCGGAGGCGTCCTGCGGGGTGAGGGTGCCCTCCTGGACGGCGTTGACCATCTGCCAGTTGAGGAGTTTCATCGCGTCCAGCTTGGTGTGCGTCCGTGCCAGGCGCTGGCGGACCCAGCCGAGGTCGATGACGCGGCGGCCGTCGGCGAGCTTGGTGTCGGCGGCCCAGCGCTGCACGTTGTGGAAGGCGCGGATCGCCATGGTGCCGTGCGCGGCGAGCGTGACGCGCTCGTGGTTGAGCTGGTTGGTGATGAGCCGCCAGCCCTTGTTCTCCTCGCCCACCCGGCGCGAGACGGGGACACGGATGTTCTCGTAATAGCTCGCCGTGGTGTCGTGCGAGGCGAGGGTGTTGATGATGGTGCAGGAGTAGCCGGGATCGCTCGTCGGTACGAGGAGCATGGTGATCCCCTTGTGGGGCGGGGCGTCCGGGTCGGTGCGGACGGCGAGCCAGACCCAGTCGGCGGTGTCGCCGTTGGTGGTCCAGATCTTCTGGCCGTTGACGAGATACTCGTCGCCGTCCCTGACCGCCTTCGTCTTGAGCGCCGCGAGGTCGGTGCCCGCGTCCGGCTCGCTGTAGCCGATCGCGAAGTCGAGTTCGCCGGAGAGGATCTTCGGCAGGAAGTACGCCTTCTGCTCGTCGGTGCCGAACTGCATCAGGGTCGGCCCGACGGTGTTCAGCGCCATCAGCGGCAGGGGCACGCCTGCCTGGGCGGCCTCGTCGAAGAAGATGAACTGCTCCATCGGGGAGAGCCCGCGGCCGCCGTACTCCTTGGGCCAGCCGACGCCGAGCCAGCCGTCGGCTCCGAGGCGGCGGATGGTCTCGCGGTAGAACTGCTTCTGGGTGGCGGGGTCGGCGTAGCGGGCGTACGCGTTGTCGGGCACCAGCTCGGCGAAGTACGTACGCAGCTCTGTGCGCAACTCCCGCTGCTCAGGCGTGTATTCGAGGTGCACGGCCCCTCCTGCTTTCGCTGGCTCCCCGGGCTCGGGCTTGACGGCGCACACAGTAGAACGCGTTTCAGTAATAGGGAATGGCAGTGACACATGTGCCCGCGCGCGGCCTCATGCGCACCCTCGCGCGCGACCCCGCAGACCGTCCGGACATGATCCCAGTTTAGACATTGTCTCGGTTTGGTCTCGGTCGCCATATCGATGAGTGCCGGGCCGAGCGGCGTCCGTATTCACGCTTCGAACGCACCAAAGCGACGCGAAGTGATCCGAACGCCGATATAGGGAGATCTCCGATGTTCAGCAAGAACACCGCAAGGAGCACCACCTTCTTCGCCTCCTTCGCCGCGGCGGGGGTCCTGCTGCTCTCCGCGTGCGGCGGTGACGACGGCTCCGGCACCGCGAAGACCCCGGACGCCGAGTCGTCCTCCTCCGCGCCCGCCGCCGACGGCTCCATGGACCTCGCCCTGAAGTCCGGCACCGCGCGGCAGAACAACGCGCCCAAGAAGACCGGGGACTGGGCCAACCCGCCCGGAAAGGCGGCGTCACAGCCGGTGCAGCGCAAGTGGGTGCAGCTGTCGGCGTCCCGGGCGGGCGATCTCGACCCGGTCGTCGTCAACGGGTCGGGCTTCACCCTCTACCGCTTCGACAAGGACACGGCGTCACCCTCCAGGTCCACCTGCAACGACGCCTGCGCCACCACCTGGCCGCCGGTCCTCGTGGACTCCGGGAGCAAGATCTTCGTCGACGGCGTGAACGCGTCGGACGTCGGTGTGGTCAGGCGGGACGACGGTACCCGCCAGGTCACCGTCGGCGGCTGGCCGGTCTACCGCTTCAGCAAGGACCTCAAGCCAGGCGACACCAACGGCCAGGGCGTGGGCGGCACGTGGTTCGGCGTCCGGCCCGACGGCCAGAAGTCCGGCGCACCGGCCGGCGCCGAGCCGACCGGGACGCCGGACCAGCCCCAGGCGGCGCCCGCGAGCAGCGCCATCCTCTTCGACGACGCGAAGTTCTCGGACAACGGCCCCGCGCAGGGCGTGGCGGGCGCGGGCTGCCAGAACGTCGCCCGCCCGAAGGTGACGTCGTCCATCTCCGTGAGCGGCTCGATGAAGCTCTGGACGTCCCCCGACTGCAAGGGCACGTCCAAGGTCATCGACGGCGACGTGGCCGACCTGTCGGCCATCGGCTTCGACGACAGGATCAGCTCGGTGACGTTCGGCTGACCTCGGCCGACCTCGGCCGACCGATACGGGTCCGCCCCGGTAGCGATGTCGCTACCG